>DXGZ01000015.1 GCA_019113645.1 Candidatus Mediterraneibacter vanvlietii | reverse complement strand
CGCTTAGTGAAACTTGGAGTTCCGTGGAGGGGCGTTGGGGCAGACGGTGAGATTGTCTGAGCGAATGCGAGTTGCTCACCGTCTGTCCCTGTTTTTAGTCCGTCCCCGGAACTCCTTAGTTTCCCTTAGCTCCTGGAGCGGAAGCCGAGCACAGTCTCCACCCTTGCAGAATATGTTTTGGAAGGTATCCCTGTTTTCGGAAATATTTCCACTGGAAGTCGGCGAACCTAATCAACTAAATAGCGGATTACTTGATCCCTTTCACTTCATAATCCTGATCTTCCACTGCTTTCTTCAGCACATCGTCAGCCACTTCTTCCTTCAGCGTGACAACCGCTGTTCCTGCCTCGTGGCTGACTTCTGCTGATTCCACCTGCTCCAGAGCCTCGAGCGCTTTCTTCACTCTCGCCTCGCAGTGTCCGCACATCATTCCTTCGATTTTCATCGTCTTTGTCATTGTTGACTCCTCCTTGTTTTCTTTTCTTTTTATTTTTTTATCTCTGCTGGCATCGTGCACTTTGAACCAGTTCAGCCGCAGTGCATTGCTGACCACGCAGAAACTTGACAGACTCATGGCAGCCGCGCCGAACATGGGGTTTAACTGCCACCCGAATATCGGGATCCACACACCTGCCGCAAGCGGAATGCCGATCACATTGTAGATGAATGCCCAGAACAGGTTCTCATGAATGTTCCGCAAGGTTGCCCTGCTCAGCCGGATCGCTGCCGGCACATCGCTCAACCGGCTCTTCATCAGGACAACATCCGCTGCATCAATTGCAATATCTGTTCCCGCGCCGATGGCGATTCCCATATCCGCTCTTGTCAGAGCCGGAGCGTCATTGATCCCGTCGCCAACCATTGCGACTTTGCCCTGCCGTTTCAGCGAACGGATTACACTCTCCTTGCCTTCCGGAAGAACGCCGGCGATGACCTCATCTACGCCTGCAAGAGCGCCGATCGCCTTCGCTGTGCGTTCATTATCGCCGGTAAGCATCACAACACGGATTCCCATGTTCTGAAGTTCTTTCACTGCCTGCGGGCTGTCTTCCTTAATCACATCCGCAACCGCAATAACACCGATCAGTTTTCCGCCCCTGGCAAAGAACAGCGGAGTCTTGCCCTGAGCCGCCAGCTCTTCCGCCTGCTTTCTTGTCTCTTCCGTAACTTCTGCTCCTTTTGAGATAAAAGAAAGATTACCGCCCAGAAGCTGTTTCCCTTCCAGCGAACCGGACAGTCCGTTTCCGGGAACCGCCTGGAACTCTTCCACTTCCAGCGTTTCATCGATTCCGCCCTCCCGGGCCCTGTGCAGGATCGCCCCGGCCAGCGGGTGCTCGCTCTTCTTTTCCAGGGCATAAGCACAGTAAAGCAGCTCTTCCTCTGTCACACCTTCGGCAGGAATCATATCCGTCACCGTTGGTTCTCCGCTGGTAATTGTTCCAGTCTTGTCAAGGGCAACGATCTGCGTCTTTCCGGTCTCTTCCAGAGATACAGCTGTCTTGAACATAATTCCGTTCTTTGCTCCCATACCGTTCCCTACCATAATCGCAACCGGTGTGGCAAGCCCAAGTGCGCACGGGCAGCTGATTACAAGTACAGAAATCCCCCTTGCCAGAGCAAAGCCGACTGTCTGCCCTGACAGCAGCCATACAACAATTGTCACGGCAGCGATAGCGATTACCGCAGGAACAAAGACTCCGGACACACGGTCTGCAACTTTCGCGATCGGCGCTTTCGTCGCCGCCGCATCACTTACCATCTGGATAATCTGCGACAGCGTTGTATCCTCTCCGACACGTGTCGCCTCGCATTTCAGAAATCCGGACTGATTCAGAGTCGCCGCCGAAACCGCGTCCCCTGCTTCTTTATCCACCGGAATACTCTCACCTGTCAGCGCAGACTCATTCACAGCACTGCTTCCCTCGAGGACAATCCCATCTACCGGTATATTTTCTCCGGGTCTTACAAGAAAGACATCCCCTTTTCTCACCTGGTCAATGGAGACTTCCTCTTCCTGACCGTTTCTCAACACCACCGCTGTCCTGGGGGCAAGTTTCATCAGGCTTTTCAACGCATCTGTGGTGCGTCCCTTGGACCGTGCTTCCAGCATTTTGCCCACTGTAATCAGCGTCAGGATCATAGCCGCAGACTCAAAATAAAACTCATGCATATAGGACATCACACCTGCCATATCCTGGTGCATCTGGGCGTCTGTCATGGCAAACAGCGCATAAAGGCTGTACCCGTAGGACGCCCCTGCTCCGAGAGCCACCAGAGTGTCCATATTGGGAGCCCTATGGATCAGTCCCCGGAAACCGCTGATGAAAAATTTCTGATTGATTACCATAACAGCTGTTGTAAAAAGAAGCTGAATAATCCCGATTGCCACATGGTTCCCTTCAAGGAATGATGGCACCGGCCAGTTCCACATCATATGTCCCATGGAAAAATACATCAGAGGAAGAAGGAAGCACAGAGACGCGATCAGCCGACGTTTCATCTTTGGCGTCTCCCTGTCTTTCAGGGAATCTTCCGCTTCAGCAATACTCATTCCGGAGCCCGCATGTCCCGCAGCGTCAGCGCCTTTCGCCCCTTTTACCGAAGCCCCGTATCCCGCTTCTTCCACTGCCGCGATAATGTCTGCCGGCGAAGCGCTGCCTTCCACTCCCATGGAATTGGTCAGAAGGCTTACCGAACAGGACGTTACTCCATCCACTTTTGAAACCGCCTTTTCTACACGGGCGCTGCATGCCGCACAGCTCATTCCCGTTACGTTATATTGTTCCATATCGAATCCTCCCATCTTATGTCCTTCCGATGTTCTCCACTTGCGCAGCACCGGAAGGAACCTATTTCATCAGTTTCTGAAGGATCAGAACCAGCTCGTCTATGGTCTCTTCCTTACCATTCTTTATATCTTCAGTAACACAGGTTTT
Source organism: Candidatus Mediterraneibacter vanvlietii (assembly GCA_019113645.1). Lineage (GTDB taxonomy): Bacteria > Bacillota > Clostridia > Lachnospirales > Lachnospiraceae > Mediterraneibacter > Mediterraneibacter vanvlietii. The sequence goes on along the minus strand of DXGZ01000015.1, from coordinate 8,616 downwards.
AATATGGCTGGCAAGAAGCACCTTGTTAAAACTGTTCAGGGCAGCATTCACCGCTGACACCTGAATCAGGATATCCGGACAGTATGCGTTATTTTCCACCATCCTTTTAATCCCTCTCACCTGACCTTCAATCCTGCTCAGCCGGTTCATCATATCTCTTCGTTCCTTGTCCGAACGCTCTTTCGTCTTATGAACACATCCGGGACAGACTTCGTCTTTTTCAAGCTTTTCTGTTCTCTCTTCTATATTAATATCTGCTTTCTTGTTTTCTTCCATACTCCTGTTCCTTTCCTGTCAGTTTCGCAAACCCCAGTGGGGTATTTTTCTTTTCGATTGCAATTATATACCCTGTGCAGGTATTTTTCAACTGTTTTTTGAATTTTCATCTAACAGTTTCATGTCACGGTCTGAACCGTTCCCTCCCTTCCCGCAAAACAAAAATCCCCATGCACAGTTATCCGCTGCGCACAGGGTTCTCATTTTTCCTGCAGACAGGTGTACAGCGGCAGACGCATCCGCGCTGCCGCACACCCCCTCCCCGGTATCTCACGGGATTTTATTCATTCATATATAAATCATAGATCTCCGGAGTCACTACTTCTGCAATCTGATCATAGACCGGCTGAGATGCCTCCCTCATCTGATCAAAAGTCGCATCATCCAGTGTCACGATCTCTGTACCGCTGTCCTGTATCGTCTGAATCCTGTCCTCAATTCTTTCATCAGACTGCTCTCTTGCATACTCTTTGGCAATCTCCTGCGCCTCAATCAGGATCTGCTGATCCTCCTCGGACAGTTCCTCAAAAAACGCTTCGCTGACAACAAGAGAAATCAGGTGCGGTACATGGTTCGTCTCCACAATATAATCCTGCTGTTCATAGAGCCGGTTGGATACAATAACCTCATATGGATTCTCCTGGGCATCAATCGTATGCTGCTGCAGGCCGATATATACCTCACTGAAATTCATCGGCGTCGGGTTAGATCCGAGTTCCTGCCAGAAACTGAGCTGATAAGGATCTTCCATTGTACGGATCTTCTGTCCTTTAAAATCCGAAAAATCATCAACCTTCTTATTCGTGGACATAACACGGAATCCCTGATCCGCATATCCCAGAAGCTCGAATCCTGCCTCCCTGTAAGACTGCTGCATCAGTTCCATAAAATCCGGCTGATCCACTGTCTCCCGCACATCCTCTACGCTGTCAAACACACACGGCATATCAAAAACAGCCGTATCATCGATAAAATTAACCTGTGGAGCCGTATTCTGAATTACAAAAGGAATATCACCGTCATAACAGCTCTCCAGGAGCTCCCTGTCACCGCCGAGCACACTGTTCGGATAAACTGTGATTTTTATTCTTCCGTCGCTTAAGCGGTCCACCTCTTCCGCAAACCGCTCCGCATAGATCTGCGTTACCGTATCTTCCGGGCTTGCCGTTCCCAGCGGATAGGCATAGCGCTGCTCACCGTCTTCCGATGCCGCGCATCCCGCAAGCACTCCCGCCACTGCAAGAACAGCCGCAGCGGCATAAAGATTTTTCTTTCTCATAACTGCCTCCTTTTCACATGATCCTGCCGGTTACAGCAGCACAAGGCTGACTGACGGCACAAATGTAATCACGAGCAGCGCAATGAGGAAATAGATGATCATCGGCATTGCCCGTCTTGCAATCTCCATCACCGGCACGTCCGTAAGCGAACTTGCCACGAACAGGTTGACTCCGATTGGCGGAGTCACGAAACCAATCGCCAGGTTGACAACCATAATCACACCGAAGTGAATCGGATCTACTCCGATTGCCTCCACAATCGGCAGAAGGATCGGTGTCAGAATCAGGATCGCCGGCGTAGTATCCATCACCATACCCACGATAAGAAGGAATCCGTTAATCACAAGAAGAAGGATAATCGGATTTGTAAAGTGAGTCAGAATCCAGGAACTGATCAGCTGCGGAACCTGCATCAGTGTCAGCACTCTGGAAAACGCAATGGACGCTGCAAGAATAAAAAGGATCGGCGTGTAGGTTCTGATAGACTCCACTAAAATTGCCCAGATATCCCTGGCCTTAATCGTTTTGTAGACAAACATACTGATAAGCAGCGCATAAAATACGGAAATCACTGCCGCTTCTGTCGGTGAAGCAATGCCTGAATAGATACATCCCAGTATAATAACCGGACTTAAAAGCGCAAAAGCACTGTCCTTAAGTACGCCGAGGATGCCTCTGTCATGGAGTTCTCCCACCAGCACCATTTTCTTTTCCTGGTCCTCCCCGTTCTTTTTACAATAATAAAAAGCATAAATCATCAGGAGTGCACCAATCAGCAGTCCCGGCACAATTCCTGCAATAAAGAGATCGCTCACCGAAGCTCCTGAAGCAGAGCCGTACATGATGAACGGAATACTCGGAGGTATAATCACACCGAGACCTCCCGCAACGGCAACCAGCGCTGTAGAGAACTTTCTGTCATACCCCATTTCGACCAGAATCGGAATCGTCATGCTTCCGACTGCCGCTACAGTTGCAGGCCCTGACCCGGAAATTGCTCCGTAAAACAGGCAGGTAACGATCACCGCGCAGGGCATTCCTGCTGTGCGTTTCCCCATAAAATACGCAAAAACATCAAACAGTTTTCTTGAGATTCCTCCCCGCGCCATAATAATTCCCGAAAGAACAAACATGGGCACTGCCAGAAGCGGAAAGCTGTCGAGGCCTCCCAGCATGGAACGGATCACATATGTGCCGCTGGCAGTAAAGGAAGGGTCAAACGCTCCCGGAAGGACCGACACAATTCCCAGAGATACGGATACGGGAATCGCAATAACCAGACATGCAACAAATATAATAAAAACAACCAAAGCTGACATTTTATTCCCCTCCCTTTCCTCTTGCTGTTTTAAATTCTATAATCCATCGCTGGAATACCCGGACTGCCGCAAGGATAAATCCGGTCAGAGGAGCTGCCTGCACCAAATACATGGGAATTCCCATGGCAGGGCTTGTCTGTCCGTTAGCCACGGCAGACATCAGATATTTCCAGGCAAATGGAATCAGATAGACAAACAGGATCAGTTCAAGCGTATGATTCACCACTTTGAATACCGCCTTTCCCCGTTTTGGAAAAAGTGCGACAAACTGCTCAATTTTAATCGAAATACATTTCTTCGTACAGTAGCTGATACTTAAAAAGCCCGCCCAGATAAATATATACCGGGTCAGTTCTTCAGACCATGACAGCGAGGCGCCCAGAACATATCTGCAGAACACCTGCACCCCCATGATCACCGCCATCGCAGTGAGGGCGGCGGCAAGAAGCACCTCTTCCAGATAATCATCCAGCCATTTCAAAATTCTTTTCATAACATCATCTCCCTCTTTCCTTGATAACATACTCCATTTTGTCCACGGAATCTCTTTCCGGATCTGCCGGAAAATTTCCTGTCAAACAAAAAACAGGAGCCGGTGCAGGGAACACCGACTCCCTTGATGTGTATTTTGCCTTATTTTCATCCAAAAATCAACCAGCTTTTGGCACTTTTCATATGAAGTTTTTTACCATTTCCAAGCGCCGCAGCACGCTGCTTACAGGCTCTTGTGAAGAAGTGTTAAAACAGTCTGAAGATCTTCCGCCCCCATCTGTCCCGGAGCGGAAGCTTTTCCTACAGCGCCGAATGTAAGCGCCGAACCGAACACTTCACCGCAGAGACGGCTGATCACGCCTGTTCCCGACATGGACATTGTGATAATCGGACGGTCAGCATACTCTGTCGCCATCTCTTCCGTTGCCGACAGCAGAGTCAGGACATCTTTCTTATTCTGCGGCATTACAGCGATCTTCGGAATATCAGCCCCGAGATCCTGCATTTTGCGCAGGCGGGATACAATCTCATCCTTATCAGGTGTCTTGTGGAAATCGTGATTTGACGCAACCACTTTCACACCGCACTCATGAGCCGTCTCTACCACAGCCTTCACTGCGTCATCACCTGTAAACGCCTCCACATCTACCAGGTCAATCAGTCCTGTTCTTGCGGCTTTCTGGTTCAGCTCTACATAAGCCTCATCCTCGATCGCTTTCTCCCCGCCTTCTTTTGAAGTACGGAATGTAAAGAGAATCGGAGTTTCACCAAGAACTTCTCTTAAAGCTTTCATTGTCTCTTCTGTTTTCTCAAAATCGAAGATATCCTCATACCAGTCTACGCGCCACTCAACAACGTCTGCCGCTGTTGTCTTAATCGTTTCCGCTGCTTTTAAGATCTCCTCTCTTGTCACACCTACGATCGGCACACAGATCTTCGGGATTCCTGTTCCAATTTCTACGTTTCTTACTTTAACCGGATTCATACTTAACATCCTCCTACCAGAATATTGATTCACGGCGGCAAAATATATTCTGCCTCATTTTCTTTTCTTTAACTGCAGGAAGGCAGCTTTCCGGCGGGCCCGCATCGGTCCGTCCGGCTGCTGCCTTTCGTCATTTCATATTATTTTGATGTGTCAGCGTTTTTCAGAAGCACACCATATCTTGCATTTACAAATAACGCAAGCAGGATTCCGATCAGAGTGATCACGATATTCATCACGATAACTCCTGATGCGGACATGTTGGATGCCGCTGTCAGAATTGTGTAGTTACACAGACTGGACGCGATCATGACAAGGCTGGTAAGAGTTCCCTTGATCTTCGGGAACAGGTCATTTGCAACAGCCGTCGCCATCTGAAGCACACCGCCGGCTCCCGCGTAACCTACTACAAATGCGCCAACGTAGCAGATCATCGGTGATTTCACAAGGTATACAAGAACAAGCATTACCAGTGAAATTACCGGGTAGATGATAAGGAAACGCACCTGTTTGAACTTTGTGATCAGGATACTTGTAACAAACAGAGCTACCAGCGTACCTGCTGAATAGTATGTCTGCATCATACCTACATCCTCAGATGCAATACCCGCAACTTCCTTACCGAATGTCTGCGCGCAGTTCAGCCAGAGCTGGAATGTAGCTGTACACGTAAATCCGATCAGGATCAGAGCGATACTCTCAACAGAGAAGTGTGCGCTCTTTAAGTTGTTCAGGAAGGACTCGCCTTTGCCCACACCTTCAACCTTCGGCAGCGGAGCAAAGATAGCCAGTACGCCAAGTACTGCAATCACGATACCGCATACAAGCGGAAGCATCAGGTAAGACATAGATGTACCTACGCAGAGGCCAAGGAAGAACGGCAGGAGCAGCTGTGCAACTGAGATGAACAGCTTGATTCCCATCGTAGCGATACCTGTATATTTGTAGATAATCTCTGCAACTGCCGGATATGTGGCTGTGTCAAGGAAGGAGTTCGCGATACCTCCAAGTACAGCGGCAACATATGCGATCGTCATGTTCGGTGAGAATGCGATTCCAACGAAGAAGATCACATAGGAAAAGCATCCGATGAGTACGGAGATTCTTCTTCCGAATTTATCGGAAAGCGGTCCTGCAAACGGCAGGGAGATCAGACGTCCGAGACCCAGCGCTGCTGCAACAGCGGTAACTCCCATAACGCCGTCCATACCCCACTGCTCAGCAAGCAATTCTTTAACAAGCTGCTGGCTTAAGATAGAACATCCGATACCGTGGATAAAATAGTTTAAATAAAGGATAAGTGCACTGGGCAGATATTTCTTATTCATGATTCGTATTTCCCTCTTCTCTCATATTGTTTTTAGTCATATTTAATGTCAAGTACTTCTTTCATGTGGTCGATCGGCATGTGTTTGCCTGTCCACAGATAGAATGCAGCATCACCCTGGAAGAGCATCATGCCAAGACCGTTCATTGTCTTGCATCCTGCTTCTTTCGCCATCTTAAGGAGAGCTGTCTCTCTCGGAGCGTAGATCGTATCTGTCACAATCAGATCCGGGCGGAAGAAAGATTTGTCCGGAACAACAGACTGTCCTTCAAGGGGTTTCATACCAACGCCTGTAGCCTGAGCGAACAGATAGCTGTCTGCGATCTCTTCTCTTAACTTCTCTTTGTCATCCAGATCATACAGATTCACAACACAGTCCGTATTGTTGCGGATTGTCTCAACTGTCTTCTCTGCTGCTTCCCAGAACTTGTCTTTGATATTGAAGATAGAGATTTCTTTTACGCCGTCCAGCGCTGCCTGAACTTCGATCGCTTTTGCAGCTCCGCCTGCGCCTGTGATCGTCATCTTCTTTCCGATTACATCGATGTTATTGTCTTTTAATGACTGCATGTAACCGATACCGTCTGTGATGTGTCCGATCAGCTTGCCGTTGTCATTTACAATTGTGTTGACTGCGCCGCACATCTGAGCTGCCGGCGAAAGTTCATCCAGATACTGTCCGACAACTGTTTTGTTCGGCATGGAAACATTAGATCCTACCATTTTTAATGCACGGAGACCTTTGACAGCATCTTCCAGTGTGTCATTGTCGACCTCAAATGCCAGGTATGCGTAGTCCAGTCCCAGTGTTGCAAATGCTTCATTATGCATTGCCGGAGAACTGGAGTGTCTGATCGGATAAGCCATCAGACCAATTAACTCTGTGTGTCCTGTGATTCTTTCTGCCATGATGATTTCTCTCCTTTGACATATAGTTTTGTTTGTTAAATATCAAACAACCTCTCTGCCTCCATTATACGAAATTTACTCTTATAGTTCCAATATATCTTTTTGTGATTTTTGATAGTTTTTTGCTATCACTTGTAGTATAATACCTCTAAAGACTCATCAAACCTAAAGGAGGCTCCGACAATGACATTAAATCAGATTGTCTATTTTCAGACTGTTGCAAGATGCCAGCATTTTCGCCTTGCTGCATCAGAACTCAATATTTCTCAGCCGTCTTTAAGCCGTTCTATCTCCAATCTGGAAGATGAACTGGGAATTGTCCTGTTTGAACGGAAAGGAAGAACTGTCACTCTGACAAAATACGGCCGTATCTTTCTGGAACATGCAGACCGCATCTTAAATGATGTTGCGCTTGCGGAAAAACAGATGAAACGTCTTGCCGGGAGTTCCGGGCACGTAGATATCGCCTATGTGTTTCCTCTGGCCGCCTGGTATATCCCGCATATGGTACGTCAGTTTCTCGCCGGCGGCAGCAATGAAAAAATCAGTTTCAATTTTCATCAGACGAATACCTATGAAATGGTCAACGGACTGAAAGCTGAAAATTATGACGTAATCTTTGGCGCATATGTGGAAGACGAACCTGGAATACAGTTCGTCCCCATTTTGAAACAGGAAATGATCATTATTACTCCCCTCGGTCATCCTCTTGCATCAAAAGAGAATGTCTCACTCAAAGACCTGGAAGGATACCCCGTCATCGGTTATGACCGGAATTCCGGCCTGGGGAAATTTACGCTCCGCACCTATGCCTCTTACTCCCTGCAGCCGAATATCATCTGTGAATCTCCTGATGAAAACGCGATTGCATCTCTTGTTGCAGAAGACTTTGGCATTGCTCTGATTGCAGACGTAGATATCCTGGAGCATTTTCAGCTGGAAAAACTGCATCTGACCGACATCAGCCTGCAGCATACCGTATACATGGGTTATCTTAGAGACCATTATCAGATTCCGGCGGTTCGCAGCTTTATATCATTTATTAAGAAGGAAGGCTCCAGAATCTGATCTGCTACCAGAAATTTCTTCTCTTCACATAATCCGCAAACCGGCGCACTACCGGCGTCTGATATTTATCTCTCCCGCGCGCCATATAGATATACCGCTTTTCATGCTGATTCCGGATTCCCAGCACATCCACATTCAGCTGCTTCAGGATCGGGATCTCCGGCATAACGGCAATTCCGAACCCCTGTGCCACCAGTCCTGCCATTGAGCCGTCCTCCTCGATCTCATAAGCGATCTCCGGCTTGATTCTCATCTGTTCAAACATCTTATCCACAACAGGCCGAAGTCCACTGTTTGACGTATAATAAATCTGTGGATATGCCGCCGCTTCTTCCAGAAATACCGCCTGTTCCTCCGAGAGCGGATGTCCTTTCGGCACCACAACCACAAGATTTTCCGTGCCTACAGGTGTAAACTGTATTCCGCTCTCCTTTTCTGTCATTGAACAGAAACCAATGTCAAACCGTTCCTCTTTCAGCCCCTGTATTACTTCCGAAGTATTTCCCACCGTAAATCGGAAACGCACGTTCAGCTCCTCGTGAGTTCGCAGAAAATCACTCACAATCCGGGGGACAAACTCACTTCCCAGTGTATAGATATACCCCAGCTCAATCACGCCTTCTGTCTGTCCGGTAAGAGACCGCACTTTCTGCATTCCTGTATCCAGAATTCTGAGTGATTCTTCAACGTATTCCTGAAAAATCCTTCCATATTTTGTCAGTGCAACATTTCTCCCCTGCTTTTCAAACAGTTTTGTGCCCAGCTCTTTTTCCAGAGAACCGATGGCATGGCTCAGGGAGGGCTGAGAAATATCCAGCGCCTCAGCCGCCTTTGTATAGTGCTCTACTTCCGCAAGTTTGGAAAAATAATAAAGCTGATTCAGATTCATAACATCACCTCTTTCTATAAAATATCACAATTCATAGATAAATTCTATCATTTTATATCAAAATATGCATT
>DXGZ01000014.1 GCA_019113645.1 Candidatus Mediterraneibacter vanvlietii | reverse complement strand
CTTCCCGTGTAAAGCAGGGATATTTTTTGAATACGTCAGAAGATATCATTTGCTGAAAACGGAATAGATCGAATCTTTCTGCTCCGAGTTTCTTCCACGAAAAAGAACTATGAGTACTTGACTCCAAAGCTACCATATCTTTAAATGTTTTCGGTTTCAGCTCATGAAACAGCATTCTTGAAGAATTGTTCAGAAGAGTCGTATTGCAGATATTGCTCCAGGTAATATCGCGAAGATTATTCGGAGACAGTTCATTTGCGTAAATTCCGGTTGCGCGCTGTAGTCTGAGAAGATTATCCATATGTTCAAAAGGATGTAAAGGTACTGTTTTTAATAAATGCGTTGAAAGTTCCCAGCATCCCCCTGTGACACACGGCTCTCCGTCTTCTAAATAAGAAATCAGATCCGGATAATCCTGAATATTGTTTCCAGCCGGAAGTACTGCATATCCGACGTGAGAAATCCCGATTATCTGTTTATCACAAGGGGATGATTCAATACCGGATTCCAACCGAAACATACCCCAGGGAACGATTGGATTATCAGGGTATATGGACGTAAGAACTCTTCGGGCAAATGGAAGAAATTCGGTACTTATATTGTAATCAAAAGATATGGTCTTTTTTCCGTCATTTCCCCAGACACTTTCAATGGGAAGATTAAAGCCGTCAGCCGAAATATCATTTCCACAGCGCGGACATTTTTTCAATGGAAGATCAATGCCGAACAGATGTGTATTGACTTCCTCATAATATCCGCAATCCGTACAATAGTAGTGAACCGGAAGCGGATTGAAGCAGTTTACTCCGAGAAGATAATAAATAAATGATCCCATAACGGTCCCTCTCGTGCGCACAGGAGTTGAACTCTTTTTTGCTTCTTCCGATAAAAGCCGGAATATTTCAAAATCGTCTATGAGGTTAGAGTCAGAGAGAAAAGAAAGCTCCTTTTTGTATCTGATGTATACAGATTCCGGCACTCCCTGTGGATAAAGAAGAGAAAGCTTTTTCTGACATGCAGCTGTAATATTTTCGAGTGCGTGATTAATGTGTGGTATGTTCATCTGATTACCCTCCGTTTTCTGTTTTTGTGAGTAGACTATACCACACTGAAGCTGCTATATATGTTCCAACTGCTGTACCTGAAATGGTACAGCGATCAGTTGCCGAGGAGATATCAAGTTTGTATAATATAAAATAGAAAATGTTAGAGGTAAAAATGATGATCGCACAAAAGGCAACTATATTATGTGTATATGAAATACTGAAAATGTATACAGACGAAAATCATATCCTGTCAGCCGAAAAGATACGTGAAAAGCTGAAAACAGTATACGATGTAGATATGGAGCGCAGGGCAATTTATCGTAATATTGATGCGCTTCGAAGTATGGGGATTGATATAGAAGGATATCAGGAGAATCGGGAAGGGTATTATCTGATTGACAGGGAATTTGAGTTGTCGGAAATAAGGCTTCTCTGTGACGCTGTGGCCGCTTCGGATATGATAAAGGAAGAAACCGGGAAGAAAATTATCAGGAAATTGATAAATACACAGAGTATATTTCAGGGAAGAATGCTGCAGAAAACTGTTTTTGTCAAATCTGAGAAGAAGATATTGAATAAGCAGTTGTTTTACAATATAGATGCGCTGAACGTTGCAATTAATCAGGGCTGTAAGGTGAGCGCCAGAATGATGGAATATGGAATGGATCACGAGCTGACGGAAAAACAGGATAGCCCTATTGTATTCAGTCCTTATGTAACTCTCTGGGCAGAGGGGAATTATTATATTCTGGTGAAAAGAGAAGGTAGAGATGAATTGGAGCATATTCGCATTGATCATATTAAAGATATTGTAATATTGGAGAGAGGGATAGATATGATCTTTGGAGGATTTAATCCTGGTCAGTATGCCAAAGAACATATATTTCAGAACGGAGAGAAAAAAGAACGGCATGAAATAGAATGCAGTGTGGAGTTATGGCAAGATATAGTGGATACTTTTGGAAAAGACGCAGAGGTTATGAGAAGAGACGATAATGTTATTCGCGTTAAAATTATGTCTGTGCCATCGGCAATGAAGACATGGATTTTAGAACATATAGAAGAATGCGAAGTAACAGGTCCGAAAAGATTTAAAGAAGAGATCCAGCGAACGGTGATGGAGGCATACAGAAAATACTGCTGCTGAAGTCTGGCGTAAGCTGCTTTGCATGAGGATTACGTAAGAAAAACCTGTGATATCCAGTGTGAATACGGACAAAAGAAGAGCGTTTAAATAAGCATGACACCCCTTCCCCCTGCATACATTGTAAAAACGATGTTTGCAGGGGGATTTTTTTGAAAGATTACATTGAGGAAAGAGCCGTGGAGATTGCTGATTATATAATTGAGAATAACGCGACTGTGAGGCAGACGGCGAAGCAGTTTCGGATCAGCAAGAGTACGGTACATAAGGATGTCACCGAGCGGCTCCTCCAGATCAACCCTTCCCTTGCCCGTGAAGCCCGCAAGGTGTTGGATATGAACAAATCTGAGAGACATATCAGGGGAGGGATGGCTACAAGAGAGAAATATCTTCATCAGCATGGGTGAAAAAATGGGGAGGCAGGAAAGCGATCATCCGGTACAGAGTAATGTGCCGGATGATTTTTCTGTTTGACAGGGAGCTGCGCCAGCCCCTGCCCTTGTTTATTTTTTTGCACCTCATGTATGTTTTTTGCTAACGCTCTCCGAAATAAAATTCTAAAATAAAGCTGGAATATGTTAAGATAGACTCAGTGTATGGACTGGAGAGTATTATGGAATTACTAAAACTGGTAATCGTTGACGACGAACCTATTTTGCTGCAGGGGCTGCTGGATACTTATGACTGGAAAAGCATGGGATTCCGGGTAGTCGGGACAGCGCAGAGCGGGGAACAGGCAATCCAGGTGATCGAGGAGGTACAGCCTCATGTGGTGCTGACGGATATCCGGATGAAGCAGATCACGGGGCTGATGGTTATGGAAGAGATCCAGAAGACGGACCTGGAATGTCTTTTCATTGTGCTGAGCGCGTACAGGGATTTTGACTATGCGCAGCAGGCGTGCGACCTGGGGGCTTTTGCCTATCTTCTGAAGCCGATCGAGGACGAGAAGCTGCAGGAGACTATGCAGAGCGCCTACAGGGTCTGCATGGAGCGGATTGAGAATGATGAGAAATATGAGAGCTGGGAGAAGCTTCTGGTGAAAGACCATGACAGTTTCCTTCAGGTAGTGATCCAGAAGTATGTGCAGAACCGGATCCCGAAGGAAAAGGTGGAGGAAGTGATGCAGATGCTTGGTGACATGCCGGGGAATGAGGACCGGTTTATCACGGTATGTGTGGACATAGATCTGGCTTACAGGATCACCCACTCGCTGGATTACGAAGCTGCCCGATTTGCCCTGATGAAACAGCTCGAGGAAGTGATAGGCGGGAAGTTCTTCTTCTGGAAGGCGGAAGGCAAGGAGGACTGTGCCTTTATTATCCGGACAGAGGATAAGAGCGCGGTGATGGAGCTGAAACATCTGCTGGAACATGTGAAAGAGGATGAGAAGAGCCCGGTGGTGGCGGCGATTTCCAAGCCGTATAAAGGGATCGAAGGGATCCGGCGGAGCTATGCGGAAGCGCAGAAGCTGTTTGACATGGCAAGTGCCTCCGGAGCCAGTGCGTTTACGGTTTCGGAAGAGGTGGAAGTGACCGCTGCGGAGGAGCAGGCTGTGGAGGCGGACAATCTGATTGTGTGCGCGGTACGGAAGAATAACGAAAAAGAGTTGAAAGAAGCTTTTGTTCAGCTGATCTATGGGCTGCCTCATGATGAGGAACAGCAGTGCCAGCATCTGCATCGTGTGATGCTGAAGACAGAATTTATGCTTCGGGACTCCTATGGACTGAACGATGAGATCAAAAAGAAGTTCCGCAATTATTACAATAATCTCGAGAATCTCAGCGCTGCGAAAGCCGTGGATGTGTGTTACAAGATCCTGGGCGATGCCATTGGGGTGAGGGAGAAGACAGCGGCAGAGGATGAGACCAGATATTTCAAGGACTATATGAAAGAGGCTGTTGCCTACATTGATGAACATCTTCAGGAAGAGGATCTGTCCATTGTGTCCGTGGCAGGCCATATTTACCTGAATCCGGTTTATTTCGGAAGGGTTTTTAAGAATACATTTCACATGACTTTTAAGAAATATCTGATGCAGCAGCGGATGGAGAAGGCGAAGCGGCTGCTCGAGGAGGGAAACGGAAGTATCGGGGATATCTGTGAGGCAGTGGGTATTCACAATCCGTCCTATTTCTCCCATCTGTTCAAGCAGTATACGGGCAGGCTGCCCAGTGAATATAAAAAGGAATACGAGGTATGAGTGAGATCAGATGAAAAAGAGTAAGAAGAGATCCGGAATACAGAAGCGATATCTGAAATATACGGCAGCCCTTCTGGGGCTGGCGCTTCTGCTGTCCAGCTTCGGCGTCATGCTGAGTGTGAGGAATCGACTGACGAATTCGATTGTCGATAAATATGAGTTCCTGACAGAACGGACGGGGCTGACGCTGGAGAATATGTTTCAGCAGACCGATGAGGCGACTGCGGAATGTATTTTTTACGATGACGTGCAGGAGAGCCTCCAGACACAGGGACTGGAGGATGTGAAGCATATTGCTCTGAGCAAATATTTCGCCTATATCGATCTGGACTACGTGGCGGATTACTGCTATGTGGACAACAAGGGGAATGTATACAGCCGGTCTTATTCTGATGTGACCTATCAGGATGTGGAGGAAAGCGGTTTCCGGAGATATCTGGGGGATGAGTATTCCCGGACGAAGTGGT
>DXGZ01000068.1 GCA_019113645.1 Candidatus Mediterraneibacter vanvlietii | reverse complement strand
GCTTCAGCAACAGCGCCTGATACATCCGGATCCGTCCATAAGTATCGTTACATTCATCCTCACTGATGATTTCTTTCATGGCATCCGCCAGATCCTGGTACTTCCATGGACGGTCTTTGTTTGCGAGATATTTATAGAAGCCCTGCCGGCTGATACCAAGCATCCGGCAATAAAATGAAATTTTTCCGGTAATCCTGCCGTCCTCTGTTTTCAAAGCGAGAAAGATCATTCTCTGGTTTTTGCTGACTTCCGACGGCTGGCGGCGAAAAAAGCGCTGGCTTCCTCCAGAAATTCATTTTCTTCCTTCAGGCGGCGGATTTCTTTATCCTGCTCCTTCACCCGCTTACGCAGCATGGTAATTTCTTCTGACAGGCTCATTGCACTGGCAGGGGTATGGGAACCTTCCCCAACATCCAGCTTACCAGCTCTTACAGCTTTCAGCCATGTATGGATGGTTCCTTCAGGGATTCCTAATTCTTTAGCAGCCTTAGCGCCGCCGATTTCTTTGGCAAGTTTCACTGCCTGTACTTTGTATTCATGGTCATATTTACGTGCCACTTTGAATACCTCCTTATTCTCTTGGTTTTATTATGAAATCCTTGAGAATAAGCTGTCAACTTTTTTATACCACACCACTCCCAGATCCTGGGCAAGTTTCTGCAACTCATTTACACGCGCAAGTTTTAAATACCCAAAATAGTCGTCCAATGCAATATAATTACACCCATCACTTGGATCAACATAATAAAATTCACTGTCATAATTCGGATAAAACGTTAATCCAAATGCGTCAATTGAGTCCTGAAAAATATTTACAATGCGAAGCCCTTTCTGCTCAGATACATATCCGATTGATCCTTTGCATACTTCACTCTCAGCATGTTTCTTATCCCTCTCTGTTATCCTTATAAATTTAGACATAAAAAACTGTTCATCATTAAGGGATTCTTTGAAAACCGGTCGCAAAGTCTTCAATTCCATAATCCGGTTCTTTTCTTCCATCTGTTCTTTCATTACCTGTGCTGCTTTTTTTACAGTGTTCTCTACAGATCCCGCAATTATTGAAACATCTTTATAATCCAGCTTTCCATCGTCATTCTGATCAGTTGCTTGAACCACTGCTTCTTTCGATTTCTTAAATAACTCTTTTGCATTATTTCCCGTATCTGCGAGTATTTTTCCAAATCCCAATTTTTTCTCCATTTTACTCAGAGCAATAAAGCTCCCCCACTCCTTTCACTTTTTTTCATCAAACACGATAACCATTTCAACCTTTATGCTGTTCCAAATCCTCTCTTTTCTCTATTATTCAATAATATCCATAATTTAGCAAGTTTACTTTTTATGATAAAAAGCCGGCTTAAACAAACCGACTTTTCACCCCCATTATTCCCATCTTATAAGCATAGTTCACCACTTCCACTGCCTTAAATCTCGTCGCTCTCCGTCTCTTTCACCTTCACCCCAGGTCTCTTTCCCCCTGGAACTTTTGCTGAGATCCTCTTCGGCAGATTCTCCGGCACTTTTATCTGTATTCCGAACAGCATCTTGACAAACCAGAGCACGAACAGCAGCACCGCGATCGGGATCAGGCAGGATGTCACCAGCATCACAGCGATTGTTTCAATAAACCGGTTCAGCAGCTGTTCACCTTTTTCCAGCAGTCCTGACACACCGTTTTTAATCTTTGACAATGCCTGTTCCAGTATATTTCCATCTGAATCAGTATTTTCATTTATCTCATCCGTTATGTCCTCCGCTTCCTGCACAGTCGTCTCGAGAGTTGACTCGTAAGTGTCTTCTATGATCGAGGATACCTGCATGCTCATCGGAATAATCAGGAATATAACCAGTCCGAAGGCTGCGATTTTCGCTGCCAGTATTTTTAATCCCCGTCTGCCCAGGCATACCCCGGCGGCAATCAAAACGCACGCTGCCGGAATCAATATGAAGAACGCCGCATATCCCGTAAGCGTCACCAGATATTTTTCCAGAAAGACCACCATAAGAATGATCAGAAAATATGACGTCAAATCCGCCAGTTTATTTGCCACCGGAGTGGTCGCATCCCCGGGGATTGCAGCTATTGCTGTTGACGCCGCGGCTGACGATGCTGTCAATTTCAGGACATCTGCTTTCTTCTCATCCAGCGCTTCCAACGTCTTCGTATGGTTCGCCGGGTCAGTGGCTGCCTTGGTAACAACAGTCATTGAGAAAATCAGCACAACAAGCGCTGCAAGCACTACTGCTATTTTCCTCACATTGCTCTTTTTCATTTGCTCTAACATTTTACCCTCTCCTTTATCCTTTGTTCGTCAAACCTCATCTCTGCAAATCGCAGCAGTTCAGTCCGCATTATTTTGAAACTGTCCTGCATCCCTCACACTCAGACAGTATACTATAAAATCAGCAAAAAGGCATCAGGCAGGCACAAATCAGCCTGCCCTTTCCCTGATGACCGAACTGTTACCCTGTAACTTCCTCCCGGATTTTTCTTCTTAGTTCTTCTATGCGCCTCACATATGTCTTTCCGCTGTTTTCATCCGGTTTCGCCGGCATCTCTTTCACCTGAACCAGTGAGATAAATTTCATCTGCACTTTTAATGTGATAATCTGATTTCTAATTGCTTCTATCCTCTTCTTAAAATACAGGTCTTTCTGAGCCTTATCCGATTTCAACAGCTGCCTGATCTCCTGCAGTTCAAAATCCATCTCCTTGTAAACCAGTATCTGCCATATACTTTCCATGGCATTCTGGTCGTACACCCGATGATTATTCGGAGTTCTCTCTGTCAGGAGAATTCCCTCATCATCATAATACTGCAGCGTTCGTCTGCTGATCCCCACAATCCGACTTACTTCACTAATTGTTTTCATCACGGTCTTTCCTTTCTCCGTGTACCTGAGTATATTTCATCACGCTGACGTGATAGCAATACTCATTTACGGAATAATTTGTTTTTCGCTTCATAAAAGACCGTGTAAATTTCGCGAATTTTATGCTACTATAAACACAGATCGCAGCTCCGGATCCGATTCCGTCTGCAAAATTCAACCAACAAGGAGAATCACATATGAAATTTACATTTGCACACAACAATCTGAACGTCTACGACCTGGATAAATCACTTGAATTCTACAAGGAAGCCCTGGGGCTTACCGTAACGCGCACGACAGACGCTGATGACGGCAGCTTCAGGCTCGTATACCTGGGAGACGGAACAACACCTCACCTTCTCGAGCTCACATGGCTCCGGGATATGGACCGCCCCTACAACCTCGGCGACAATGAGATCCATCTTGCATTTGAAGTGGATGATTTTGACGCCGCATTCGCGAAACATAAAGAGATGGGATGCGTCTGCTTCGAAAATCCGAAGATGGGCATCTACTTTATCTCGGATCCGGACGGATACTGGCTCGAGATCGTGCCGGCGAAGTAGGAATCATCACATTTCTCATATTTTATTTGAATGACAAGGGGCTGCCACACTAATTATTTAGTGCGACAGCCCCTTTCATTTCTGCATTCTGTTCCTGTCCTGGCTGCTTTACTTATTCTTTCCGCAGCATTTCTTATACTTCTTCCCGCTCCCGCACGGACACGGATCATTCGGGTAGATCTTCCTGCTGCCCGACACGATTTTCCCTTTGGCCCCATTCGGCATAACAGCTGCCGGAATCTCCACAGCATTTGCATCCAGATCTGCATGTATCCCCATTCTGCTGAGTTCTTCCTGTGACTCTCTGAGCAGATCCGCCGCCATACTGCTCATCGGGACAATCGTCGGCCGCGTCCCCTTCGGCGCATGCGGCATTCGCTCTGCCATCTCCAGCGGGGTAAATCCTCTGTTCGACACCATTCTTGTATGATTATTCACATCCATCAGAAGCATTATAAACTCTCTGAATACCTCTTCGGACGGCATGGCAATCCCTTCTTCCTCAAAAACATCCATAATATCAGAAGGAGCAGCGCCCAGTGAGATATGTCCCCATAAGACCGGCATCAGATCCCATGCGTCTTCCAGATCGAGCTCCAGATCATTAACCAGAAAACTTAACAGTTCCTGATACACCGGATCTTTTGACGGATAACCATTTTCATAATAGTCAGTGATCTCTTCCGGATCAGGGATATAGTATTCCTTATCCCCCTGTCTCTCTTCAATCTGCAAATACAGATTATCCCGCAGCGTTCCCTTGCAGACCACCCGGTCGCCGCGAAGCACGCAGGGGTTTTTCTCATACGAAATTTGCCGGAAAATCATAATAAATGTTTCTCTGCTCACATCATATCCCAGACAGTTTTGCAGCATCCGGCAGACGATACTGACCGGCGCCACGGCATAGAAGGCTTCCACCATTTTCAGACATCGGTACATCCAGAGCAGGCTTCGACGTTTTTTCTGAAACTTCGGTGTATTGATCTCTTTGTAAGCCCTGATCACTTCAGTCGGAACTTCCACATAATCATCCCTGTAGACCGCCACATAGAGCAGATCAAACAAACTTCCCAGCAGATGCTGCTCTTTATAATCCGGAAGATAACAGCATCCTTTTTCAATCGCATGTTCAAAGGCTTCGATCTCCTCATCGCTCAGGAACATCATCCGGTTTTCCATCATTTCCGGTTTCAGGATTTCGTTTTTAATAAGCTCAGCAAGCCTCTCTTTTGACAATGACCCTATGCGTGTCAGATTCAGCGCCCTTGCCTCCTGTTTCAGCTCCTCCTTCGTCCATCCAAGAAGCATTCCCTTAACGCTTCCTCCACGGCTTTCTTCATCCTCCCCGGTAGTTCCAAACAGCTGTGAGCGTATTTCCTGGTGCATTTGCATTCCTGCTTCAGCAATCAGTTCCGCTGCTTTTTCTCTGTCTTTGATTTCGCCTGTCTCTTCATCGACCAGCTGATCCAAAAT
Organism: Candidatus Mediterraneibacter vanvlietii; assembly: GCA_019113645.1. Taxonomy (GTDB): domain Bacteria; phylum Bacillota; class Clostridia; order Lachnospirales; family Lachnospiraceae; genus Mediterraneibacter; species Mediterraneibacter vanvlietii. The sequence goes on along the minus strand of DXGZ01000068.1, from coordinate 8,552 downwards.
ATTCGCTGTCATTTTTTCCGAATATGCTTTTAAAAACAGATCTGAAAAATCTTCCAGCTTCGAACTTGTGCTCTTTTCATTACGCTCTGTCCGGTCAATCGGATTCACCGCGCCCCTCAGCCCGCGAATCCCTTTTTCCAGTTCTTCCGTTATCTCACAGAAGCTTCTGTAATCCGGCTCCCCATAGTGCACAGCAAGCCGCTTTTCCATATCTTTGTTGAGCCTCTCCGGATCCGACCACGCCAGTATTTCCGGATCGCCTTTCTGTTTGATGATAAGAGGATATGAGACTCCTTGCGAAGCAGGGATACATTTTTCAATCTCCACACGGAATTCCCCGTCGTCATATACACGGAACGTGAACCATTTTTCCCGGTCAAGCAGGCTGTCAATATATGTATCCGAAGAACACATATAATCATAATTATAACCGGTAAGTGTCAGTTCCTCCCCTCTCCATTCCCTCAGCTGAATCCCGGCCTGGAAGAACTCAAACTCGTATGCATCGATCGGTACCCACTCCAGAATTGTCTCCAGGATAATGCCGAGCTGAGCAAATGTGATTCCCGAAGGAACCATACATCTTCTCCAGAGCGGCGGTTTTGAATTTTTCAGAATCACTTTTAACTGATAATTTTTCATATTCAGACTCCTGTAAAGAAATGCGCGGGAACATCCGCGCATTTCTGAGAAAATATATTCTGTTTCTTTATTAGAAAATATGATAATTCACAACCAGAGCCGCGAACACGATCGATACCATGGAGAGCAGCTTGATCAGGATATTGATCGACGGTCCTGATGTATCTTTGAACGGATCTCCTACCGTATCACCTACAACCGCCGCCTTGTGCTGCTCGCTTCCTTTTCCGCCATGAGCTCCGCCTTCGATATATTTCTTCGCGTTATCCCATGCTCCTCCTGCATTTGCCATAAAGATTGCCATCAGGAATCCTGTTGCAGTTGAACCGGTCAGAAGACCGATTACACCGTTGTATCCAAGGATAAGCCCTGTTACAACCGGAGTAACGATCGCAAGCAGTGTCGGAAGAATCATTTCATGCAGAGATGCCTTTGTACAGATATCCACGCATGTCTCATAATCTGCTTCTGCTTTTCCTTCCATCAGCCCTTTAATCTCTCTGAACTGACGGCGAACCTCAACAACAATACTCTGTGCCGCGCGTCCGACAGAATCCATCGTGAGAGCTGCGAACACGAACGGCAGGCACGCACCGATGAAGATGCCGACAAGAACGGTCGGGTTCATCACGCTCATATCAAGAACGATATCCGGTCCGCCCACTTCCTGAACCTTCTCCACATAGGAGGCAATCAGGGCGAGTGCTGTCAGCGCCGCAGAACCGATCGCGAATCCTTTTCCGGTGGCCGCTGTTGTATTTCCAAGAGAATCCAGTGCATCCGTACGTTTTCTCACTCCGGCATCCAGACCTGCCATCTCGGCAATGCCGCCGGCATTATCTGCGATCGGACCATAAGCGTCTGTTGCCAGCGTGATTCCAAGTGTGGAAAGCATTCCCACTGCAGCCAGCGCGATTCCGTAAAGTCCGCGTGTAGACTCAATAAATCCGCCGCTCAGTGCATATGCCGCCATAACACAGATTGCAATGATGATGATCGGAACAGCTGTGGAAAGCATTCCCAGACTCAGGCCGCCGATAATGATCGTTGCGGATCCGGTTTCAGATTTACCTGCAAGTTTCTTTGTCGGATTGTATGTATCCGACGTGAAATACTCTGTGAAGAATCCAATCAGCACTCCTGCCAGAAGACCTCCAAGAATTGCGAAATAAAATCCGATAAAATCTTTTCCAAGAATGAACCACACAATCGGGAACGCTACGATCGCAATGATAACCGCACTTGTATTGGTTCCTCTTCTCAGTGCTTTCAGAAGCGTGCTCTGATCTGTATTCTCACCCGTTTTTACCAGCAGCGAACCGATAATGGAAGCAAGCACACCGACCGCCGCCAGAATCATCGGTATCACCACGGCATTCACGCGGTCTACAGATTCAATCTTGTTAAATGCAATAACTCCAAGGGCACATGCTGACAAAATAGATCCGACATAGGACTCATAGAGATCAGCTCCCATACCTGCCACATCACCTACATTGTCTCCTACATTGTCAGCGATAACAGCCGGGTTTCTCGGGTCATCCTCCGGAATTCCCGCTTCTACCTTTCCGACAAGATCCGCCCCTACATCAGCAGCTTTTGTATAGATACCGCCTCCGACACGGGCAAACAGAGCCATGGATGACGCGCCCATTCCAAATGTCAGCATTGTACTTGTAATATCCTCGATCGGAAGCTTAAATACAAGTCTCAGCAGGAGATACCAGATGGAGATATCCAGAAGTCCAAGCCCGACCACTGTAAATCCCATAACTGAACCTGCAGAAAACGCCACATTCAGGCCTTTGTTCAGACTCTTCTGACACGCAGCAGCCGTTCTTGCATTTGCTCTTGTCGCAATCTGCATTCCGACAAATCCGGAAAGCCCTGAGAAAAAGCCTCCGGTAACAAAAGCGAATGGAACAAACCATGTCAGAAGTCCCAGCGCTGCCATCACGAAAAGGATGACAAACATAACAGCAAAGAATCCGATCAGAATCTTATACTGACGGCGAAGATACGCCATTGCTCCCTTGTGAATCGATGCAGAAATTTTCTTCATCGTCTCATTTCCTTCAGGGAAGCGCAGTACTTTCTGAGCTCTGCTTACAACGAACAGAAGAGCGATCACGGAGCCGCAAAGTGTCAGTAGTGCCAGTTGATTATCCATTTGTAATCTCTCCTTCCTTTTTATGAATACGTGGTCTATTATAACATTCTTCGTTTATGTTTTGTACATTTTTAGCATTATATTTTCTATTTTAGCACAATATTTATACATCTCGTACGAAAAAGAGATCGGATATCTCTATAGTATACCCGATCTCCTTATCTGTGCAGCCCGACTGACGAAAGTGTATTCTTTCACTTCACCACGCTCTTCCATCTGCCTGTATCTTCTTTTTTATAATCATAACAAATCAATATTCAAATATCGCTACTCCGTATGGCGGAAGCGGGTAGGCGAATGAATATTTCTGACCATCGCATTCCTGTTTTACAGGTTTGTAAACGAGCGGTCTCTCCTCTCCTTTTCCTCCGTATTTCTTATCATCACTGTTCATGATGAGCTTGAGCTGTTTTCTTCTCGGAACTCCGACTCTGTAATCCGGTCTCTCCATCGGAGTAAAGTTGCATACAAAGAGAAGGTTCTTCTTACCATCTTTTGAATGTCTTAAGAAGCTGTAAATGCTTCGGAAAATGTCATCCGCATTGATCCATTCAAATCCTTCCGGCTCGCTGTCCATTTCGTACAGCGCCTTGTTCTTCTTATAGAGATGGAGCAGGTCGCGGTACCAGTTCTGAATCGCCTGATGCTCCGGCTCTGCCAGAAGATACCAGTCCAGTTCTCTCTCTTCACTCCACTCACGAAGCTGCGCGAATTCCTGTCCCATAAAGAGGAGCTTCTTGCCCGGATGTCCGGTCATGAATGCATATCCCGCTTTCAGGTTTGCATATTTATCAAATCCAAGCCCCGGCATTTTATTTATCATAGAACATTTCAGATGTACAACCTCATCATGAGAAAGCACGAGGATGTAATTCTCGCTGTATGCGTAGGAGCTTGCAAATGTCATCATATGATGCGCATTTTTTCTGAAATACGGATCCAGCTTCATATACTCCGTGAAATCATGCATCCATCCCATGTTCCACTTCAGACTGAATCCCAGTCCTCCATCCTCCGGATCGCCCGTCACCTTCGGCCATGCCGTTGATTCCTCAGCAATCATCACTGCGCCCTTATTTCTTCCAAGCACAACCGAATTCAGATGTTTGAAGAATTCAATCGCTTCCAGGTTCTCGTTGCCGCCGTATTTATTGGCAACCCACTGACCGTCCTGCTTTCCGTAATCAAGATAGAGCATGGAAGCAACCGCATCCACACGGAGCCCGTCCACATGATAGTGCTCAATCCAGAACAGAGCGTTCGCAATCAGGAAATTCTTCACTTCCGGTTTTCCATAATCAAAGATCTTTGTTCCCCAATCCGGATGCTCACCTTTTCTCGGATCCGCGTACTCAAATGTCGGCGTTCCGTCAAAATCAGCCAGTCCATGTGCGTCTCTCGGGAAATGAGCCGGTACCCAGTCAAGAATGACACCGATATTATTGCGGTGCAGGTGATTGATCATATATGCGAAGTCTTCCGGTGTTCCATATCTGGATGTCGGTGCATAGTACCCTGTCACCTGATATCCCCATGATCCATCAAACGGATGCTCTGCCATACCCATCAGTTCCACATGGGTATATCCCATATCTTTGACATATTTTACAATTGCATCCGCAAATTCTCTGTATGTATAGAATCCCTCGTCTTCCCGTCCCGGATGCCGCATCCATGAACCAAGATGCACTTCATAAATTGACATCGGATTTTTCTTATGATCCCACGTCTCACGCTGTTTCATCCAGGCGTCATCCGTCCATTTCAGATGAGAGATATCCGCAACTCTTGATGCGGTTCCGGGTCTGAGCTCCGCATAGTTTGCAAACGGATCCGCCTTGAAAATCCGTTTTCCCTGCTGTGTCTCGATGCAGAATTTGTACAGGTCCCCTTCTTTTACTCCCGGGATAAAGCATGTGTATATACCGACCGGTTCCTGACGTTCCATATAATTTGCTTCAAAATCCCAGCCATTGAAATCTCCCACAACAGCAACTCTGCGTGCGTTCGGCGCCCACACTGCAAAATAAACGCCTTCTTTTCCTTTGTATACTACTTTATGAGCTCCCATCTTCTGATAGATCTCATAATGGTTCCCCTGCCCGAAAAGATACTGGTCTAATTCACCAATCTCAAAAGGCTGCAATTTTTTCTTTGTGCTTTTTCCCTTGTTCATAAAGCCACCTCGTCGCTCAATTTTTATTACAATACATATATTATACTTGATTAGCTCCGAAAAGGAAAGAGTTTCAGACAATAGAAGCAAAAAACCTTCAAAAAACAGGCGGCTCGAAAGCCGCCCGAAAAATTATCTTTTAATTAAGTTTTTAAATATTGAAATCTTTTTCAGAAAGGAGAATTCGATCCGCGTCATCCGTGTTCTTTCCGAACACCCGCTTCACAAGTTTCTTCGCAGAAGCTTTCTGCGAATGCTGGATCGCCTCATCCATAATCTCCTTCACCTCGGCGACAGTAACCGCATGATCCTCTCTCTGGAGAGAGTCAATTCTGCTGTACAGCGCAAGGATTCCCATCTCATCGATCCGGTATCCGTTTTCCTGAGCATAAGTCTGGCCAAATGTTACCAGCTCATCATTAATGAAGATCGGGACCTCCAGTCGGGATGTGAATTTTCTCCTGAATTCTCTGTTCGAAGAGAGAAGTCTGTCCAGAGGTTTTCTCTGCTCTTCCAGAACAATCAGAAGTTCGCCTGTGTCGCGTTCCATCGCTTTGTTCAGGCGCGCAACCGTCTTCTCATTCATCTTCCCGGCCTTCTCAATAATGAGCGCTCCGCCATGCAGCTTGTCAAATATATCGCTGATCTTTTTCTTATTCAGCGAATCACCTGTAACAATGGCAACCTTGCCCTGGCGGATATTCCGCTGTTTCTGAATCGCTTTTACAACATCCACCGCAAGAACCGTCTTGCCGTTTCCTTTGTTACCGATAATCAGAAGATTTCCTGTCTTTGAAGTACCAGCTCTGTTCGTACAGTTTTTATCCTGTTCAAGCACATCCACAAGCTGCTCACTCATACCTCGTACAGGCACGAAGTAGGAAAACAGTTTCTTCTGTTCCTCTGTCAGTCCGGCTCTGGTTCCGATTCCGCTCTGTGTCTCCAGATCATATCTTCCATGTACGATAAAACCTGTATCCGTCATGGAAAGCGCATCCGAAATCTCATCCAGTGGAAGGGGAGCGGTCTTACCTGTGGCAATCAGCTTCGCTGTCTCTTTCCGGCTCAGCGGAGTTGTCGCTGAAAGGATATCCATGCCGTCATCATCGTCGTCCGGAATCTCACGGTCATCAGGTTCCGACGTATGCTCCGGATTGACTCTGAACTCTTCTTCCAGATCCGGCACATTGTCTAAATCCTCACCGTCATCGAAATAATCCTCTTCCTCAGGAAACTCTTCCGCTTCATCGAAGTAATCCTCTTCCTCAGGAAGCTCTTCCGTCTCGTCGAAGTAGTCCTCTTCCTCAGGAAGCTCTTCCGCTTCATCGAAGTAATCCTCTTCCTCGGAAAGCTCTTCCGTCTCGTCGAAGTAGTCCTCTTCCTCAGAAAGCTCCTCTGCCTCGTCGAAGTAGTCCTCTTCCTCAGAAAGTTCTTCCGCTTCATCGAAGTAGTTTTCCTCCTCAGGAAGCTCCTCTGCCTCGTCAAAATAATCCTCTTCCCCGGTTAACGCCTCTGCGTCGTCGAAGTAGTTCTCTTCTTCGGAAATTTCACCCAGTTCATCGAAGTAATCGTCTTCCTCAAAATCCTCATCCATACGGAGATCATCCGCAAGTTTTCCCATATTCTCATGCGGCTCTTCGACCGGTCGTTTGAGATATCTTCCCGTCGGTTTCGGTTTTTCTTCCTCTCTCGGAATAACACCTTCAATCTCATCAATCATCCGCTGGATATCCGGTGGCAATATCGGTTCTGTTTTCTTATTCTCCATGTTGTCCCCTGTTGTTTCCCCTTCTGCAATATTTTCTGTTAAATCTTCCGCCTGATTCGGCTCAGCCTCTTCTACCGGAAGTTCTTCGGCTTCCTCAAGCTCGATCTCTTCTGCCGGAAGTTCTTCGGTTTCTGAAATCTCGATTTCCTCCGCCGGAAGTTCCTCGGTTTCCTCAAGTTCGATCTCTTCTGCCGGGACTTCTTCCGCTTCCTCAGGCTCGATCTCTTCTGCCGGAACTTCCTCCGCTTCTGTCAAGTCAACTTCTTCTGTGAAAAGTTCTTCCGCTTCTGTCAGATCGATTTCCTCTGTTTGGAAATCTTCTGCTTCTTCCAATTCGAGCTCCTCTGCCGGAAGTTCCTCGGCCTCTGCGATCTCACTCTCCGTGATTATTGATTCTGACTTATCCTGATCATCACTCTCCTCCGGTGCTCCCTCCCAACCAGTAAGAATATCATCAAGATTTATCTGGCCCTCGATCTGATCATCATCCGGAATAATCTCTTTCATTCCGCTCGCTGATGAAACCGCTTTTCTCTTCTTCTCATCGGATAATCTGTTAACCATCTCCATATCTGCTACTGACTCAATTTCTCCAATAGCTTTTTCCAGATCATCCGGCAGAGGCTCTGCCTCATCTTCATCTATTTCATTGCTTACCGCCTGATCAGATGAATCACTTTCCGCTGACGCATCCTCTTCATCATGATGGAGAAGTTGTCTCAGTGCTTCATTAAGCGGCATTGTATTGCCGATCTTCTTCTTTGGAGCCGGTGCCGGGTCATTAGACACTGGTTCGTCATCATGCTCCTCGTCTGCCACATTCTCTACTGTTTCTTTCCCCTGAGCATCCCCGTCTGCTTCTTCTGCCTCTGTTTCTTCCGTTGAAACCGGCTTTGCGAAGAACTCTGCGGCATCGTCTTCATCACCATCTGTTTTTGCTTCCGCATAAGTTGCAATATCAGGCATTTCTTCCGTCTCTGCCGACAGCTTCTCATACCTTCTGTCATATTTCTCCTGCTGTGATGGGGTCAGGGGCTTATACTGCATCTTCAGCTCCATTGCTTTGTACACATACTGACCTTCACTGAACCAGAGAATCAAATCATCGCATTCCTCAAGGCACTCCGCTGTCATCCCGGCTTCCTGGTATAATTTCGCCAGTTCATATGCCCACTCTTCAATATACTCTGACTTCTTGTATTCCTCGAGAGCTTCGATCTGCTGTTCAATCGGCGCCCTCTGCGCACGCAGAATCTGATATCTTAAAATGTACTGATTAGGATCTTTAGGTGCAATCTGCGTAAAGTCATCGTAATAGTCAATGGCTTCATCTACGTTACCCGTCTTCAATGCGAGCGTACACAGCCTGCTTATGATCTTTCTGCTTCCCTCCGCACGGCGGTAAGCAAGATTCAGTACATCATAACTCTTCTGGTACTCCTTATTCTTCTCGTAAATATCGCTGACATTCGTCAACATTGCCGCATTGCGAACACGCTTCCAGTCAATCGAATCCGCAATCTCTGCCGCTTTTCTGTATGCACCATCTTCCATAAGTTCAAGCATCTGTTCTGTCTTTAACTTATATTCATACTTATCCACCGCATTCACCTCGTTGAAAATAATATCTCATAGGTCACTGTCTATCTTCTAATGGCTATAAGCCGATATTCTTTCAATAGTTTATCATATGAGACACGCAATGTCAAAAAAATGCATCTTCACATTGCCGTTGAAGATGCATTTTAATATTTATTTAATTTTTTCATTTTCCTTTATATGAAATCGGAGGAACT
>DXGZ01000067.1 GCA_019113645.1 Candidatus Mediterraneibacter vanvlietii | reverse complement strand
TGAAATGGGAGGTAAAGGAGCAGATATATGCAATTTATTAAAGGTATGGATGTATCTATGCTGAAAGAATTAGAACAGCATGGTGCAGTATATTATCTGAATGGAGAGGAGTGTGATCTGTTTGAAATAATGAAGGCATCTGGAGTAAATCTGGTAAGGCTCAGGTTGTGGAATTATCCTTATAGCGAAATGGGTGAACCGTATGGCGGGGGAACCAATGACTTTGAGACAACGTTGGAACTTGCTAAACGGGCGGATGCTCAGGGGCTGGATATTATGCTGGATTTTCATTACAGTGATTTTTGGGCAGATCCGGCTAAGCAGTTTAAGCCAAAAGCGTGGGAAAATTTGAAACCGGAACAGTTGAAAGAAGCGGTATATTGTTATACCAGAGATATCCTGAACAAAATGAAACAACAAAATATCAACCCGGTTGTTGTCCAAGTGGGGAACGAAATTACGAATGGTCTGCTTTGGCCAGAGGGTAGAGTGGAAAATCTCGAAATGATGGCAGAATTATTAAAATCCGGAATTCGGGGAGTTCGCGAGACTGTTCCGGATGCAAAGATTTTGCTTCATTTGGACTTTGGCACAGACAATAAACTGTATCGAAGATGGTTTGGGGCAATCGAACCATATCAGCTTGATTTTGATATGATTGGAATGTCTTATTATCCTTTCTGGAATGGTAGTCTGGAATCTCTTATATACAATATGAACGATATCAGCCGTACATACGATAAGGACGTATTGGTCGCAGAAACATCTATAGGATATACAACGGATACTTTGGGATGCAATGGGATCGTATTTTCTGAAGAGTTAGAAAAAAATACGGAATACCCGGCTACGAAGGAAGGTCAGGAATTGTTTTTGAAAGATCTTTGTAAAGCAGTCAGAAATGTGGAAAATGGCAGAGGCGTTGGAATTGTATATTGGGAACCGGAATGGCTTCCGATTCCCGAATGCGCATGGGCGAAAAAAATTGGCTGTGAGTACATGAATGACAAGGCGGAACTGGGAAATTCATGGGCGAATCAGGCACTTTTTGATGCGGAAGGAAACGCAAATCAGGCACTTATCAACCTTGGCACAATGTAGAAAAGGAGAAAGTTATGAAAAGAAAAAAAGTAGTGGCAGCAATGCTTACAGCGGTACTGACAGTGGGGATGATTTCCGGATGCGGAGGAAATGGAGAAAACAGTAGTGCGGATTCGGGTGACAAAGAACTGACAATCTGGACTAATATGGAAGTAGAAGCGGATACAATCCAGGAAATTGCAAACCAATGGGGTGAAGAGAGCGGATATACAGTTGAGGTGATTCATGAGTCTCCGGATGTTCAGCAGTTTGCACAGGCTGCCCAAAGTTCATCGGGACCGGATGCGGTAATTGGTATTCCGAACGATCAGCTTGCGGATTATGTAAATGCAGGGTTAACAGCGGAGACACCGGAAGATTTGTATAATGACAGTGATTTCTCAGAAGCTGCGATTCAGGCCTGCTATGTGGATGGTAAACGGGTGGCAGCACCACTTGCTGTAGAGACAGTAACCCTTTTTTATAATACGGATAAGGTTTCGGAAGCACCGGAGTCTTGGGAAGAATTGGTGGAAATTGCAGCCGATAATGGCGGAGTGCAGTTTGATGCAACCAGTGTATATTACGATCTTGGATTCCTTCGTGCGTGCGGTGGCTATATCTTCAACTATGCGGACGGAGCTTATGATGTAAATGATATAGGGCTGGATAATGAGGGGGCTGTACAGGCTTACGAATTTATTAATAAAATGTGCAGCGATTATGGATTTGTGTCTGCAAGCGTTACAGCAGACATCGCAAGAAGCAATTTCCAGAATGGACAGACCGCGTTCTATATCGGCGGACCTTGGGATTGCGAAGGTTTTGATTCGGCAGGAACTCCATATGCGGTAACAACAATGCCAACATTTAATGGGAATGCATTTGTAACACCGGTAGGTACTCAGGTGAGTTTTGTCAGCAATAAATCAGATGAACAGGAAGCTGCATGGGATCTGATTATGTATCTGATCGATAATGGCGCAACAGAGATGTATGAGTCAGGAGATAGAATCCCTGCAAAACTTTCTGAGCAGGAAAACCCGGAGATTCAGGAAGATGAAGTATCAGCCGTATTTATTGAGCAGATAAATAATGGCGAACCTATGCCGACAGTATCTGAGATGGGACAGCTTTGGGAGATCCATGCAAATAATATTAAGTTGATGTTTTCCGGAGACTTAACTCCGCAGCAGACAGCTGAAAATATCACATCGCAGTTAAAAGAAGCTATTGAACTGATGAATTCTGGAAAGCAGTGATAAAAGATGAAAAAGAAAAATAATTTAAAAGCTTATCCTTATCTGTTGCCGGCGCTTTTGTCGATTCTGTTGGTAACAGTAGTTCCGATTATATATACAATTGTAATTTCATTTACGAATTACAATATGTATCATTTGGAAGACTTTTCTTTTGTGGGATTTGCAAATTATCTTGAGGTATTTACAGGCAGCATTCGGAGCGTGTTCTTTCCTGTTCTTGGCTGGACAATCTGCTTTGCGGTTATAAGTACATTTGGGTCATATACGGTAGGATTGCTTTTGGCAATCCTACTGAATAATCCACATATGAAGGAATCTAAAATATATCGGGCGCTTTTGATTGTTCCGTGGGCATTGCCGTCTACGATTGCTATTCTTGCGTGGCAGGGACTTTTGAATGAGCAATACGGAGGAATCAACAATCTGCTGCATGCAATTGGACTGACCTATAATATACCATGGCTGACTGATCCGTTGTGGGCTCGAGTTGGGATAATTATTGTTAATATCTGGTTGGGATTTCCGTATATGATGAATGTATGCTTGGGTGGACTTCAGTCTGTGGCGCCAGAATATTATGAATCAGCAAAAATGGATGGAGCCTCCAAGTTTCAGTGCTTTAAGACTATTACGCTGCCAATAGTAACAAAGCTTTCAATTCCTTTGGTTATATCTACGTTTGCAGCCAATTTTAATAATTTTGGTAATATTTATATGATTACGCAGGGTGGACCTGCCAGGATTGATAATCAGTTCGCTGGATATACGGATATTCTGGCGAGTACGACCTACAAAATGACGACATGGTCTAATAGATACGATTTGTCGGCGACATTCAGTGTGCTTGTGTTCATTATCGTGGGATCTCTGACACTGTTGAATATGCATCTGTCAGGACAGTTTAAGGAGGTGGATTGATTTGGCAAAATCGCATAAAAAGTTGGCCGCATATGAAAGAAGGACGTTATGGATTAGCAGAGTGATTATTTGGATTGCGATCGTAGTGATTCTGTTTCCTGCGCTTTGGATTGTGATGTCCTCATTTTCGGCGGGAGACAGCTTTTTCCTTTCATCTCTTTTTCCGGATAAATTTAGTACGGAGCATTATGTAGAACTGTTTCAGGAAACAGATTTTCTGCTTTGGGTATGGAATTCAGTTAAATTGTGCTTTGCAGTAGCAATTATTCAGCTGACGTTAACAGCGCTTGCAGCGTACTCTTTTTCGCGAATGAGATTCACAGGAAGAAAATATGGGTTGATGTCACTGCTGGTTTTGCAGGTGTTTCCGAACAGTATGGCAATTTCTGGATATTATATTCTGTTGTACCAGTTTGGGTTGGTAGACAATATGATAGCGTTGATTCTGGTTTTGGCCGGAGGAAGTGCGTTCCAGATTTGGCTGTTGAAGTCATATATGGATGGAATCCCTAAGGAATTGGATGAGGCGGCAATGGTAGATGGAGCTGGTCATTTTACGGTTTTCAGGAAAATTATTCTGCCATTGGCGGCTCCGCAGCTTGCAGTTATTTTCTTGTTTTCATTTATTGCTACATATAGTGAATATGTAATTTCGTCAGTATTCCTGCAGACACCGGGTAATATGACGCTGGCTCTTGGTCTGCAGTCATTCATTTCGGATCAGTTTGCAGCGCACTGGACGCTGTTCTCTGCCGCTGCTGTATTGTCATCACTGCCAATTATGATCGTGTTTATGGCCTTGCAGAGATATATACAGAATGGACTGGTAGCCGGGGGCGTTAAAGGATAAAGTGAAAACGATTATGGTATAGCGGTTACTAACAATGAATGTGAGATCGGAATTTATACAGAAGCTGGTGTTGATGATTGGTGTAATCTTGATTTCGCAATGTTTAGGTTAGTTGAGTAAATGCTGAGAGGGAAATGGTATTGGAATTTTATTTCCGGTAGAACTCTGGTGACATATCAAACTGGTAATGCCGGGATTGACTCGTGAAAGGAATTGTTAAATGGGAACGTTTATAAAAGGCATGGATGTCTCCTCTCTGAGAGAACTGGAAGAGCTGGGGGCAAAATACTATAAAGACGGGCGGGAGAAAGACCTCCTTGAAATACTGAAAGAGTACGGCGTGAATTCGATCCGCTTAAGATTGTGGAATGATCCTTACAGCGAGGCGGGCGTACCCTACGGAGCAGGGACGAATGACCTGAAGACAACGATCGAGCTTGCCCGGAGGGTGCTGGATATGGGATTCGGCTTTCTGCTGGATCTCCATTACAGCGACTTCTGGGCGGATCCCGGAAAACAGAGGATCCCGAAGGCATGGCGCGGCATGGATGCTGCCGGACTGGAGCAGGCGGTTTATGACTTTACCCGGAAAACGCTGGAGACGATGCAGGAGAATCAGGTGTTCCCCACTATGATACAGGTGGGGAATGAGCTGAGCAGCGGGCTACTGTGGCCATATGGAAAATATCCGGATTATGATAATATGGCGCGTTTCCTGAATGCGGGAATCCGTGCGGTGCGCAGCGTGGATCCGTCTCTTTCGGTTATGCTGCATCTGGATAATGGCGGCAACAATGCGCTTTACAGAGAGTGGTTTGACGAGTTTATGAAGCGCGGGGAAGATTTTGAAATAATCGGGCTGTCTTATTATCCGTTCTGGCATGGAACTTTGCAGCAGCTGGAAGACAACATGCATGATATTGCAGAGAGATATGGAAAAGAGCTGGTTGTAGCGGAAGTGTCCATGGGACATACGATGGAAGACTATAAAGAGTATGAGAAGCTGGCGGATACGGAGCGCAAAGGGATGGCGACGAAGCCGGAGCTGGCGGCGAAGATAGAGTATCCGATGACGGAGAGCGGACAGAGTGATTTCATGCAGGATTTCATGACTCGGATCTCGCGGGTGAAAGGTTCGCGGGGCTTTTATTACTGGGAGCCGGGCTGGCTTCCGGTTCCGGGAAGCGGATGGGCGAATGCCGAAGCGCTTGCCTATATTGAAGAACAGGGCCCCGGAGGAAATGAGTGGGCGAATCAGGCGCTTTTCGATTATAACGGCAACGCGCTTCAGGCGCTTGAGACGATCCGTAAATTTCAGCCCTGACAGCCTGCGCTGTCGGAAGCCGTGGGATAAGCGGCAGATATAAAGTGAACAGAAAGGTTTGGTACTTATACATGGATAAATTTGTTGTTAATATTATTCACCGTCCCGAGATGGTTCCGGAATATGCCGAGAAGGTGACCGGACACGGGAAAGAGGAGGATATCGGCAGAAAGTCACTTCTCACGGAGTCGCTCGACATCTTCCGGTTTCAGCAGGAGACCGCTCATAAGAACGGACTGAAAACCACGATCCAGATGACATACGCTTCGCTTTTTAATGACGAGGCGATTCAGATCGCCAAAGAAGACCACGAGAAATACGGAGACGAGATCTCTCTTTCATTGCTCGGGCTTCCGTGCACGGAATTCCGTGAGAAGTACAAGACAAAGGATTTCTGTATCTGGATGTTCTCCATGGAAGACAAGAAGTCGATTGTGGACGATGTGTTTGGAAAATTCCATGATATTTTCGGATTTTATCCGGAATCCACAGGCTCTTACTATCTGGATGCGGAACTGATCAACTATATTAAAGAGAAATATCCGTCCGTAAAGTGTGCGATAGCCACCTGCTGGGAAGAGGGACCGAAAGCCTATCATACGTGCAATAATTCCTGGTATACGCTGTTTGACGGCGGCCCGTGGAATCCGTGGATTCCATCGAAACAGAATACGCACGCCCCGGCCGCCAATGAGGCGGAGGACAGCGGAATTGTCGCGATCCCCCATCTCTCCCGCGACCTGCTGGCATGTTATGACGGAAACGGATCGAATTTCGGGACTCATCCGCAGAACGTGCTCCGCGGAATGATCTATGACACGAAGACGTGGGAATACCCGTATCTTTATAACCTGATCGATCAGTATCGCGCGCTTGAAAAATACAATAACGGTTATGCGTACAATATGATGTTCGTCGGACCGGGTTGGCTGAACAAGATGGGACGCTGGGAAGCGCCGTATGAACTGCTGAAAAAATCCTACGAGGATGGAATGGCATATTACGGACAGCTCAAAAAAGAAGGAAAACTGGATGATATGACCATGGCGGAGTTCGCGGATTACTACCGCGGGAAGAAGTCCTATACAGAGCCGGAATGTGCGCTGTGGAGAGATATCCTCTATGGATCTGACAAGCAGATCTTCTGGTACTGTGATCCGTATATGAGGGCATGCGTCAACATGGATCAGGGCGGCGCGATTGTGGATCTGCGGCCCTATGCGGCAAAACTGAAATGGGAAGTGGGAATCGGAACAAAACATGTGCAGGACGCTTCCTATCCGTTCCTGATTCAGGAGAAATACAGAGCGGGATACTTCACTCATTATGCAGGGGAAGGAACTGTCCGCAGTGCGAAGCTGACGTATGAAGGCGAGGAAGTGGATCTGTGCCTGTGCCGGACGAAAGCGCACTTCTCAGAGGAAGAACTGGAAGGCGGAAAGAAGAAACGTATTCTGACCCTTGATCCGGTGGACATCGAGTTCCATGATCTGACGCTGAAGCTTCAGACGAGAGTGATATTCACAGAAGGAAGTTCTGATATTCAGATTGAGAGAAATATTCTGGAGATGAGCGATCCGGAGGCGAAGGTAGAGCTGAATGAATACATGGTGGCATGCTATGGAACGACAGAGTATCCGGAGGATATGACAGGTATTACGCTTGCGTGCAGCGGCGGCAGCGGCGAGAAGACGATCAGTTATGAATACAAGTGCAGAGAGGAAGCAATGGAGGGGGCTGACAGTGTGAGTGCAGTGATTCCTGCCATTGAGACAAAGGTGTCCATGAGCATGGACAAAAAGGCATCAAAAGGATATGTCCGTGAAGGCTATGCATTCTCCCCGATGTTTACGCTGGGATATACAACAGAAGTTTCTGATAAGGAGGTAGTGTCCACATGGCTCAGGCTGGAAAAGGCAGATTAAATTACCGCTGCCCGATGTGTTTTATGAGAGATCTTGACATCGATATGTTCTATGATAAGGACAAAGATGAATATTACTGCATCCGCTGCCAGTATGTCGGCAATGAGGAGGATGTTCTGAAAAGAAATGAAGTCATCCGTATGAAATACGGTTCGATGATGAAACGTTATAAGATGGAAGATTTCTGACATATAAGAATGTTGCGGAATTTATATGTCTCCGGACGCTGCGCGCAGTGCCCGGAGACTGTTTTTATTTCACAGGAAACTGCGTCCCTGTGAAATAAAAGCCCTCCGGGCGGGATGCGCACGCCGCAATAGTGATATTTTACCGCTTTGTTCCGGGGCATGGAATGAAAGTCAGTTGAGACGGCGGAATTCAAGCGGAGTGACACCTACTGCTTTTTTAAATACCGCGATAAAATGGCTGGAATCGGCAAACCCTGTACGCCGGGCGACCTCCTGCACCTCAAGCCTCGGGGCGGTGATCAGCAGCTCTTTCGCCTTGCTCAGCCGGTAGGAAGTCAGATATTCGTAAGCGGAGCAGTTGAGATACCGCCGGAAGAGCCGGGAGAGATACTGGGGAGTTACGAATACCTGTCTGCTCAGTTTTTCAATGGTCAGCGGGAGGAAATAGCTGCTTTCAATTTCTTTTATTATGGGCAGAACATAATTTCGGTAGAGCGGTTCGTCCGCTCGGCTGCCATGTGTCGTGTCCGCAATCTGGATCAGCACACTGTAGCAGTTGACGGAGAGTTTTTTTACATTCAGGGGCCGGGCGACGGATATGGCTATGCCTTCGTCTATCAGCCGGCTGATTTCTTCCCCCTGGGCGGCGCTCGTGGAGATCATCTGCCGGTTTCCCATGATCTGAGGAATGGCCCGTTCTGCAGTTCCGGTAAAAGTGGCGTACTTTACGATCCAGTCATCCCCGGCTTTTTCATAGGAATGCCGGATAAAAGGCGCCATGAGAAGCCCCTCGCCCTCGCGCAGCAGACAGGAGCCTGCCGCGGTTTCTATTCTGCCGGCCCCTTTCTCTGTCAGAAGATAATGGTAGAACGGGTAGCCGCCCGGGCGGGAGACATGATCCTGTGTCCAGTCTTTTCCGATAGATTCATAAGTAAAAGGTTCTGTCACGGGGATGCTTCTGAAAATGACGCGCATAAAACAGTTCCCCCTTTCCTGTGTTTCGAAATCTTATATTTTATAGTTTAACATATCATACAATGGAGCGTCCAGCCGATGTATAATAATGCTTACCATACAAAGTTCCGGCGCCGGCAGGGCTCCGGAAGGTGCGTACTGATAACAGATGCAGAGGGAGGATGTGAAAAATGAGAAAATTTGATTATGACAAAGTAAAAGATCCCCGTTACTTCAGAGATGGAAGGCTGGATGCGCATTCGGATCACAGATATTATGCGTCCCAGGCTGATCTGCTGACCGGAAGGTCAGAGTATATGGAAAGTCTGAACGGGGTATGGAAGTTCCATTATGCAAAGAACTGTCAGGCAGTTGTTCCCGGGTTTGAAAAGCCGGATTACAGCTGTGCCGGCTGGGATGATATCCGTGTGCCGGCACATATCCAGATGGAAGGATACGATGTGCCGCAGTATGTGAACACACAGTATCCGTGGGAAGGAAGAGAAGATATACGTCCGGGGGAGATCCCGGAGCATTTTAATCCCGTGGCAAGCTATGTGAAATATTTTACCGTGCCGGAGAGAATGAGGGGAAAACGGCTCTTCATTTCCTTCCAGGGGGCGGAGAGCGGGATAGCGCTCTGGCTTAACGGAGAGTTTGTCGGATACAGCGAGGACTCCTTTACACCGTCGGAGTTTGAGCTGACAGATTATATCAGGGACGGAGAAAACAAGCTGGCCGCGCAGGTGTTTAAATGGACGTCGGGCAGCTGGTGCGAGGATCAGGATTTCTACAGATTTTCAGGTATTTACCGGGATGTGTATCTGTACACTGTTCCGGATGTGCATATCCGGGATCTGCGGATCCGCGCGCTGCCAGATGAGACTCTGACAAGGGGCACACTGGAGATCCGGACGGTGACCTGGGGGAAAGAAGGGAAAGCACGGTTCCGGTTGTCACGGCATGGCGAAGTATATATCGATGAGAAAAAAGAACTGAGCGGGGAAGACATTTTTGAATGGGTTATCGACAGACCTGAGCTGTGGAGCGCGGAGGAGCCGAAGCTGTATGATCTGACGATCGAAGTATACGGCGCGGACGGAACGATGTGCGAAGTGATTCCTGAAAAAGCGGGCTTCCGGCGGTTTGAGCTCAAAGACCGTATCATGACGCTCAACGGCAGGAGGATTGTATTCAAAGGAGTAAACCGACATGAATTCAGCTCGATAAGCGGAAGAAATGTTCCGGAAGAAGATCTGCGCAGGGACCTTGAAGTCATGAAACAGCACAATATCAATGCGGTGCGCACATGCCATTATCCGAACACATCGCTGATATACCGGCTGTGCGACGAGTATGGACTGTACATGATCGATGAGACGAATCTGGAGTCCCACGGTTCATGGGATACGGCGCAGGCCACAGGGGATTATGAATACATTGTGCCCGGCGATAAGCCGGAGTGGCTGGATCTGGTTCTGGACCGCGCGGAGTCTATGTACCAGAGGGATAAAAACCATCCGTCCATTCTGATCTGGTCCTGCGGGAACGAGTCTTACGGAGGGAAAAATATTTATGAAATGTCCCGGTTCTTCCACAGAGAGGATCCGACACGTCTGGTACATTACGAAGGGATATTCCATGACCGCCGGTACAACGATACAAGCGACATGGAAAGCCAGATGTATACTCCGGTGGAGAAAATAAAGGAATACCTGCAGAAAGACAGGAGCAGACCGTTCATCTGCTGCGAGTATACCCACGCTATGGGCAATTCCTGCGGCGCGATGCATAAATACACGGATCTGACGGATACAGAGCCGCTCTATCAGGGGGGATTTATCTGGGACTATATTGACCAGACGATTACCAGAAAAGACAGATACGGCAATGAATTCCAGGCGTATGGAGGAGATTTTGACGAGAGGCCGACTGACTATAATTTCAGCGCAAACGGCATCGTATACGGAGGCGACAGAACACCGTCGCCCAAAATGCAGGAAGTGAAATTTAATTATCAGAATATTACTGCGGAAGTAACAGAGGAGCAGGTACGGATCGTTAATAAGAATCTGTTTGTAAATACGGATACATTCGACTGCGTGGTGACAGCGGCAAGAAACGGCGTGCTGATCAGGCAGGCATACATGGAAACGGACGTGCCGCCTCTCAGTGAGAAATGCTATAAACTGCCGCTGCCAAAAGAAACAGCCCCGGGAGAATACACCGTGACAGTATCATTCCGGCTGAAAGAAAAGACGGTATGGGCGCCGGCGGGACATGAAACAGCGTTCGGACAGTATGTATACAAAGTGGAAGGAACAGCAGAGGAACAGGCATGTGCGGACGGAGATGGAACAATGGTGGAAGTCATCCGGAGCAAACATAATATCGGTGTAAGAGGCAGACATTTTGACGTGCTTTTTTCCCTCCAGGACGGAGGACTTGTGTCCTACCGCTACGCGGGAAAAGAGATGATCAAAGAGATCCCCAAACCGAACTTCTGGAGAGCGCCTGTGGATAACGACCAGGGAAACCAGATGCCGAAGCGTTACGCGCAGTGGAAAATCGCGAGCATGTATGTATCGCACAAAGACTTCCGGGAGGGGACATGCTGCAGCATACTCGAGCCGGAAGCAGAAGAAAAAGGCGGCATGGATGCAGAGAACGGAAGGAAAGCGCGGTCTGTGAAAATAACATATACCTATCTGATGCCGACGATTCCGGTCAGTGAGTGCAGACTTACTTATGAGGTGTCGGGAAGCGGCCGGGTAAAGACAACACTGTCATGCAATCCGCCGGAAGAGCTTGGCGATATGCCGGAGTTCGGAGTGATTTTCAAGATGGACGCGGATTATGACCATGTAAAATGGTACGGGCTCGGGCCTGAAGAGACCTATGCAGACCGGAAAAAAGGCGCGAAGCTGGGCATCTACGAAAATCTTGCGGCAGACAATATGGCAAAATATATCGTGCCTCAGGAGTGCGGGGCAAAAGAAGAAGTGAGGTACGCGGCAGTTACGGACAAAAAGGGAAGAGGGCTGCTCTTTGAGATGGATGAAAAGAGCGGACCGATGATGTTTTCGGCGCTGCCATATACCCCTCATGAGATTGAAAATGCAAAGCATCCGTATGAACTTCCAGGAGTTCATTATACGGTGGTGCGCGCGGCGCTGGGACAGATGGGAATCGCGGGCGACGACAGCTGGGGAGCCCGTACACACCCGGAATATCTGCTGGATGCAAAAGGAGCAATGGAGTTCACATTCAGCTTCTGTGGAATCTGAATACAGCCCGCGCAGATACAACAGGACAAATAGCGGAAGAAAAGAGGAAAAATGATGTTAGGCGGACATTTACTACATGGAGGAGATTATAACCCGGAGCAGTGGCTGGACTGTCCGGAGATTTTAGAGGAAGATATCAGGCTGATGAAAGAGGCGGGCGTCAACTGCGTGACACTGGGGGTATTCTCCTGGGCTGTGCTTGAACCGGAAGAGGGGGTATATCACTTCGGCTGGCTGGAGGAGATCATCGATAATCTCGGGAGTGCGGGAATACAGGTTATTCTTGCGACGCCGTCGGGCGCAATGCCGCACTGGCTGACTCAGAAGTATCCGGAGGTAATGCAGGTGCGTGAAGACGGCTCCCGCAATCTTCCGGGGAAACGCCATAATTTCTGTTATACATCGCCGGTGATGAGAAGGAAAACAGCTGCCATAGATGAGGCTCTTTCCAGAACATTCGGAAAGAAAGAGAATGTGATCCTCTGGCATATATCCAATGAACTGGGAGGAAATTTCTCGGATGGAGCGTGCCATTGCGAAGCGTGCCAGAATGCATTCAGGGAATGGCTGAAAGAAAAATACGGGACGCTTGAGCAGTTGAATCAGGCATGGTGGGGAAGATTCTGGAGCCATGAGTATACCGACTGGGACCAGATCCACAGCCCCGTGCCCCGGGGAGAGACGACTGTGACTGCTCTGGAGCTTGACTGGCGCAGATTTGTCACGGCGCAGTTCTGCGGTTTCTGCGAAATGGAGATCCGCGCGGTGAAAAAATATTCGGATCTTCCGGCTACGACAAACTATATGGATACATTTAAAAATATAGATTATAACCGGCTGTCGCGCGGGCTTGACATTATTTCATGGGACAATTATCCATTCTGGCACAGAGAGAAGGATGAGGTGCCGGCGGCGGTCAGGGCGGCCTTCAACCACAGCATGATGCGGAGCATGAAAAAGCAGCCCTTCCTTCTCATGGAGAGCGCGCCGTCTGTGATCAACTGGAGAGAGAACAATCCGGTGAAGAGACCGGGGATGCATATGCTCTCTTCCATGCAGGCGGTGGCGCACGGCTCTGATTCCGTGCAGTATTTTCAGTGGAGAAAAGGCCGGGGTTCATATGAGAAATTCCACGGCGCCGTGCTGGATCATAAAAACGGAAGCAATACCCGGGTTTTCCGTGAAGTGTCTGAAGTGGGGAGACGTCTGCCGGGGCTGGAACATCTGCTGGACGGAACAGTCAACCATCCGGAGGCAGCTGTCCTTTTTGACTGGGAAAACTGGTGGGCAGTGGAGAATATTACGGGACCGCGGCTGGATCTGAACTATCCGGGGTATGTCATGGATCATTACCGTGCTTTCTGGGAGCAGGGGATTGAAGCTGACATTGTGGATATGAATGCGGACCTGAGCGGATACCGGCTTGTGTCCGCCCCGCTCAATTATATGTACAAAAGCGGCTGGGCGGAGAAAATCCGGGCCTTTGTCAGAGGCGGAGGAGTATTTGTGACGACATTTTTCAGCGGAATGGCGGATGAGACGGATCTCTGTTTTACCGGCAGTCATCCGCTGGAGGATGTCCTGGGAGTTGTCCAGGAGGAGATTGATGCGCCGTCGGAAGAATTCGAGAACCGGTTCCTGTACTCGGAAAATGCGTATCCTGCAGTAAGAATGTGCGAGATCGTTCATGCGAAAGAAGGGACGGAAGTACTCAGTGTGTATGAAAGAGATTTTTACGCCGGTTTCCCGGCAGTGACACGCAGATCATACGGAGAAGGACAGGCGTATTATCTGGCGGCGGAGTCAGATCTTTCATTTTTGAGACGGTTTTATGAAGATGTATTCGATTCCTGCGGCATGAAAAACGCGCTGGGAGCAAAGCTGCCGTACGGAGTGACTGCTGCCGTGCGGACTTCCTGCCGGCAGAAACCGGCAGACGCGGGCCTGGCAGACAGCGGGGAAGCCGTGTTTGTGATGAACTTCAGGAATGAACCGGTCAGTGTGGAATGCCGGGGAGACTGGAGGGACGCGGAGACCGGGGAAACATACTCCGGAAAAATCCCAATGGAAGCTTTCGGCTGTAAAGTGCTGTCGAGAACGAAATAAAGACACGGCGCGAGGAACGCCACTTGACGAAAAGACGCGGGAAGTGAAATAATGGAACCGGAGGTGAGAAAAATGCGGCTTCATACGATACTGATCAAGCCGGCTTCCGGGCTGTGCAATATGCGGTGTGCCTATTGCTTTTACTGCGATGAGATGGAGAAACGTGAAGAAGGCGCCCGTGGCATGATGTCCGTGGATACCGTGAAAAATCTGATAAAAAAAGCGATGCGGCAGGCCGGGGATGAGATATGTTTTGCCTTCCAGGGAGGAGAACCGACGCTTCGGGGGCTGGATTTTTTCAAAGAAGTGATCCGGCTTGAAGAGCGGTTCAACAGAAGAGGGATCCGTGTGATGAACACACTTCAGACAAACGGGTTTGCTGTTGATGAAGAATGGTGCCGCTTTTTTAAAGAACATGATTTTCTGATCGGTCTGTCAGTGGACGGGACGCAGGAGATCCACGACAGGTACAGACATGACGCTTCGGGAGGAGGAACTTACGCGCGTGTGAAAGAAACCGCGGATCTGTTTGACAGATTTGGCGTAGAGTATAATATTCTTACTGTTGTGACACGAAGCGCAGCGGAACATGCCCGGGAGATATACAGGGAATACAAAAAAAACGGATGGAATTATCAGCAGTATATTGCCTGTCTTGATCCGGCAGGAGAAGAACCGGGCGGCAGGGAATATTCGCTGACGCCGGAAGCTTACGGAACGTTTCTGACAGAACTGTTTCAGCTGTGGGAAAAGGACTGGAGAAAGGGAAGAGCGCCGTATATCCGTCAGTTTGAGAATTATATCGGAATCCTTGCGGGAATTCCCCCGGAGGCCTGTGAACAGAGAGGAACCTGCAGTGTTCAGTGTGTGGCGGAGGCGGATGGCAGGGCGTATCCCTGTGATTTCTACGCGCTGGATGAATACTGCCTGGGAAATTATAACGAGAACAGTATTGAGGAATTCTTTGAGAGTGAGACCGCGAAGCAATTTGTGAGGGAATCCCTGAAGCATGATGAAACGTGCAGGCAGTGCCAGTGGTTTCCGCTTTGTCGGAACGGATGCCGCAGACACAGGATACGAGATGAAAAGACAGGGGCATACAGAAATTATTTCTGCGGCGGATACAGGATATTTTTTGAAAAATGCGCGCCCCGGATGAAAGAGATTGCCGGCTATCTTGGTAAATAAGACAGCCGGCAGTCTTTTTATTTTGTCCGGAAACAATCCGTCCGGGTTTCTGACCGAATCTGGTCTATCCGGTAACCGCGCAAAATCCTTCTGCGTAGAATGCGCCGCCTGTCGGCAGGCTGTCCGTGAAGACGGTAACCTTATCCCCTTCCTGCCGGAAGAGAACCGGAGTGCCGGTGCGCATACATGTGACAGATTTTACAGGTTTTTCTGAGATAAGTGTGATCTGTGCCGGAAGAACAGGGGCGTCTTCATATGCGCAGAAAACATATTTTTTGTTCTCTTTTTGGGTATAGAACAGGTGATCTCCGAAATAAGGGGCGCAGACGCGCGTCCCATATATGCCGTCCCCGTAAATTTTAAGCCAGGCTCCAAGATCGCGGAGAGAGCGGACCGCAGGGGCAGGAAGTTCTCCGTCCGGCTGAGGGGCGACGTTAAGCGCGAGATTGCCTCCTTTACTTATAACGTCAAGCAGGAGAAGAACAAGCTGGTGCCCGCTTTTGAATGTGTCCGTATAGTGGAATGAAAACTTCTGTCCTACAGTTGTACAAGTCTCCCACGGAACGCTGAGTACGTTTTCGGGAACTGTTTTCTCCGGTGTAATGAAGTTTTCATACTCTCCGCCGCAGGTCCGGTCAGAGACGATCAGGTGCGGCTGTGAGGAAGAGCGGATCTCTTCTGCGATCTCTCCGAGACGGATATCCTGTCCCAGATTGTCAGGGCGTACCCATCCTCCGTCCAGCCAGAGTACATCGACTTTGCCGTATTTGGTGCAGAGTTCGCGGATCTGGCTGTGGGTAAACTGTACGTATTTTTCCCACAGTTCCGGGTTCTCTGAGATATCATAGTTTACATTTCTGTCGGCGGCGGGACCGAACTGCGGTGCCCAGTAATATTCGCTGTGCCAGTCCGGCTTGGAAAAATAGACTGAGATCCCCAGCCCCTGTCTGCGGAATTCACGGAAGAGCGCCCCGGCAATATCAGCGTTTTTATGGGTATGGAAGGGACAGTTGTCTGCCGTAATCTTATAATCGGTTGTTTTTGTGTCATACATGCAGAAGCCGTCATGGTGTTTTGTTGTGAAAAGCAGATATTTGAATCCACATTCGGCAGCCATGCGGGCCCAGTTTTCCGGGCTGAATTTAATGGGATTGAATGTAAGGTTCGCATCCCAATACTGTTGTTTACATACCTCGATGTCATCCCATGTCATATCTTCCTGGCTCCATGAGCCGTCCCCGTCGCTGAGAGGCCAGCTCTCGTAAGTGCCGAGCTGGCATCCGGGCGCCCAGTGCATCATCAGGCCGAGTTTCTGATCCATAAACCATTCCAGATGCCTCTTTACAGCCTCTGATTTCGGGGGAATGTATTCTTCTGGTGCGGTATAGTTATGTATACCGTTGACAATAAGTGTCTTTGCCATAATTATTCTGCTCCTTTTCTTATCCGGACAAAAAAAGCCGGGTGGTTGTTTCTAATATACCTCCCGGCTATAGTCTTGGAAAGAGTTAAATCTTTTGATCAGGTGTACTTTTTTTATCCCGGCATATTGTAAGCGTAGCGGCCAGGCGTCCGTTTTCATCTATAGAGAATGTAAGTCCGCTGTCGCCTCCGAAATGCAGGCGGATCCGCTCGTTGACATTGCGTATGCCGAATCCATGGGAAACGTTCAGATCCACATCTTCATATCTGAGGTATGCGTTGAGTTTGTCGGGATCTGCGCCCCTGCCGGTATCGGTTACCCGGACGCAGAGCCTGTCCGCTTCTTCCCACGCGCGCAGAAAGACGGTAATGCCTGCGTCCTGGCGCGTGATGCCGTGGCGGATCGAATTCTCCACGAGCGGCTGAAGGGTAAATTTGGGGATAAAGATCTCTGTGTCCGGGCGGTCCGCCGAGATTTCCAGATGGATCTGCTGGCGGAAACGCAGCGTGTAGATCGAGATATATTCCCGTATATTTTCCACCTCTGTGTGAATGCTGACAAGCTGGTCCGGCTCTGTGATGCTGTAACGCATCAGGTTGGCGATGGAATCAACCGTAGCGGCGATATCATCCGCTTCGCGCATCAGTGCCATGTAGTTTACGGTGTTCATTGCGTTTAATACAAAGTGCGGATTCATCTGTGCCTGAAGTGCCCGCAGTTCACTGATTCTTCTTTGCTCCGCCGCCTGCTGGATCTGTTCGGTCAGCCGGTTGACACGGCGGATCAGATCGCTGAAGCTGCTGTTCAGCCTTCTGATTTCCGGAGGTCCCGAACCTGAGAACGCAGACAGATCTACGTCTCTTGTATCTTCGATGCTTTCAATCTTCCGTGTCAGCTGTACGACCGGAAGGGTAATGCCTCTGGAGAGCAGGAGAGAGGACAGTGCGCCGATCATCAGGAAGACAAATGAACAGAGCAGATATGGAAGCATCATCGCCTGAAGCTGTTCTGTGATATCGCTGTAAGGCGTGAGAAAGAGAAGGTGGAGTCCCCAGTCAAGTTCCGCGGAGCTGTATATATAGGAACTGCCGTTCAGGTTCAGTTTCTGATGGGAAGTATCGTCCAGAAACTGTTCAGCTGCATCAGACAGGTCCGGCAGCGCGTCCGACTGGTACAGAAGAGCTCCATCGCGGCTGAAAAGCGCAAATCCGCTGTTTTCGGTAAGAGGATGAAAAGAAAAAATCTGGGGGATGCGGCTTGCCGGCACACTGCAGAGAAGTACGCCGACTCCGTCTTCCAGGCGAGGCCCGGAATAGTGGCTGTTCTGGAGCTTTTTGGCAAAGCAGAGCCGCCCCTCCTTTTCGTCCGCGAAAATGTAATGACGCGCGACCTGATCCAATGCATGTGTATACCAGTCTTTGCTGAGAACAGTCTCTGCGCTGAAAAGCCGGCTGACGCCCCGGACTGTTGTATCAGACCTGAAAAGCGTGCTTACCGGAAGTTCCGGATTAACATAAAGGACGGAAGAAAACCCTTTGTCAGACAGCGCACTCTGGGAATTCAGCGTGTATGCCATCTGGCTGTTCAGATCAGATTTTGTCTGGAGGTCTTCCAGCCTGTCATTTCCTACAGGCATGGAGAGCAGGCTGCCAAGCTCTTCGTCGGTCGTGTACATATAGGTAAGCTGGTCCAGCTCCTGTGTGAAAAGCCGGCACAGGGAATTGTTGGCGTCTACCAGAGTGTCATAGGAAGTCAGGATCTGTTCGGTAATGGAATACTGAAAGAGCGCGTAGGTGACCAGGTTCAATGTGATCAGTATGCAGGATATGATCAGACATATGATCATGAAGCTGCGCTTGGTGATGCTCATGGGTTTGCCTCCTTGTCCGCCTGTTCCGGGTGAAGATCCCTGGAACTGTGAAGATTACGGTATTCACTGGGGGTCATTCCGGTTTGTTTTTTAAAGGATCTTGCAAAATAATGCGGATCTTCATATCCCGACTGCGCGCACACATCTTTAATGGGAATCGAGATATCCCGCAGCAGTTCCTGGGCCCGGAGCAGACGCTGGCGGGAAAGATAGCTGCTGATCGTCTGTCCCATTGCCTGCTTAAAAACCGTGCTCAGGTAGGGAAGAGACAGGTTGGCGCGGTCTGCGAGCTGGGAGATGTTAAACCCGGGATCAGAGAAAGAATTCTGGATCACCTGGATACAGTGCGCTACAATCGGCTGTTCATATTCGCTTTTCCTGTTTCTCGCATATGACATCAGTTCCCGGCAGCGGGAATAGAGATAAGAAACCCGTTCCGGGGGCGAGGACATCCGCCAGTATTCATCCATGCTCTTTTTCTTCAATTCCTCGAGATCAGATTTGTCTTTCCCTATTTCACTCTGATATGCAAAGGTATAGTTGAGAAGCGTTGAACCGAGTGTTCCGGCAGTGTCGTGGAGAAGCGCTTCCGCAAGAACTCCGTCGTGCAGGAAATCATAGACAGTTTTTTCGTCTCCGCGGCGCAGCAGGGAGAGCAGACGGTCTTTCAGCGCCTCGCTTCCGGCCAGACGCCGGATCTGTTTCTTCGCGGCAAGGTCTCTGTCGATTTTCATCAGAAGCGTTTCCAGCTCTTTTATCTTCTGCCGGGTCACGGGCTTGAGAATGTAGTCGGTGACACGGTACTGCAGCGCTTTCTGCGCGTATTCAAATTCACTGTGGCCGCTCAGAAGGATAATGCGGGTGCCGCGATGGTTCTCATACAGATAGCGGGAAAGTTCTATTCCGTTCATGCGCGGCATTTTGATATCCGCCACAACTACGTCAGGAGGATTGTCCTCGATCATGGAGATGGCCTCTATTCCGTCAGTGGCACAGCCTGACAGTTCTCCGTTGAAATCATCCCAGTGCAGCATCTGGCACAGACCCTCAAGAGCGAGGTAGTCGTCATCCACAAGCAGTATTTTAATCATAAATTTTCTCCTCCTCATTTGTTCGCTATCTGCAATAATCATCGGGTATTATAGCATACAGGCGGCGGATTTGTGAATTCTTTCCTAAAAATTATAATTGAGGCGGATTTTTTTGGGCATATAGTATCAGATAAAAAAGATACACCTCATATAAAAATTGTGCCGTTGTTGAAGCGGGAACGGGAATGATAAACTTTATGCAGAAAACACGGAAAGAAAAGGGGGATGTTATGAAAACTTCAACTGCAAACCCGGCTGTCGTGAAAAAAAAGAAAAAAGGTTTCTGGTATGTATTCAAAAAAAATCTTCCACTGACTATTATGGCGGCGCCGGGGCTGATTGTAATGATTCTGTTCCGCTACCTTCCCATGTCGGGACTGCTTCTCGCATTTAAGCGATTCAGTGTAAGAGACGGCATTTTTGGAAGTGAGTGGATCGGCTTCAAAAATTTTGAATTTCTGTTCAAGACAACAGATGCCTGGATCATTACGAGAAACACACTGCTTTATAATGGTCTGTTTATCCTGCTGGATCTTGTGATGGCAGTGGCTATGGCAATCGGCCTGAACGAACTTCTGAAGAAACGCAGGGCAAAGATCTATCAGACGATCTTTATGGCGCCTTACTTCCTTTCATGGGTTGTTGTTTCGTTTATGGCGTTTTCCATGTTCAGCGTGGATGACGGTCTGTTTAACCATCTGCTTGACTATTTTGGATTCGCCGGGGTAGACTGGTATTCTGATCCCGGGAAATGGCCTTTCATCCTGACGTTTTTCCAGCTGTGGAAGACGATCGGATACTCGACGGTTATGTACCTGAGTTCTCTCACAGGCATACCGAACGATTACTATGAAGCAGCGGTTATCGACGGAGCGACAAAATGGCAGCAGATTAAAAATATTACACTGCCGTGTCTGAAGCCGATGATGATCGTCCTGACAATCCTGGCAATCGGAAGAATTTTCTACGCTGATTTCGGTCTGTTCTTCCAGCTTCCGAGAGATTCAGGACCGCTGTATGACGTGACACAGGTTATTGATACATATGTATACAGGGCGCTGAAAGAAACCGGCAATGTCGGCATGGCATCTGCAGCCAGTCTTTACCAGTCGATTGTGGGCTTTGTCCTTGTAGTGGGAACCAACCTTGTCGTACGGAAGATGGATCCGGACAGCGCATTATTCTGACAGGAGGAGTTATGGATGAAACGTTTATTTAAAAAGAACAAGGATGAAGGAGTTCCTGAGCTGACAATAAACCGGATATCGAAAAAAGCCGATATTGTGCTGAACATCTGGTTTGCCATATGGACTCTTGTCTGCGTGCTTCCACTCCTGCTTGTAGTGATCGTATCTTTCAGCAGTGAGCAGAGTATCTTTGAAAACGGGTACAGCTTTTTTCCGTCAGAGTGGAGCCTTGCAGCATATGAGTTCTTCTTTAAACTGGGAGATCAGCTTATCCGTTCTTATGGAATCACAATTTTTGTAACTGTAGTCGGAACCTTGTTCAGTCTGGCAATCAGCGCAAGCTTCGCGTATGTACTCAGCCGCAGAGATTACGCATACAACAGACTGTTTACGCTCCTGATGCTCTTTACGATGCTGTTTAACGGAGGTATCGTTGCGACATATATGGTGAATACACAGCTGCTCGGCCTTGGCAACAGCGTGTGGGCGCTGATCTTCCCGATGTCGTTCAACGCATTTTACATCGTGGTGCTCAGGACGTTCTACAAGAGTATACCGGTTGAGCTGATAGAAGCCGCGAGAGTGGACGGAGCCAGTGAATTCAAGACCTTTTTCAGGATTGTGCTTCCGCTTTCCAAACCGGGTATCGCGACGATCGGTATGTTTACGATGATCGCATACTGGAACGACTGGTTCCTGGGAATGCTCTACATCGTGGATCAGGAAAAATATCCTGTACAGACACTGCTGTGGAGTATGCAGAACAGTCTGGAATTTATGAAACAGTCTTCGGCAAATGCTCTGGAATATGCAGAGATGGCAGCAAATGCGCCGACAGACAGTGGCCGTATGGCTCTTACCGTACTGGTAGTCCTGCCAATCCTTCTGGCGTATCCATACTTCCAGAAATATTTCGTAAAAGGACTTACAGTCGGCGGAGTGAAAGGCTGATATAATACGTATTCCGAACGCAGAAGCGTTTTGGCAAATAATTATAAGAGGAGGAAAATTTATGAAACGGAGAACAAAGAGATTGCTCAGCATCGGACTTGCAGCAGCCATGACAGTAGGCCTGCTGGCAGGATGCGGAAAGAAAGGCGGATCAGACAACGGCGGCAGCGACGAGGATGGTATCACAACGTTGAAATGGTATATGTCCATCAACCCGGTGGCGGCAGATACGGACAAGGTGATTGAAAAACTTAACGAGTACACACGCGACAAGATCGGCGTGGAGATCGATTATAATGTAATCGCGAATCCGGACTACAAAGAGAAAATGCCGAATCTCATCAACGCGGGCGAGTATTTCGACATCTGCTTTACAGCAAACTGGACGACAGATTATCTTCAGTTCGTAGGCAAAGACGCATATATGGATATTACGGAACTTCTTCCGGAATATGCGAAAGAAACTTATGATTTTATCCCTCAGGAAGTCTGGGATACAGTAAAAGTTGACGGACAGATTTACGGTGTTCCTTCCTATAAAGAAATGGGATGGCAGGGCGGAATCGTTTACAACAGCGATCTCGCGGCTGAATACGGCATCGATATGAGCCAGGTTTCTACACTTGAAGATTACACGAAAGTTCTTGAGACAGTTGCCGAGAAATCAAAGGCAGCAGGACAGGACGTGATCGGGGTATCCGGACTTGTAAACGCATGGCCGATGGCAGCTCCGTATGAGTCTCTTACAGGAAACTCCACACTCCCGGCAGTTGCGGCAGTACCGGAGTATGATAACTTCAAAGACATGGCAGGAGAGACTGTATTTAACCAGTACGCGAGCGAAGAGTACATGAACTACTGCAAGACAGTTTATTCATGGAATAAAGCAGGATACCTTGGCGGCGATCCGGTTAACTATGACAGCGATACAGCAAACCGTGACAATGACTTCAACAACGGCAAGCTGTTCTCCTACTTCATTAAAAATGCACCGGGTAATGTAGAAATGATGACAAATTCAAGCGGACACGGAGTGGGCTTCATATCACTGATGGATCCGTTGTTTGAGACAACAAGCGTACTCAGCGGCGGTATCCTTGCGATTTCTTCCGCAAGCGAGCATCCGGAGAAAGCTCTTGAGTTCATCAACCTTCTGAATACAGACGAGTATGTTGGAACACTGATCCGTCACGGTATCGAAGGCGAGCACTATACAACAGTCGGTGAAGACCAGGTTGACAGAACGATGGGCGGAACTCTTGATCCGGCAGACAACGGATACGACTATACATACGGATGGCAGTTCGGTACACCGTTCAACCAGAAATGGGATATCAGTTATCCGGACAACATCGAAGAACTGTTCCAGGAGTACAATGACGCAGCTGTTATCTCACAGAACAATGGTTTCTCCTTTGATATGACACCGGTAGAGACACAGGTTGCAGCCCTGACCAACGTAATCGCGGAGTATGGACCGTCTCTTGAGACAGGATCTGTAGATCCTGAAGAATACATCCCGGCATTCCTGAAAGATCTGGAGGCAAACGGGGCGCAGGATCTGATCGATGAAGTGACAACTCAGGTTGAAGAGTTTCAGGCATCCAAGTAGATGATTTATAACCGGCACTGCCAGACGGCGTGCCGGCTTTTTTGAGAGGAGTTAGGAAATGAAACGACCGAATATATTATTCGTCCTGACCGATGATCAGGGGGCGTGGGCAATGCGCTGCGCCGGGAATACAGATATTTATACGCCGAATCTGGACCGGCTGGCAAAACAGGGGACGAGATTTGATAATTTCTTCTGTGCGTCCCCGGTATGCAGTCCGGCAAGGGCATCCATATTAACGGGGCGCATACCATCCAGCCACGGCGTCCATGACTGGATCCGCTGCGGAAGTCTTGACAGGAGTGCGCTTGGAGAATATAAAGACCATCCGTATTTCGCGAATGAAGACAGACCCGTCCGCTACCTGGACGGCATGACTGCCTATACGGATCTGCTTGCTGACAACGGATACTGCTGCGCCCTTTCCGGCAAATGGCATCTTGGCGACAGTATGAACCCGCAGCACGGATTCACGGACTGGTTCACGATTGGCAGAGGCGGCTGTCTTTATATGGAGCCGGATGTGATCGAGAACGGTGAGCTCAGGATAGAGAATCGTTATATTACGGATTTAATAACACAGCATGCGCTGGAAGACATTGATAAATATGCAGACAGGTATAAGGAGTCCTCACAGCCGTTTTATATAAGCGTACACTATACGGCGCCGCACGATCCGTGGGATGCGGATCAGCATCCGGCGGAGTATGTGGATATGTACCGCGACTGCCAGTGTACGGCGACCCCGGATGAACCGCTCCATCCAAACAGGATCCCTACGGCTCCGGGAGGAATCGGAGAGGAGAGAAAACGCCTCCTGAGGGGGTATTACGCTGCGATTACAGCGATGGATGCGGGGGTAGGAAAGCTTCTTGACCGTCTGGAAGAACTGGAAATCGCGGATGATACACTGGTGATTTTTACCGCGGACAATGGTATGAATATGGGACATCACGGGATTTGGGGGAAAGGCAACGGAACGTTTCCGTTTAACCTCTTTGACACGGCTGTCAAAGTTCCGTTTATCGCCCGCTGGAGGGGCGTGATTCCTGAAGAGCGGGTGACTGAGAGCATGTGCAGTCATTACGATATTATTCAGACTTTGAAAGATCTGCTGGAGCTTGACGGGGAACTTCCGGAAGGACTGCCGGGCAGAAGTTTTGCGCCTGTTCTGACTGGCGCGTCAGATACGGATAATCATGTTGTGATTCTGGATGAGTACGGATCAAGCAGAATGATCCGAAACCGTGAATGGAAGTATATCC
This sequence comes from Candidatus Mediterraneibacter vanvlietii, assembly GCA_019113645.1. Classification (GTDB taxonomy): domain Bacteria; phylum Bacillota; class Clostridia; order Lachnospirales; family Lachnospiraceae; genus Mediterraneibacter; species Mediterraneibacter vanvlietii. The sequence continues at coordinate 11,508 of DXGZ01000067.1, read as the reverse complement.
ATCGTTATCCGTACGGACCGGATGAACTTTACCACCTTTCAGAAGATCCGGAAGAGAAGGAGAATCTGATCGGGCGTCCGGAATATGAAGAGATTCGATGCGGGCTTTTCGAACGGCTGCAGAAATGGTATGTGAAATATGCAGATCCGGCAGTGGACGGCTCAAGAGAAGCTGTAACCGGAATGGGGCAGCTGCGTCGTCCGGGGGTGTATTCCGAAGGCAGGCAGGTGTACGCTGAGACGGCGAAATATCAGAAATAACAGATGCAAATTTCCTGGTGTAGAACGCGGAAGGATTCGCGCGGTTTTGCAGGTTCTCTCTTAGACGGGGAACAGCGGAACCGCGCGAATTGCATTTCGGGAGAATATGGTTCGGCCGCGCGGGCGGAAACATACGGGCAGACAGCGTGAAAATATAAGAAAACAATATTGATTTCACCGGCGTCATGTACTAAGATGTGAGTCAGGTATGAGTTTGGATTTTATAAGGGCAAACCAGGTGAAATATGCCTGTGCGGCAGGAAGAAGGGAGACGTTAATATGCAGACATCGGCAGAACTCAGAAGTTTATTAAAGAGGATTGACCACAGGGGATATCCTGCTTATAAGGATACAAAAGGGACATATCAGTTTCCGGGATATATGCTGTCTATTGAACATGTGCAGGGGGATCCTTTCGCGTCACCGTCAAAGGTGAGCGTGCACGTGAGCGGCAGAAACGCCGGATTCCCGGCGGAACTGTACCGGGAAGACCACCAGCGGATCGCGCTTCAGGATGAACTGACGAGGCAGTTCGGGCGGCGTGCGGATCAGTTCGCCTTCAAGGCAAAAGGTTCGGGAAAGAGCGGGCTGATCTCTGTGAGCAGGTGCACCCAGGAGGTGCTTGAGCGAACGGCATGCAGGATTGATCCGAAGAGCGGGGATGTGGTGATGCGCATGGAGATCGGATTCCCGGCGAATGGAAGGACGATCAATGCGCGGGAGCTGGAGAAGATCCTCTTCGACTTCGTGCCGGAGTGTGTGAAACAGGCTCTCTTCTATAAGAATATGGACGCGAAGCGGCTGCACCGGATCGTTGACCTCGCGGAGGATCAGCACTATATCCGCCAGCGGCTTCCTGAAATGGGGCTGTGCGCATTTGTTGCCAACGGCAGTATTCTGCCCAGGGAATCCGGGATCTCTCCGAGACCTATGAAAGGCGGTGTGAGCTTCCAGTCTCCGGCAGAGCTTGAGGTAACTCTGGAGCTGCCTCATAAAGGACCCATCAAGGGAATGGGAATCCGGAAAGGGATCACCCTGATTGTTGGCGGAGGATATCATGGAAAATCCACCCTTCTCAAAGCCCTGGAGCTGGGCGTTTACAATCACATCGCCGGGGACGGCAGAGAGTATGTGATTACGGATGACACGGCGATGAAGATCCGGGCAGAGGATGGAAGGAGCATCCAGAAGACGGATATTTCCATGTTTATTAACGATCTTCCCAACGGAAAAGACACCGTGGGATTCCGCACGGAGGACGCAAGCGGAAGCACATCTCAGGCCGCAAATGTAGTTGAGAGCATTGAGGCGGGCTCTTCCCTTATGCTGATTGATGAAGATACGAGCGCAACGAACTTCATGATCCGGGATGAGCTGATGCAGCGGGTGATTCACCGGGATATGGAGCCCATCACGCCATTTATCGAGCGGATCCGGGAGCTGTACGATGATTATGGAATCTCCACAGTGATCGTGGCAGGAAGTTCGGGTGCTTATTTCCATATCGCGGATACGATTATCCAGATGGACCGTTATATCCCGAAGGATATCACTGGCTATGCGAAGAAGGAAGCGGAGAGTTACCCGATGATTACCGGACCTGATGCTCCGGCGGAGAAGCCGGATTTCAGACGCTGTCCGAAACCATCTTCCGCATTTAAGGGAAATGACCGGATCAAGATGAAGACAATGGGCAGAGAAGCCGTAATGATAAATAAAGAAACCATTGACCTGCGCTATGTGGAGCAGATCACGGACAGTGAGCAGGTGACTGCTCTCGGGTACTGTGTCCGGTATGCTCAGAAACATATTCTGGACGGAAGAAAAGATCTGCGGCAGGTTGTGGATGAACTGGAGCAGGTGATAAAAGAAGGTTCGCTTTCCGCGCTCTGTGAGAGCACTTCCTCGATCTCGTGCACGGCGATGCCGAGACGCCAGGAGATATTCGCGTGCTTTAACCGCTATCGCAGCCTGAAGATATAGCAGCAGTTCGGCTGCGGGCCGGCTGGTTTACCTGATAAAAATAGAAGGAGAAAAAGAACAATGCAGTTAGTTGACGGAAGACCGGAAAATACGGAAGGACGACTGGAAAAGGAAATCCGGACCTATGATTTCCTTGATGCGCTCGGTGTGAAGTACCAGCGCGTCGACCACGAGGCGGCAATGACAATGGAGGCGTGCGAGGAGATTGACAGGACTCTGGAATCCATGATCTGCAAGAACCTGTTTCTCTGCAACCGGCAGGAGACAGACTTTTACCTCCTGCTGATTCCGGGGGACAAGCCCTTTAAGACAAAGTATCTGTCCGCGCAGATCGGTTCCGCCCGGCTGTCGTTTGCAAAGCCGGAATATATGGAAAAATATCTGGATATCACACCGGGATCAGTGAGTGTTCTCGGACTGATGAATGATAAGGAGAAGAAGGTACGCCTTCTCATCGATGAGGATGTACTGAAAGATGAATATTTCGCGTGTCATCCATGCATCAACACATCAAGCCTGAAATTCCGGATGGAAGATCTGACAGAGAAGATTATCCCTGCCATGGAGCATGAGCCGACTATGGTGAAACTGTAACGGAGGACTGCTTATGATTTTTTTTCATCTTTCAGATCTGCATATCGGAAAGCAGCTGCATCACTATAATCTGAGGGAGGATCAGGAACACATTCTTTCTGAGGTGATCGCCCGTGCGGAGGAGCTTCACCCGGATGCGGTGCTCATAGCAGGTGATATTTATGACAAATCCGTGCCATCGGGCGAGGCGGTCAGTCTGTTTGATGATTTTCTGACCCGGCTGTCAGCTGTGCGTCCGGCGATTCCTGTTCTTATCATAGCGGGGAACCACGATTCAGCGCAGCGGCTGGATTACGCCAGCAGACTGCTTGGCTCCCATCAGATCTATATTTCCGGCAAAGCGCCGGAGACAGAAGAGGACCATCTGCGGAAAGTAACGCTGCAGGATGCGTACGGAGAAGTGAACTTCTACCTGCTCCCCTTCCTGAAACCAGGGTATGTGCGGGGACTCTGCGGCGGAGAACTGCCGGAGAACTATACGGCGGCCGTAAAGGCGGTGCTTGACCGGGAAGAGATTGATTTTACACAGAGAAATGTCCTTCTCTCTCATCAGTTTTACACAGGGCGGGACAGCCGCACAGGACTGGAGGTCAGTCCGGAGACGTGCGATTCGGAAGTGCTGAGCGTGGGCGGGATCGATAATGTGGATATCTCCGTTCTGAGAGGATTTGACTATGTGGCGCTCGGACATCTGCACGGGGCGCAGAAGGTGGGGGAAGAACAGATCCGCTACTGCGGCACGCTGCTGAAATATTCTGTCAGCGAATCGAATCAGGAGAAAACCCTTCACGTGGTAGAACTGGGAGAAAAGGGAACACAGCCCGTGCTGAAAAAACTGCCTCTTCATCCGCTTCGGGATGTGCGGAGGATCCGCGGGACACTGGAAGAGGTGATCGGCAGTGCCAGATCGGATCAGAAGAACGATTATGTGAGCATTACCCTGACCGATGAGATTGATCCGTACAAGCCCAAGGAGCAGCTCGAGAAAGTGTACAGCCATATTCTGGAGATACGTATGGACAACGAGCGGACAAGGCGGAAACTGGAGTTTTCCGATGAGGAGATCCGGATCGAGGATCCTCTGTCCGCGTTTGCGGACTTCTACCGGGAGATGCAGGGGAGGGAACTGTCCGGGGAAGAGCAGGATGTTCTGCAGAAAGTATTTGACGATGTAAAGGGGGAGGCGTGATGAGGCCGATCAGGCTTACCATGTCCGCGTTCGGATCGTATTCCGGCGTGGAAGTGATTGATTTTACAAAAGTCCGGGGCGGGCTCTTCCTGATTACCGGCGATACAGGGGCGGGAAAGACGACCATATTCGACGCCATCACCTATGCTCTTTATGATAAAACCAGCGGCGGCAGGCGGGACGGCAATATGATGCGCAGCCAGTATGCTGCGGAAGATACGGACACCTTTGTGGAATACGTGTTCTCCTACCGGGGGGAAGAATATACCGTGAAGCGGAACCCGGAATATATGCGGGTCGGGAAGCGGAAGAAAGCAGACGGAAGCATCCGTCTGGTCAAAGAGACGGCAAAGGTCAGCCTGCTGCTCCCTGACGGGAAGGAGTTTCAGGGGAAGAAAAAAGAGGTTGATCAGAAAATCGAGGAGATCATCGGGCTGGATGCCGGGCAGTTTACGCAGATTGCCATGATCGCCCAGGGTGATTTCCTGAAACTTCTCCATGCGGAGTCCAGAGACAGAAAGAAAATATTTTCCCGGATCTTTCAGACGCAGATCTACTGGCGGATGCAGGAGAAGCTGAAGGATCAGGGGAAGGAGCTTTATATCAGCCTGAAAGAAAACGAGGCGGACATCCGCCGGGAGATGGAGCGGGTTCAGGCTCAGTCAGAGCGGTGGAAAGCCCTTCTGGAGCTGGAGATGCCGCCTGCTGAAGAAGTGACGGAGGCGGCAAAAGAGATTCTGTCCGAGGGGAAGGAGAAAGAGAAGCAGCTCCGTCTTGAAGAGGAAGAACTTCAGAAAAAAGCGGATGAGACGCAGGCGCTCCTTCGGAAAAAGGAGGAGACAAACCGTATCTTCGATCTGTTGGACCAGGCGGAGAAAGAGTGCCGGAAACTGGACGAGCAGAAGGAACTGTACGGGGAATTAAAGGCGCAGGCGGCAAAAGGCGAGCGGGCGGAGCGCGCCAGAAGCCTGGAGGTCCAGGCGATCCGTACGAAGAAAGAACTGGAAGCCGCCGCCCGGGAGACAGAGGAGCTTCTGAACTGGAAGAAGGAGCACGATGCAGATGAGGAACGGCTGCGAAACGAAGTGCGAAAAGCGGAGGAGAAACTGGCACAGGAAGAGCCGGCACTCCAGGAGCAGATCGTAAAGCTTCGTGAGCTTCTGCCCCGTTACGCAGTTGTGCGCAGGCTGGAACAGGAGATGGAAAAACGCACGGAAGAGATGAAGCGCTGTATGGAGGCGTGCAGGATGGCGGCGGAGGATTATGAAGAGAAATACCGCTGCTTCTTCCGGGAGCAGGCGGGGCTTCTGGCAAGAGATCTGGCAGAAGGGCAGCCCTGCCCGGTGTGTGGATCCCTGCATCATCCGGACAAGGCAAATCTGTCCGGCGATGCTCCGGATCAGGAAGCAGTAGAGCGGGCGAAAGAGCTGCGCGACGCCAGAGAACGGGAGCGTGGACAGGCGCAGGAGGCATTTCAGAATGTGCGGGTCCGCCTTGAGACCGAGCGGGCTGCGCTTGGGCAGCAGGCGGATGAGGAAGCAGAGCGGAAAGCAACGGAACTGCTTGCCGGGCGGGAAAAAGAACTTCAAAGCGCCCGGGAGCAGGTGAAGGATCTGCAGGAGCAGTACAGGAAAAGCGCGGAAGAGAACCGGCGCCGGAGCGGTCAGCTGGAGAGTCTGAAAAAGCAGGCGGAACAGCTCACCTCGCGTTTTGAAGAGGAGCAGGAGGAGTTCCGTGCCGAGATCAGAAAGCAGGAGTTTAAGGATCAGGATGAGTACCGCGACGCCAAGCAGTGGATCGAGGACTGGCAGCAGAAAGAACGTAAGGTGAAAGCGTACGAGAATCAGCTTCTGGAACAGCAGGCCAAGGCGGAAACTCTGCGGCGGCAGACAGAAGGGCGGATGCGCGAGGATCCCTCACAGGATCGGGAACATCTGGAAGAATGGAACCGAAAACTCAGAGAGATCAGGGAAATGCTGATGGAAGAGCACGGCAGGAATCTGAATAACAAAAATGCATACGCAGGTTTGAAGAAATATTTCGCCTCCCAGGAGCAGCTGCGCGGCCGGTACGAGATGATCGCCAATTTAAGCCGGACTGCAAACGGAACTTTAAGCGGAAATGTGAAGCTTGATTTTGAGACTTATGTGCAGCGGACCTATTTCCGCAGGATTATCCAGGCGGCAAACCGGCGCCTTGCGCGGATGACTTCGAATGAATTTATCCTTCAGTGCAGGGACATCCGGGATCTGAGCAGCCAGGGACAGGCGGGACTGGATCTTGACGTGTACGATCTGGTGACAGATTCCGTACGCGATGTGAAATCTCTGTCCGGCGGGGAATCCTTTATGGCGGCGTTGTCCATGGCTCTGGGACTGGCGGATATTATACAGAATACAGCCGGAGCGGTCAGCCTGGAAACCATGTTTGTGGACGAGGGATTCGGCTCGCTGGATGACGCGTCCAGGGACCGCGCGATTCAGATATTGAAAGAACTTGCAGGAGAGAAGGGGCTTGTGGGAATTATTTCCCATGTAAATGAATTAAAAGAACAGATTGACTGGAAACTGAATGTTGCGAAAAACGAGCATGGCAGCCATACATCATGGGAATTATAAGTGTGAAGGAAGTGGTCAGATGATCAGAAGACTGATGCAGACGATGGTGGTTTTCCTGCTGACAGGAGCGCTTGCGGTAAGTGCGGTGCTGACTTATGTGATGGTGCCGGATGAAGTGCCGGAGGAAGAAACAGTTCAGGCGGAAGAGACCGGAAATACCGGGAACGTAAGAGCCGTAACCGTTCTGGAGGGAAAGCAGGATGTGTATGTCACGGTTCTCGGAGACAGTATAGCAAAAGGATATTCCGGTGATGAGGATGTGATCATCGAGCCGTACAGCGATATTGCCATGCGGCAGATGGCGGAGGAAGCGGGATTCCAGTATGAGATTGCCAGCTATGCGAAGAACGGGCTCGCCACAGCGGGGATGAATAAGAAGATCCTGACAGATGAGACTGTCTGCGGGAGTGTGGCGCGTTCTGATGTTATTTTTATTACAGTCGGTTCTAATGATCTGCTCAATGAATGCAAAAGTGTTGTACAGGAGATTCTTGATACGGACACAAAGTTCAAAAGCGCGGATGAAGCTTTGCGGGTTCTGAAAGAATCGGCGGAGAGCAATCCGCTGCTCGTGCTCAGTATTATAGAAGCGCTGGAAAACTGGGATTACCAGTCGTTTGAAGCAAACTGGATCGAGATGATGGAGCGGATCAGAAATCTGAAAAAAGAAGACGCATGGATTGTGGTGACCAATATTTATAATCCGGTCGCTGATATGAAGATACCGGAGACCATGGCGCGCGGTGTGGAGAATGTGATACTCACCATGAATGAGATCATAGAAAAATACGCGGAAGAATACGACTGCCAGGTTGTGGATCTGTTTCATTCAGACGTCCATGAGCATGTCCAGAAGGACGGGCTTCATCCGGATCAGACGGGGCAGCAGATCATTGCGGATGCAATCTGCGGAGAGCAGAAAACAGAAAATCAGAAAAATGAGAATTAAAAAGCGAAAGTTGAAAACACCGGCATAAGGGGCGGATAATCTGAGTATCTGTCTTGCTTATGCCGGTGTTTTGTTTAACATATTAGGTTGGCGTAAAATTATATCTGCTTCAGGAACTGAACACTGTAGGGCGGAAGTGTGATCTGACCGTTCAGTGTTATTGTGTCAGCCGCTGCATTCTCATCTGCTTTGCGGGAAGTCTCCGCATCGGCAGAGCCTTCGTTGCCAAATGCTTCCAGTGCTTTGAATTCTCCCGGGTATGTCAGCACTCTGGCAAATGTACCGTTTAGCTCGTGATTCCCGGCAGTGTATTCTGAGTCGGACGCATTAATTGCAACGAGAACTCTTTCGCCGTCTGTCTTCCGTTCAAAGACAAGCTGATGGTTTGTGAGTACTACGTTCCGGTAAGAGCCGTTGCAGAGCGCATCGCTCTCCCTGCGCAGACTGATCAATGCCTTGATAAATGCTGTCAGGCTATTTGGTTTTGGCTCCTCGAAGCACGGGCGGAGCGCATAATCATTGTCCGGAGCTTTCGCGCCTTCTTCTCCCCATTCACTTCCATAATAGATGCAGGGAATTCCCGGCATTCCGAAGAGAAGACCGTATGCCAGAGGAAGGTGTTCCTTATTTGTCAGAATTGTGGCAAGTCTTGAGACATCGTGATTGTCCACGAAAGTCATAAGATGCTTTCCTCTGTAAATGCACCACTGCTCCGGGCCGAACTGGCGGTTCAGTGAGTGTGCGATCTCGAACATGTTCATGCTGTTGAAACTGGAATAGATTCCCTTGTAACATTCGTAGTTTGTACAGCTGTGGAGCATTTCATCGTTTACGATCAGGTTGTAATCTCCGAAAAGAACTTCGCCGATCAGGGCGAATCCCGGTTTGATCTCCTCGCAGTACTGTCTGAGCCGGCGCATGAAATTATGGTCCAGGCTGTATGCCACATCAAGCCTGAGTCCGTCGATTCCGAATTCTTCAATCCACATTTTCACACAGTCAAGGAGATAATCGACAACCGCCGGATTCTGAAGGTTGAGCTTGACCAGCTCATAATGCCCTTCCCAGCCCTCGTACCAGAATCCGTCATTGTAACCGCTGTTTCCGTCAAAATTAATGCAGAACCAGTCTTTGTACGGAGAATCCCATTTTTTCTCCTGGACATCTTTAAAAGCCCAGAAGCCTCTTCCTACGTGGTTGAATACGCCGTCGAGCATGATTTTTACATTGTGTTTGTGGAGCGTCTCGCAGACTTCCCTGAAATCTTCGTTCGTTCCGAGGCGGCAGTCGATTTTCGTGAAATCCCGTGTGTCATATCCGTGATTGTCGGACTCGAAGATCGGATTCAGGATAATTGAACCGATACCAAGTTCCTCGAGGTAACCGGCCCATTTGCCGATTTTGAGAATGCGGTGGGCAGGTACGCCGTCATTGTGTACCGGAGCCCCGCAGAAGCCGATGGGATATATCTGATAAAAAGTTTCGTTATAAGCCCACATAATTCAGCACCTTCCTTTATACATATTTTCGGATTCGCAGCCTTTTTGCGGCTGCCCGTTACTTCAACAGTATACCATAATACGGCTGAAAAAAGAAGCGGAAAAGGGAAGGAGGAGGCGCGGGAAAAGGAAAGAGAAAGCAGGGAAAATGCAGGCTGTGGAGATGGGAGAAATACAGGCTGAGAATTGACACTTCCGGGGGCAAAAGTTATACTGAAAGAAGAGAAAAAATGCCGCGGTTTTCGGGGGAGAATCGCAGGATGGAGGGAACGATTTTGAAGAGACGGAGTATATGGTTTACACGATTTTCGGCTGCGGCTCTGAGCGCGATGCTGATCGCTGCGTGTCCGGGGACGGCGCTGGCGCAGGAAAGCCAGGAGAGCAGAGAGAGCCAGGCGGCGCAGGAAGAGCGGTCAGTCAATGCAGGAGAAAATGGCGGCAGCCAACAGAACCAGTCAGAAGGTACTACAGCAACAGAGAGTGCTGTAAAAGAAGAAGCGGAACAGATGGGAGATGATGCGCTTCAGACCGGGCAGAGCGAGAGCTGCAGTGAGACAGCAGAAAGCAGTAATACAGATAATAATACGGATAATAATACGGAAGGAAGTACCGGACAGACGGAAGGCAGTGATGGAACGGAGCAGCAGACGCCGGCAGAGGGTGAACAGCCATCGGATGACGGGGATGGAGAGCTTCCACCGGACTGGGATGGAGAACTTCCGCCAGGTTGGGATGGAGAGCTTCCGCCCGGAGGCGGAACGGAGATCCCGACCGGACCTGTTACAGTTGTGCTTCCCATGGAGAGCGGAGAAGAGTACGAACTGCTGAGTCAGTTCCTTGCTCTGTCTTCGGATCAGTTCTCGGTCTATACGGTTGCGTTCATTGATCCGGTGACCGGAACGCCTGTGCAGCCGGAGGAGGCTGTGGAAGTAACACTGTCGATTCCTTCCGGATATGATATGAGCCGCGTGGTGGTCAGTGAAATCACCATGAACGGGGCAACACCGTCCCGGACGGAAATCTCCTATACAAATGAAAATAATTCAGCAGTATTCAAGACGGATCACGCGGGACTTTATGTTGTAATGGAGAAGAAAGTGCAGGCAGAGCTTCCGCCCTCTCTGGAAATGACAGACAAAGTGGAGAAACTGAAACTCACAAAGACACTTCCGACATCGCTGCCTTATACTTCTGCGTCCGGAACATATTCAGCGAATCCGCAGACAGGGGACGATGCAAATGTAATAGTCTGGGTCTGCGTAGCAGCCGCAGCGGTTGCGGTTATCGTTGGGGGTATTGTTATTATACGGAAGCGTAGATAGCCGCGCTGCTGTTTTGCGAAAAATGCAGAAAAAACTTGACAGGGGTGGATGTCAGTACTATAATATTACAGCATGACTAAAGGAGAAACAGTATACGCCATAGCCCCGGAGTGTGCTGATTTCACATATACAAACAAATGTTATCTGATGATTTTTAATAGGAGGAACACCCATGAAAACTTATATGGCTAACCCTGACAAGATTGAAAGAAAATGGTATGTGGTTGACGCTGATGGATGTACTTTAGGACGTCTTGCTTCCGAGATCGCTAAAGTGCTCAGAGGAAAGAACAAACCGGAGTATACACCGCACATTGATACAGGCGATTATGTAATCGTTGTAAACGCAGAGAAAGTAAAAGTTACAGGAAAGAAACTTCAGCAGAAGATTTACTACAATCACTCCGATTATGTAGGTGGAATGAGAGAGACTACACTTGCTGAGATGATGGCAAAGAAACCGGAGAAAGTAATCGAGCTGGCTGTTAAAGGAATGCTCCCGAAAGGACCTATGGGAAGAGACATGATCAAGAAACTTCATGTATACGCTGGCCCAGAGCATGCACATCAGGCTCAGAAGCCGGAAGTTCTGACATTTTAGGTAGAGGTTGAAAGGAGGATATAACAGTGGCTAACGCAAAATATTACGGAACAGGAAGAAGAAAAAAATCAGTAGCAAGAGTTTATCTTGTACCTGGAACAGGCAAGATCACAATCAATAAAAGAGACATCGATGAGTATCTCGGACTTGAGACTCTGAAAGTTATCGTTCGCCAGCCGCTCGTGGCTACAGGCACAACAGATAAGTTCGATGTAATCGTAAACGTACATGGCGGCGGTTACACAGGACAGGCTGGAGCTATCCGTCACGGAATCTCCAGAGCACTTCTTGAGGCAGATGCTGATTACAGACCGGTACTCAAGAGCGCAGGATTCCTGACTCGTGACCCGAGAATGAAAGAGCGTAAGAAATACGGCCTCAAGGCTGCCCGTCGCGCTCCGCAGTTCAGCAAGCGCTAAACTTTATCAAAAGTGGTCAAAAACCCCGGAACTACGCGGTTTCCGGGGTTTTTCCTTTTCAAATGGTTTGACGC
>DXGZ01000066.1 GCA_019113645.1 Candidatus Mediterraneibacter vanvlietii | reverse complement strand
GGCTTGCGACACCATTCTCATTTTAGCATAGGAGGCTTTTTATTTATATCTTACACGCTCCTGCTTACTCCATTCTCCCCAGCATAGCTGGGGGATTAGACCTTTCATTCAGATTTTCACAGGTTTCTGTTCATTTTTTCACTTTCATGCATAAAAAAAGGTCAAAATAAGATCACTTTTCATGACCTTTTTTGACCTCTCTCTTTTTTTATTATAACTGTCCTTCACGAACGTGTAAGATTGATGTACACCATCTCATTCGCCATCATAGAAATATTCAGTCTCACACATCTGTCCTGTGCCTGTATTTTCTGCATGGACAATTTCGGTCCGCACACTCTCTGAATGTAGTGCAGGTCATCTCTCGACAGATTCGACTCATACTCCATTTCTCCCCAGATCCTCTGTACAGAACCATTCTCGTCATTTACTCTGTAGATCTTCATCTGATAGATGCCGTCCTCCACATCCCTGATATCCAGATGCAGAGACAGACTGTCCATATCCTCAAAATATTTCGACAGGTGATCACGATCCAGATCATCTTCTTCAACATAATAGTAGTTATAACTCAGCTTTTTACAGTTGTGGCACACAATTCCATAATTGCCGTGTCCGTCTTTTGTGACAAGATAATTGTCCCCTTTTCCGATATACTGTGAGTAAAGCCGGTTCAGAAAATAAACCGCAAACGCCATCGGTTTATATATACCGGTTCTTGTCAGCAGTCCTGTGCCGCCAAACAGAAACGCATCTGTATCGTAGGATTCCGAAACCCGGTCTGTCCCGCGGAAATAAGCCGCCATATCCACACGCCCGAGCATGGCGATATAGTTTTTCATCAGATACGCTCCCTTGAAACAGGAATCATTAATCAGGTTTCTGTCACTGAACGTCAGATTCCATTCCGTCAGGCAGATCTTCCTGTCCGTAAGCAGTTCTCCCTGATCACGCTCTGCATTGTCGATCATATGGCTTACAAAATTATCATCCGAACTCGGACCGGATATGATCTTTCCGTTCTCCTCCCGGGAATCATACGCATAACAGTACAGTGTCATGAAATCAGGCTCTGTTCCAGAGGATCTGATCTTCTTATAAAATGCCCGTATGTATGCTGATTTCTTCTCCGTACTTTTCACATAGCCGTGCATTCCGCTGCCTCCGATCCTGGCGTCGGAATATTGGTGTATAATATTCTGAATCGCTTTGAACCGCTCGGAATAACTCAGGATATACAGCTCATCTCTCACTCTGTCCGCGTCAAACCAGAGTTCGAATCTCCATTTTCCAACTTCCTCCCGTCCATATCGTGCTACCGCGTGACGGATAAATGCTTCCACAACCGCACACCAGTTTTCCATCGATGCAATGCTTTCAAACAGCTCATATATCACGGAACTTGTCGCGGTCTTCGTCACCCGCTTCGGCTTGTTCTCCAGTTCAATAAAAGGCACGACATCATGCTGAAGAAGAAAGTCCAATATAGAATCAAGCCGCGAAAAATTATATTTGTGTTCCGGGTTATTTATATCGATCAGAAGTTCTTTCGAAAATGGATTCCAGAACCTGACATACTGAAACTTCAGCGATTCCCTCAGAATTACCACATGCTCCTGAACTTCGGATCGAAGCATGTCTTCCGCGGATCCGATATTAATAACTTTGCTCCATATCCGATTTAAAGGTTCTCCATGCTCCGCGGATACTTCCGCGCTGATCTCACCGGACGGCATGTCCTCACGGCTGCCCGCCTGTTTCCACAGGGCATTCTCCAGCTTCTTCTCCATTTCCCCGGACAAAACCGGCTGATCCTTAGTTTTCTTCATTGACGCCCGCTTTCTTACAGAGGACGGAGTCTCGCCATACTCCTTTTTGAATGCTTTGTTGAAAATTGCCACGCTGGCAAAGCCATTATCATAAACGATTCTCGTGATAGGAGTATCCGTGTACAAAAGCTGATCTACCGCATGGTGAAGCCTGACATGCGTAAGATAATCCGCAAAACTCATCCCATAGTTCTTCTTGAAAAAACGTGACAGATATCCGTTTGACAGATATAATTTCTCCGCCAGGTCTTTCAAACTGATTGCAGAACGGTAATTCGCCCGGATATAGTTGTCAATCTGAAGCAGGCGCTGCTGATATTTATCACTCTCTGCCAGCTCCCCTGTATCCACTGTCCGGATCAGGAAGTGGGTGCAGAGATAATCCATTATCTGATAGCATAATGAAATATACGCGAAATCTCTCACATTCCCCTTATTGCTCAGATAATGTCCCAGAAGCTGCTGAAGGAGTTTTCTCAGTCCGTCATATGCAGCATCTGTATTTCTCGCAGAGTCACAGATAAACATAAAATCATAATGATTCAATATATCGCTGAGCAGATCATACATAATCGTCAGTTTTACATATAACGCCGAATCTCTGTTCTTCAGATAATGCCGTTTATTCGCATTTATGATCAGCACATCCTCTCCGGACATTACTGTTTTCTGATCATCCATATATATTTCAAGACTGCCGCTTAAAACATACAGCAATTCAATGTCCTGATGAAAATGTTCTTTCTCTTCGCTGATATCCAGTATGTCGAGCAGCAGCTTTTCTCTCCGCTGAAAATTGTCCATGTGAAACCTCCGTATCCGTCATCTTATGTCTTTTCCCATGTTTTCTGATAACATTTCAGCCATGAGGCTGTACCGTTGCTGTTTTCTCACTCCTCCGGCTCCCTGAGAAATACAAGCTCATCATCTCCGGAAAATTCCTCTGAAAAATGATACCCCAGCCGGTCGAATCCTTTCGCCTGTTCCGGATCTTCTGCCCGGCTCTCCGCCAGATACCGCACCATCTCACCCCTCGCCATCTTGGCGAAAGTTCCTTTCTGTTTTACCTTTCCGTCTGAAAGCTCCCCGAAAACACAAGTAATAAAGCGATCCTCCGGCTGCAGATATTTCTCCACACACCTGGAATACTCTTTTGACGCGAGGTTCAGAATCACACGGTCGCCCTCTGTCACTTCCCGGTAAATCCGGTCTCCCCAGAACCGGTACAGATCTCCTGCGTCGGAAGCCTTCGCCTGCATCTCAAGCCGGTACGGTACAACACCGTCAAATGGTTTCAGTACGCCGTAGAATCCCGACAGGATTCGCAGGTGCTCCTGGACGTACTCTGATTCCGTTCCGCCGAAAACAGCAGGCGCCATATACTGGTACTGGATTCCTTCGTAGGCGATGATTGCAGGCGTCAGATTTTTTGAAAGTTCCATCTCCTGAAATCTTTGATAATTCTGCTCCGCAATCTTGTCATTGCATTTCCACAGCGCCTGCGCCTCTTCACGGGAAAGGGCGCGCATCCATTCCAGCAGTTTCCCTGTCTGTTCCAGAAAAGCCGGCATTCCCGCAGACGCCAGCGTATCCGTATCCACATTCATCTTTTTCGCAGGCGATATAATTATCCTCATAACGCTTTTTCCTCCCCAAGTATCCATCTGATTCCTTCCGCAACTCCGTCAGCATCATTTGACAAAACGATCCGGTCCGCAGCCTCTCTGCATTCCGGATCAGCATTTTCTACCGCAAAACCGATCCCCGCAAACTTCAGCATACCGATATCATTATGCCCGTCTCCAAATGCGGCAAGCTGTTCTCTCTCCAGCTTCAGCCTCTCGAGAAGGAACCGGACCGCCGCATCCTTCCCGGCATGGATATCCGATATTTCAAGGAGCTGACGCACTGATGATGTGATATACACATTCTCCGCTCTTTTCTCGAGAGTTTTCCACAACTCAATCTTAAGTTTTTCACTTTTCACCACAATATCAATGCAGTCCAGTTCATTAATATGTGTTCTGATAAATCTTTTTATTTCTTCAATCGGTTCCCTCGTCCCTTGTATGTAGGCAACGGACTGTGGCATCGCGCCAAACCGGACCGGATCTTCCACATAGGCTTTCTCTGCGTAAGGCTTTCCGTCAATGAATGCTTCAAAAGAAACCTCAGTCCCTTCTGTCAGCTCCAGAATCTGTTTCACAGCATCCGGCTCCAGTTTATACTGTTTCAGACATCTCCGGTCTGTCAGATCATAGACTGCCGCGCCGTTGGATGTGATCGCATATCGGATCCCCGGAATCCCCATAACCTCTGCCGGCAGTGAATCCAAAGACCTTCCACTCGCCACTACTACATGAATCCCGTTCTCTATGGCCCGCTCGATCGCCCGCCGGTTGCCCGCACTCAGTCTCCCCTGTCCATTCAGCGTTGTCCGGTCAAGATCCAGGGCGATACATCTGATCTGCAATTCTCTCATACATGCCCGCATCCTTTCCATATGTTTTCTGGCGGCTTAGGAGCCCTGCTGACTTCATGTTCTCCGCCGGCTTCAGATTCCCTGCTGCTCAAACATTTCCCGGAAATGAAGCGCTTCCTCCATCGTATTGTGCCAGCCATACTTCTTCATGTCGATCTTCCAGCCATCTTCCATATATTCCACTTCCACGCCTTCAGATTCCAGGAGCTGTTTCTGCATATCTTCGGTCTCAAAAGCCGCCGCGCCGCTTAAATACCCTTTCCCGTTCACAACCCGGTGTGCCGGTATTCCGTGACCTAAGCGCCCTCTGTTCAGGGCATAGCCCACCTGCCTGGCATTATTCGGTTTTCCGCACAGAAGCGCAATCTGCCCGTAGGACGCTGCCCTGCCCCGTGGGATCGCCCGGCAGACAATGGCAGCGCGTCTGTAAAAATCAAAGGTTTCCAATCTATCAGCTCCCTATGTATTCCTCCGTCACCCGCATAATCTCCTGCAGGTTCTCCAGATCTTTCGCCACGTTCCCGGTCTCCAGAGAGTGGTTCGCATCTTCGGTAACATACAGCGGGTATCCGCCTTCCTCACAGCCGCGCTTCACTGCTTCAAACTCCACCCAGGCATCCTTTGTCCCCGTGAATACAATCCCCGGCTGCTTCATAAACCGGAAAGAAGCCTCTACCGGAGTATAGTAAATATTCCGAGTCTTCATCCCGTGCTTTCCCGCATAGGCGGACGCCACTGCCGTGCCAACGCTCTTGGAAATAAAAATCACATCGTCATATTTCTGAAAATCAACCTGTTCCAGTATCTTTTCCGCCTGCTCCAGCGCTGAGAAGAATGCCTTCTCCATCTTCTCGGCAGAGCCTCTGATTCCCTTCCCGAATCCGCCGTAGGTCACATCTGCTGTCTCATATCCGTACTGCTCCGCGAGCTTTCTGCTGTAATACAGCAGCGGCTTGTCCACATGATAGCCCACGCCCGGGAAAAACACTGCAAGTCTCTTCATCCTCACGCCCTCCTGATCCATAATATCAATACCACGATTTTATCATAAAACCCGGGCCAGATAAACCCGTGCCGCTATTTTGTTCACTAAGCGGTTCGGCGGAAAGTGTGTCAGGAATCGAAAGCAGATAAGTTGAAGAAACGTATTCTGAGAGCGGGGAGACGCCCCACATCTCCCCGCTCTCAGAAAGGTTATCCAGGTCGTCCGCTTCGCTTCCTTCGCACTTCCCGTCGGAAGCTCAGTGAAGCAAAACAGGCGGGAAAACCGCGAAACGGCGCGGCTTGAAGGTATTACCATTTGTAAAACCTTCCGGCCGCGCCTTAGTTTCTGGCAGCTATATTGTTACTATCTTCCCATATGAATAGAGCAGAAAACAGAACTCTATTGCAAGTACCTTTCTGCAGAGAGTGAGGATGTGGGCGGGGTGACTTCGGAGGGAAATTAGCGCAACTTGGAGTTCCGTGTGCGGACGTCAGGACAGGCGGTGAGATTGTCTGAGCAAAGCGAGTTGCTCACCGCCTGTCCTTGTATTTAGTCCGTGCCCGGAACTTCTTAGTTGCTCTTATTCCCCGGAGCGGAAGCCTGAACATATCCTCCAGCTCTGCAGAATACGTCTTAAAAACATCTCTGTTTTCGTACGTTCAGCCAATGAAGGTAGTCAACAAAATAGCGGAATAGCGACTTACTCCACCATGT
Source organism: Candidatus Mediterraneibacter vanvlietii (assembly GCA_019113645.1). Lineage (GTDB taxonomy): Bacteria > Bacillota > Clostridia > Lachnospirales > Lachnospiraceae > Mediterraneibacter > Mediterraneibacter vanvlietii. The sequence continues at coordinate 55,902 of DXGZ01000066.1, read as the reverse complement.
CCTCTATCATATTCACAATATCATACCCGTAATTATCCCCTGTCGCCCATCCGAGTCCCTCGGGATTCTCCTGCTGCCCCAGCCATTCCACATAGGGCGCGGCCCCTTTTTTCACATACTCATACCGGTCATCCACACACTCCTGATTCAGCGCGTCAGCTGTCGCGTATGCTTTCAGATGCTGAATCTGCGCCCGGATTCCGGTGCGCACATCCGGATATGAGTTGCCTGGCACTCCTCCGCCGGTTGTTCCAAGCCCGGCAAAATTAAACTGCTCAATGGACGCGTCCCCTCCATACTGGAGGAAGCCGGTCTCCTTCATGGTCTGGGCAAAGGCCACCTCAGGCCGCACGCCCTCTGCCAATGCCTCATCATAGTACATCTGGCAGAATGTCTCTATGGACTCAGCTCCGCCCGCAGCAAGTTCTTCTGAAGGATATTCCTCCCCGGACGCATTGAAGTAATCGACCATATCCTGAACCGTCACGGTGCTCTCTCCCATGATCGGGTACTGGCCGTCAGCGATTGTCTCCTCTGCTCCGGCTTCTCCTGCATCATCCTCAGATCCTGTACCGCCAGTTGCTCCCGCATCATCAGCCGTGTCAGTCCCACCCGCAGAAGTTTCCGCCGCTGTCTGGGATTCAGAGCTTTCCGCATGGGCGGAAAGAAGCCCGCGCATTCCTGCAAGAGCAAGCGTGATCACAAGCAGGACGGCAAGTCCCGCTTCCATATATAATTGATACCTGCCATTTTTCCGGTTCATATACACACTCCCATGTTTTGATATATGCATTGAATGGATCTGCTATTCTTATCTGCAGAAGTTCAGCCCACATCATGCCTGAACCATCTGACTTATCATTATTATTATATTATTACAAACAGCAGTTATGCAGCACAGACAGCGGCCTGGCATTCAGACAGATATACTGCTCCGCCCGCGCAAATGTCTGATTCAATCCTCTGCCTCCAGTACCACTGCTTCGTATGGACGGATGTCCATCTCCGCTGCTGGCTGCGCGTCGCTGTAATTTCCGATCATCACAGACAGTCGGTCGCTGTCCCATCCTTCCGGAAGCGTGAATTTTCTGTTATTTCCATAGAAATTACAGATGACAAGGAGTTTCTTCTCACCGAGTCTGCGTTCGTATACATAGAGTTCTTTGTCATCCGGCAGAAGGAGTTCGTATGTTCCGTATACGATCACGTCATTTGTCTTTCTCAGACGGATCAGTTCTTTATAATAATTGAACACAGAATCTGCTCTTCCCATCTGCTCTGCCGCGTTGATCTCCGTATAGTTTGGATTCACCATGATCCACGGAGTGCCTGTTGTGAATCCTGCATTCTCACTGTCATCCCACTGGAACGGCGTCCTTGCGTTATCCCTGCTCTTGTAGCGGAGGTAACGCATCATCTCTTCCTCAGTGAATACTCCCTGGCCTACAAGCTCATGGTAGGCATTGATGCTGTCCAGGTCCCGGAAGTCTGAAATATCACGGAAAGGAACATTGGTCATGCCCAGCTCTTCGCCCTGATACACATAAGGGGTTCCCTGCATCATGTGAAGGCATGTGGCCAGCATCTTTGCGGACTTCTCCCTGTACTTGCCGTCATCATTTCCGAATCTTGACACGGAGCGGGGCTGGTCATGATTCTCCCAGAACAGACTGTTCCAGGCCGTATCTTCCAGACCTTTCTCCCATTTCGTCATAATCTCTTTCAGGTCTCTGAGATCCATCTTCTTATCTGACCACTTATTTGATCCGTCCGCATCTACATCCATATGCTCAAACTGGAATACCATGTTCAGTTCCCGACCGTCATTTCTCGCATACTTCTTCGCCTCTTCCAGAGTAACTCCCGAGCACTCTCCGACCGTCAGTGTATCCCTGCCGTCCAGCACCCGTCTGCGCATCTCCTGAAGATACTCGTGGACATGAGGTCCGTTGGCCGGCTCATTGAAGCTGGCATAACCGTTGATTCCCGGCTTTCCGTCCGGGAAATCCGGATCCTTGGAAATCAGGCTTATCACGTCCATACGGAATCCGTCCACCCCTTTATCCAGCCACCAGTTCATCATATCGTAAACCTCGTCTCTGACCTTCGGGTTGTCCCAGTTCAGATCCGGCTGCTTCTTCGAGAACAGATGGAGGAAATACATCTCTGTCTCAGGATCGTATTTCCACGCGGATCCTGAGAAACAGGAGCCCCAGTTGTTCGGTTCTTTTCCGTCTTTTGCCGGACGCCAGATGTAATAATCTCTGTACGGGTTATCTTTTGACTTCCTGCTCTCAACAAACCAGGGGTGCTCATCCGAGGTATGATTTACCACAAGATCCATTACGATCTTGATTCCCCTGTCATGTGCTGCAGCAAGCATCCGGTCGAAATCTTCCATGGTTCCGAACTCTGTCATAATCTTCCTGTAATCACTGATATCATATCCGTTGTCATCGTTCGGCGACTGATAGACCGGCGACAGCCATATCACATCGATTCCGAGTTCTTTCAGATAATCCAGCTTCTCCGTAATTCCGTTCAGATCACCGATTCCGTCCCCGTTACTGTCTTTAAAGCTCCTCGGGTAAATCTGATATACAACACTTTCTTTCCACCATGCTTTTTCCATTTTTGTCTCTCCTTATCCGTTTTGCCGCATTTTCTTCTATTTTAAACTTTTTGTCAATATCCTGTCAGCCTTTTTTCCCAGATTCCTGATTTTATATTTTCAAGCCGGGAACTATCTGACCGGCTCGAATCTGTTTTTCCGAATTAAAAAAACCGGAGAAGAAGGGAATGCGCAGCCTGTGGCATTGCATTTCCTTCTTCCCCGGCACTTTCCGATTATCCCTAAAAGTTCCCGGCTCGGCAGCCTCAGATCTCTTAATCTAAGTGGAACACCTCATGCAGATCAACTGACACCGGGCTGTTGTCCGGATTTGTCTCCATGATATCAGCCATAAAATCCCACCATTTCCGGTTGATAGCCGTATCTGCGCTCTCATCCCACTTCGCAGGATCTTCGAGCTCAATATATCCGTAAAGCACAAGCGTCTCCTTGTCGAGGAAGATTGTGTAATTCTTTCCGCCGTACTCGTGAATCATATCCTTCATCTCCGGCCACAGCGCGTTGTGTCGTTTTTCATACTCCTCTTCCATTCCCGGATAGAGTTTCATCTTAAATCCTTTTCTTACCATAGCATTGTCCTCCTTTTATACTGCATATAAAAATTGCATAATGCCAGGGAGGATAATTCCCCCCCTGGTATCATTCTTTTATTCAAGCACTACCGATGGGATCTCAAGCAGGTCTGCGACCTTTTTAAATATTTCCGCGTTATGTCCGACGCTCATTGCGAAGTGATGTGTCGGAGCCTCCGCGAACCATTTATCCATATATGTATCCGGATCTGATTTGAACTTAACCGGTGTCTGTGTATTTCCGATTGTCATAATCGGTCCGTCTGTTGACTCTGCTTCGGTTATGATGAATTTCAGTTTTCCGTCAATTGTCTGAGAGCATCCCAGATTCGTAATATCTCCGGTACGTACTTTTGCCTCTACAGAAACTCCTGTTCCCTGTTTGCCGTGATAAAGTCCCATACCGCGGAGAATCGGTTTGCCCTTCGCGATCTCCAGGTGGAACGGTCCGTCATGTCCTAACAGGATCGTGCCGTCCTCGTAATCCGTTGTCACGATCTCACAGAAACTTCCGCCTTTTCCGATTATATCACATATTTTCATTGCAAGACAGGTTTTTAAATCACCTTCGCCCGCGCACGGAATTCCGTCTGCGGTCAGAAGGGAATGTCCCACGATAAATCCACCCTGCACGTCTTCATAATGATTGCCCGGCGCTCCGTGATAGTAGTATGTCAGAGCGTCCAGATCAAATTCTTCCACAAGTTTTTCCTGTGCAACCGCAACTTTCGCAGACCAGTTGAGCTGCTCTTCTGTCGGTTTCTGAGCAAGAGGATCCGCTGCGTCATCATCGCTGATCACGAAGAACTCTTCGATCTCCTTGCGTTTCGCAGCTACCTCTTCATCTGTAACTTTCTGAAGGTGTTTATCCAGATCACACATTTCCAGCACCTGAAGATGCGCCCCTGTCTGTCCCTGGAACATGGTGAAATCGCTGTACATATCCAGCATTCCGCTGTATGTGTTTCCGAGGAATCCGAAGCGCGCTCCCTGAAGATTCCTTTTTACTTTCGCCGCGAGAACCCACTCCTCGATCTTCTTCCATGCGCGGATCGCTTCCGGGCGCTCGTTTGTCACTTCGTTTGTCATGGAGATCTCCGGTGTATAGTCCAGGCCAAGGAGCCCGTTTACCACACGGTATTTGATGCCTGCACGGTTAAACGCGTTGGAAATCTCCGGAACCGGACATGCTCCGCAGTGAGCCAGCCACTCGCCTGTTGTTGTCTTTTCGTAATTGATTCTTGCGGTCGGCTGCAGATTCAGCACTACAGTCGGCGCCTTGCATATCTGATGAAGCGGAAGGATGGATGCGCTTGTCACATAAGTAGCTGAATGCGCGAAAATAATGTCTACGTTCTTCTCATTAAAATATTCGCCGGCCTTCAGTCCTTCCTGCTCGCAGTCCACCATGCCGTAGAAATAAACTTCACCGCCCATGCCCTCTACTTTTTTCGCAATAAATTCGCCGTATTCCGTCAGTCGCTCTTTCATACCCGGGAACTGTCCCCAGTAATGTTTCAGTCCCATGGAGTAGAGTCCGATTCTTGGTTTTTTCAGTTCTTTTCTCGCTAACATGTTTTCTTCCTCCTTATGCCCTTATATGATCTTGTGCATGTGTTTTCCATTTACAAACCAATTATAATCTTGTAGTATATAAATATCATCCAAGCAAATTGCTTAAAAATCATAGAATATTGTGGTGGTAATTATGGAGAAACATCCCGAGCTGCTGGAACGGGGAGAACACACCTGGAGCGATGACTCCATCCGTATGATTCTCACTCCCGGACGCACTGCCAAGAGCCTCTATTTCTATACCCAGGAGGTGGGCTATTTCAAAACAGAATATCCGTATTATTCAGAACGTGAGAATCTGGATTCTTTTCTGATCGTTTATACGATTTCCGGAGAAGGCTGTCTCGAATATGAGGGTCATCGCCATATTGTATCAAAAGGTGACTGTTTCCTGATCCACTGTGAGAAGCATCATTTATATAAAACCGTAAAAGGTTCCCAGTGGGAATTTCTCTGGATTCATTTTAACGGAAGCAACGCGCTGGGATATTACAGGGAATGCTTCAGAGATGATTTTAAGATCATTCACTGCCAGGATGAATTTTTCTGGGAAAGGACACTATGGCGCATCATAGCCCTCCACCAGAAGAAGAACCTTACTACAGAAGCCGTCGTGTCCAGCCTGATCTGCTCCATGCTGACCGAGCTGATCGTGGAGACGTCCACCAACAGTGCCGACACATTCCTTATTCCGGAATATATAAAAGAGATCGCAAAAGATATTGACAAAAATTTCCGTTCCGATCTCTCCCTGTCTTTTTTTGAAGAAAAATATCACCGCAGCCGGTATCATATATTAAAACAATTTAAAAAATATATGGGAACTACGATCAACGAATATATAATCACAACACGCATCTCCTATGCCAAGGAACTGTTGAAATACTCCCCGCTTTCGGTAACCGACATTGCCTTTGAAGCAGGTTTTCACAATGTCACTCATTTTATCAACCTGTTCAAGGCGCGCGAAAATATCACGCCCCACGCGTACCGCAAAGCATGGCAAAACTAAAAATCCTGCGTACAAAAACAGGAACTGCCCTCAGGCAGTTCCTGTTTTAATGACTTTATGTACTTATTCTTCAATCAGTCGATTTAGAATACGTCAGCCCACTCTGCGATGTTGTCTGCATTGAATTCGAACGGATCGCCAACGATAACTTCTGTACCGCCGTCAGATGCTTCTACGATTGTGTACGGGCTGTTCTCCATGTCCCCAGCCTCGAATGTCTCGCCAGCTGCTCCTGTGATGTCGCCAGCAACAAGTGCCATAGCTGTATAAGCTGCAAGCTCTCCTGTCTCAATCGGATTCCACAGATACATATACGGGCAAACATTGTCTTCGCCTACATATGCTTCCATCTCTGACGGAAGTCCAAGACCTGTGATCTTAACGTCAGATCCCTGATCCTGAAGAACCTTAGCTGCTGCGTTGATACCAACTGTTGTCGGTGCGCAGATAAGTTTCAGATCCGGATAGTTCTGAAGAAGTGCCTGAGTCTGCTCTGTAGACGGCTGCGGCTCGTCATCGCCGTAAACGATGTCTACCAGTTCAAGATTCGCATACTTCTCATCGCTTTCCATTACACTCTGCATTGCTTCGATCCATGCATTCTGGTTTGCTGCCTGAGATGTTGCAGATAGGATAGCCCACTGTCCTTCTCCGCCTGTGATGTCATAGATTGCATCCATCAGAGTCTGTCCGATCAGGTTTGTATCAGCCTGGTTAACAAATACCTCACGGCTGTCAGCATTTGTCTTGGAGTCAACACATGATACGTGAATTCCTGCGTCCATTGCCTGCTGAAGAGTTGCCTGAAGAGCATTTTCATCGTTTGCCGCCACAGTAATGGAATCAACTCCCTGAGAAATCAGTGACTGAAGCACTGTGATCTGTGCATCTGCTGTAGCTGTCTCCGGATAGCTTACGATACATGTAGCGCCAGCAGCCTCGATTGCTTCCTGGAATCCCTGAGCCTCTGCCTCATTATACGGGTTTCCTGCTGACTTCGGAACGATTGCGAACGTACACTCTGTGATATCCTTTCCTTCTGCCGCTCCATCGTCTGATGCTGTGTCTGTTGAAGCTGTGTCATCTGATGCCGGAGCTTCGCTGCTGGAGTTTCCGCATCCTGCTACCATAGCTGTTACCATTGCGGTACACATCAACAGTGCAACAATTCTTTTTTTCATAATCCTACCTCCTCTTGGTTCTCTGGCAGCGCCGCCTCAGGCGCTGCCGTTTTTCTTTAAGCTTATTCTACATCGGTCTTTCCAGACTCGAAATAGCAAAATCTTTTGATTTCGGGTATTATTTTTCACTCCCGAAGTAATTTTTTTCTGAGAAAAACTATTTTACCGTCTTTCTCATTCCTTTGATTCTCTGGCTGATTCCAGGCATCAGTACGGCGATGATAAGCATCAGGCCGATGATAACCAGAATAAGCTGTGTATTCATATTGATCAGTCCAAGGGCAACACGCAGGCACACGATAATGAATGCCGCGATAAATCCGCCAACCAGATTTCCCTTACCGCCTGTAGTAGCGATTCCGCCGAATACCGCCATGGCGATAACTTCCATCTCAAATCCGTTTCCTGTCGTTGTGTTCGCGCTGAAGAGCACGGACAGGAGGAACAGTGCGCAGAATCCTGACATCAGGCCTGCAAGTGAAAATACGATGAAACGGATCTTCTGAACTTTAATACCAGCATAATATGCTGCTTCTTTGTTGCTTCCGATTGCGTAGAGCTTTCTTCCAAATGTTGTTTTGGAAAGAAGAACGATGAAGATCACCGCGCTGATCAGTACAAAGAAGAATACGATCGGGAACGGTCCTACCATCTGGGTGAGCACCATCAGATCAATGGAATTCGTATAAGAAATACTTCCGCCGCTTCCCATTGCGACCTCCGCAATACCGCGGAAGATGATCTGTGTCCCCAGTGTAACGATCATAGACGGCAGTTCTGTGAATTTCGCGAGGATCGCGCCGTTCACCGCGCCGCACACAAGACCTGTCAGCAGGCATACGAGCATAACTACCGGGAACGGGAATCCCGCATTTCCGGCGAAACATGCCGTAGTAGCACATAAGCATACAATAGAACCTACTGAAATGTCAATATCTCCAAGGATCAGGATGTAGCCCATCGGAAACAGTATGAATATCTCTGCCAGATACCTCGGCATCTGACGCAGCACATTTGCTACCGTATAGTTTTCTGAAAGGATGACTCCCAGAATATTCACAGCAATAAAAATCAGAACCAGCGCGCCTTCCCAGCTGAGAATCCGCTTCACCGGAGTCTTTGGCGACGCAATCGATATCTCTCTTCCGGATCTTCCTGCCATAACTACATCTCCCTCCTTTCCAGACTTGCTCTATCCATCATTCTCTGAGTTACTACGTTAAGTACAACAACCACAAGGATCAGGACACCTTTTACCATGTTCTGCGCAATGGCATCGATACCTACCAGCGGAAGTGCTCTTGTGATAAATGCAAGGATCAGCGCTCCGAGGAAGGTTCCGACTACTGAGCCGCGTCCGCCGCTCATGCTCACACCGCCGATAACGCAGGATGCGATAACATCCATCTCAAGTGCGTACTGCATGTTCGGCTGTGCCGACGCGTAGATGGATACGGAAAGCGCGCCGCAGAGACCAGAGAGAAATCCCATGATCACATATGTATAGATCAGGACGCCATCCACGTTGATACCGGACACTCTCGCTGCTTCTGTATTGCTTCCGACAGCGTAGATCTTACGTCCGAATTTGGTCCATTTCATAACAATGAAACCGATGATGAATACGGCTGCGATAATGATGTACGGTCCCATAGAACCATCCGCTCCGAAATCGCTGTATCCTACGACATCCGCACCGCTCGCCCACTCGTTGTTGCTGATAACATAGGCAAGTCCGCGCCAGATATACATGAAGCCCATGGTTGAAATAATCGGCGCCACATTACCTTTTGCGATAATAAGTCCGTTCAGAAGTCCGCATCCTACACCGATGGCGCTTCCGATCACAAACAGAAGAAATGTGTTCGTGATAACATCATATTTCAAAAGCATTCCGACCGTCATTCCGGAAAATGCGAGGATCGATGCAATCGAGATATCGATTCCTCCGGTCAGAAGCACGCAGAGCATACCGACTGACAGAATCATGGTCAGCGCGTTATTCCGGAATATCTGGCTGATATTCGTCGGACTTAAGAAGCTCGGGCTGAAGATCGTAGCAACGATACAGAGAACGATCAGTACGATCACAAGGCTGAATTCTCTTGATTTTGTCAGCTGTTTTAATACTGAATTCTTTTTCATCCCTGCGCCACCTCCTTTTCCTTACTTCCTTTTTCCATTGCCAGCTGAAGGATCGACTCCTGAGTTGCCTCTCCTCTGTCCAGGCATCCCGTAATGCGCCCTTTACACATAACGTAAATTCTGTCGCACATACCGATTGTCTCCGGCATTTCCGATGAAATCATGATGATTCCATATCCCTGTTTCGCCAGATCTCCCATGATCGCATAGATCTCAGCTTTCGCGCCTACATCGACACCTTTTGTCGGCTCATCCATGATAACAATTTTCATGTTCTTCTGTGCAAGTGCTTTCGCCACAACAACTTTCTGCTGGTTTCCACCGGACAGTGAACTTGCCTTGTCATAGATAGACACTGCCTTTGTATCCACTTCCTCGAGGAATTTCTTCGCTACTTTCTTCTCTGCCGCCGTATCGTTGAATCCCGTGTGGGCAAGATCGCTCTGAATCGGAAGTGTTACATTGTCTCCAAGTCCCCAGCTCAGGATCAGTCCTTCTCTCTGACGGTCCTCGGGAAGAAGAATGATACCTTCCTTCATCGCGTCGATCGGCTGACGGATGTGGCACAGTTTATCATCCAGGTAAACCTTGCCTGAATTTGCTCTTGTGATTCCGCACACACTCTCCATTACTTCCGTACGTCCCGCGCCGACAAGCCCTGTCAGACCTACGATCTCGCCTGCATGGACATTCAGGGAAACATCCTTGAAGTATCCGGCGCGGCTCATGCCTTCAATACGGAAGATTTCTTTTCCGATCTCTACCTTCGGCTTCGGATACATATCCGTGATCTCACGGCCTACCATTGCCTTGATCAGATCAGCATTCGTGATGCCGTCCACGTCATATGTCCCAATGTACTGGGAATCACGGAATACCGTAACTCTGGAAGCCAGACGGTACATATCCTCGAAACGGTGTGAAATAAAGATGATGGACACTCCTTCTTCTTTCAGCTGATCCACGATCCTGTAGAGTTTCTCAGACTCCGTCTGAGTCAGTGCAGCGGTCGGCTCATCGAGGATGATGATCTTTGCTTTTGTGGAAAGCGCCTTCGCGATCTCTACCATCTGCTGCTGCGCCACACTCAGTGTTCCCATCTCTTCTGTCGGACTGAAATCCGCATCCAGACGGTCAAGAAGCTTCTTCGCCTCCTGATTCATCAGATTCCACTGGATCATTCCGTATTTTCTCATCTCATGACCCATAAAAATATTTTCCGTAACCGACAGTTCCGGGTAGGATGTCGGGTGCTGATATACGGCTGCAATACCTGCTGCCTGAGCATCCTTCGGTCCTTTGAAGTGAACTTCTTTCCCGTTCAAGTACATCTTGCCTTCCTCAGCTGCATGTACTCCGGTGATAACCTTGATAAACGTCGATTTTCCTGCTCCGTTTTCTCCCATCAGAGCGTGAACTTCCCCGCGTTTCAGCTGAAACTGCACATTGTTCAGCGCCTTTACACCTGGGAAGATCTTCGTAATACCCTTTAATTCCAGAATATAATCTTCTGCCACGCTCATATTCCTCCTTTCTCATTTCTTTCAGTATACCATCAGCATTTTTTATTCATATAGAGGAAATTTTTTTGAAAAAGGGTATTATTTCCCGATACGGCACAGCAAATTAAGGGGTGTTTTTCCTCCATAATCTGCTATAATCTATATGAAACTAACAAAAAATGACAGGTTTTCAGATAGGGATGAGGTTATGAAATTACTAATTGCAGATGACGAAATACTAACACGAACCGGACTGACAACATCTATTGTCTGGAGCGATCTCGGGATCGACCAAGTCTATGAGGCCTCGGACGGAGTAGAGGGGCTTGAAATGGCGAAAAAGTATCAGCCTGATATCGTGCTCAGTGATGTCAGGATGCCCCGGATGAACGGGATCGACATGTTGTATAAAATAAGAGAGATTGCGCCGGACACCAGCTTTATCTTCATGAGCGGCTACTCGGACAAGGAATATCTCAAGGCAGCGATTAAACTGCAGGCAGTCAGCTATGTGGAGAAGCCTCTTGATCTCGGGGAAATCAGCCAGGCAGTCCGTACTGCGGCGGAACGCCACCTGCAGGTGATCGAAAGCCGGCGTTCTCAGGACCTGCGTCTGAACATGGTCGGCACCCAGCTTGCCCTGGTTCTGACCCAGCCCGACCACTCTGTCCATGATACGATCGATGAGCTGAGCAGGAATTACTGCCGCAAATACGGCACTGACGATATATTTCACTCAGCCGTCACCATTATCGTCAAGATGCCGGAGTGGCTGGAATTTCCGCTCGACCATCTTAACACAATGGAAAAACAGCTCCACGACATGATCCGTCCCCTCCATCTCCATATCATCAGCGCGGAGAAAAGGACGAACCTGTTCGTGTTCCACGTGTTCCGCCGGGCGGATTTCACGCCTCAGATTCTCACATCCCTCCAGAGTTATCTGAAACAGCTGTTCACGCCTTTCATTAATTATCACTTTGCAATCGGAACGCCGGTCACGGGCATTCACCACATTTATGACTCTTACTCCGCTGCTGTAATCGCCCTGCAGAGTGCCTTTTTCTTTGCTCCGGGAACCTGTCTGACCCCGGACTATCTGTCAGGCGTGCCGCGCAGAGAGCTTCCCGAGGCCATGGCAGAGTCTTTCACCAAGGCGCTCGGCCAGGCGGACCAGGATGCAACTGATCGAATCTGTGCGCAGCTGCAGGAATCCTGCTACGAGAATCCTTCTCTTCTGATTCGTACAGTTCAGTCTCTGTACTTCCAGCTGTTCGCCGCGCTCGCGGAACAGCGCAGAGCGCGTCAGCTTGCAGGAAAAACTCCTGCCATGGCAGCGGATGAGCTGCTTTCCCATACGGAGCATTTTTTCTTTTACCAGAACCTCCACCAGAAGCTCATCGACAGCCTGAATGAATTCTACGGCGACCTGAACACATCCGAGAGTGAAAACTCATCGGTATACCTGATCAAGAATTATATTCAGCGGCATTACGGAAATCCGCTCTTATCCACAAAAGAGATCAGTGAGTACGCCTCGCTCTCGGCATCGTATGCCTGCACTGTGTTTAAGAACGAGACCGGTCAGACGCTGAACCAGTACCTTACAGAGTACCGTCTGAAGAAAGCCCAGGAACTGCTGAATGACCCAAGGAACACCGTGTCCGGCGTCTCTGCGATGGTAGGGTATAATGACAGCAACTATTTCAGCAAGGCTTTCAAGAAATATACCGGGATCTCTCCCACCGTCTACCGGGAGAGGCGATTAAAATAACCCGCTGCAAAGGAGACCGGAAATGCAATTTTTTAAAAGGATACGTGATGCTTACCAGAGGCTGAGCATCCGCAACAAACTGTCCATCATCGTGGTTACCGCGGTGCTCATCCCGATGCTTCTGATTATCATTACATTTGCAGGACAACTTCTGGAAATGATCACTTCCGATACCATCCGGGAAGAGCAGAACAGCGCGGCGCAGACCACGCCCCTTGTAGCTGACGCGGTCGATGAGATTCTGAATACTTACTCTGATATCCAGGAATCCCCCGGGTATCAGTCACTTTTCCGGCAGCAGCTTACCTCCGCGCCCCAGGACGCCCTCACTTCCGCTGACGGGAACTCCCTGACAGACGCGTTTCAGGAGGCGGAGAAGAGCGATATGATCTCAGCGGTGCGGTTCTATGCGGACCTTCCGGAATCCAGTTCGTGCTTCCAGGGCGAAGACAGCTATTTTGCTCCGCTCTCGCAGATCCGCGGTTCTTACTGGTATGGAATCTTCCAGGGCAGCCATCCTTCCACCCTGTTCTGCCCGCCGCTCTATCTGAGCCACCGTGAGGCGGACAACCTGGGCGACTGCGCATACATTGTTCCTGTATATATCACAACGGCAGAGTATGATTCGATCCGCTGCTATATCGCGCTCTATTTTCAGTCCGAACTGTTCCGCAATATATTGACCGAGAATCTCATAAATGATGGCAGTCTCTCGTATATCACCAATGAACGTGACGCTGTGCTGACTTCCTCGGATACGAATATGATCGGTCTTTACTATATTAATTATGACACGATCCGCGATAACCTTATGTCATCCAACAGTTTTATTGAAAGGGAGATAACCGGCAACCGCGTCTTCGTCGGATTCTATTATATCGAGTCAGCGGACTGGTTTATGGTGACCGTTCTCCCGAATGAGCCGATCCTTTTGAAAACCATTCAGATGATGCTCATCTTCCTTCTGGTGTGCCTTGCTTCGATCATTGCCGGAATCCTTGTCTCTCTGCGGCTGTCCCGCTCCCTTACAAAGCGGATCGCAGCGGTCAGCCGGCAGATGAGTCTTGTAAAAACAGATACGCCTCCCGTGCTGATGACTGAGCCTCAGTCAGTGGATGAGATCGGCGAGCTGGTGGATTCCTACAACTATATGGTCCGGAAGATCAACCGGCTGATCGCCGAGCAGGCAGAGTCGGCCGAAGAGCTGAGAATCTCCGAATTCAATTCCCTGCAAGCGCAGATCAATCCGCATTTTCTTTATAACACAATGGATATGATCAGCTGGAAAGTACAGCAGGGAAAGACCGCTGAAACAACGGCTGCGATCCGCGATCTGTCGCGGTTCTACAAGCTGACGCTGAGCCGTAAAAATACAATTACAACCGTGGAAAACGAACTTGAACACGCCACTATCTACATGCGCCTTCAAAACATGCGGTTCGGCGATGCTATTGATTTTGTGGTGGATATACCGGACAGTCTTCTGGAGATCCAGATCCCGACACTGATCTTCCAGCCGATTATTGAGAATTCCCTTCTCCATGGAATCCTGGAAAAGGAAAGCAAGATCGGCACCATTGTCCTGACCGGATGGATGGAAACCGATGCAGCGGTTATCATGATTTCTGACGACGGGATTGGGATTCCATCTGAGAAGCTCGAAACACTGCTGAGCGAAAAGAGCAATGGAAATGACCACTCCTCACAGGGCGGCCATATCGCGATCTACAATACACACCGGCGGCTGCAGATCCTGTTCGGCCCTGACTACGGGCTGAGCTACAGCAGCACCCCGGGCAAGGGAACCGATGTGGAGATCCGGATTCCGCTTTTCAGCAAGGGCTCCGCTCTGCTCCACCCGGAAACATCTTCTTCCCCGGAGACAGATACAGATCCGCTTCCCATTGTCGCGGTCTCTACCGGGTACAGCGGGGAGGCCCCGGAGACGATTTCACCGGATACCCTCTACCGGGAAGGAAGCAAATTTCCTGAGAGCATCCTGAAAGTAGAGAACTTCCACTCCGTGTTCCGTCAATTCCCGCCGGGAGGCAATGTATTCCTGATCGCGCATTATGTAAATGAGCCCTATCCGGAACACAGCCATGACTATTTTGAGCTGAATTATATATACAGCGGCACACTGATCAACGAAATCGACCACACCCCGGTCTATATGACCTCCGGAGATCTCGTAATCATGAACCAGAGCGCCCAGCACTCGCTTGCCCCGCTCACAGCAGACTGCCTGCTCCTGAATATCTGCATAAGGAAGGAATATCTGAAGAAACTTCTTCCCCACAACTTCCTTCTCCATCATCCGATGCACCGTCTGATCTCAGAACGGCACACAGATACTGACAATTATCTGTTCTACCCGCTGATGCATAACCGCAGGTTCCAGGTATACCTGTTCTCACTCATTCAGGTGTATGCATCCAGCCAGTTCCGTGAAACATCTGATCTGGAGCGGATCTTCGGAAATATGCTGTCGGAGCTGGCTGAAACAGAGGAATACAGCCGCAGAGGGCCGGATCAGAATACCTTCCGGATCACGGAAGTTCTGAAAGAAGATGCACTGACCACAATCCCGGAACTGGAAAAGAAGCTGGAATTGTCCGAATCAGAAATGAAACGTCTGGTGAAACGTAATTACGGAAGAAGCGTCAGCGCCATCCTGCGGGAAGGCCGGATCCGCCACGCCGCTGTCCTGCTCTCCAACCGGAACTTAAGTATGCATTCCATTACAAGGAAATGCGGTTACGGAGATAATCTGGACGCCTTCTCAGCAGACTTCCGCAGGATCTACGGAAGTGAGCCGGAAGAATACAGGGAGCAGCTCATCTGAGCTGCTCCCTGTTCTGTTACGCCTCATCAATAGCTTTACCGATATCGTGACGCATATATTTGTTTTCAAACTGAATCCATTCTGTTGCCGCGTAAGCATTCTGCCGCGCTTCTTTCAGGTCTTTTCCCTTCGCTGTCACGCCGAGGACACGTCCGCCGTTTGTCACGATCTGATCTCCCTCGAACTTTGTTCCCGCATGGAAACAGTAATATCCTTCATGCTTTTTGAACTCATCCAGACCGCTGATCGGGAATCCCTTGTCATATTTCACCGGATATCCTTCAGACGCCAGCACGACACAGACTGCCGCGTTGTCTTCGAACTGAAGATCGATCTGATCCAGTGTACCGTCAATGCAGGCTTCCACTACATCGATGATATCGTTCTTCATCCTCGGAAGCACAACCTGCGCTTCCGGATCTCCAAAGCGCGCATTGTACTCCAGTACTTTCGGACCGTCTGCCGTCAGCATGAGGCCGAAGAAGATCACTCCTTTGAACGGACGTCCCTCTGCCGCCATGGCATCTACTGTAGGCTGGTAAATATATTTCTCGCAGAATTCCTCCACTTCTTTTGTATAGAAAGGACTTGGCGAGAAAGTTCCCATACCTCCGGTATTAAGGCCGGTATCTCCGTCACCGGCACGCTTGTGATCCTGCGCGCTGGTCATTGTCCTGATCGTCCTGCCGTCCACAAATGAGAGAACAGACACTTCTCTTCCTGTCATAAACTCCTCGATTACCATCTCATTTCCCGCTGTGCCGAACTTTTTGTCCAGCATAATGGTTTTGACGCCCTCTTTTGCCTCTTCAAAATTATTACAGATGAGAACGCCTTTTCCGAGAGCCAGGCCGTCTGCTTTCAGAACGATCGGGAATTTTACTGTTTCCAGATAGGCAATCGCTTTATCCGGATCCGTAAAGTTCTCATATGCCGCTGTCGGGATATGGTATTTCTTCATCAGATCTTTTGAAAATGCTTTAGATCCTTCCAGGATGGCTGCGTTTTTCTTCGGACCAAAGGTGCGGATGCCCGCCTCTTCCATCACGTCCACAAGACCGCCTACCAGCGGATCATCCATTCCGACAATACACAGGTCAACGGCATTCTCCTTTGCGAACGCCGCCAGTTTCTCAAACTCCATTGCACCGATGTCCACGCACTCGGCATACTCCGCAATCCCCGCGTTTCCCGGAGCACAGTAGATCTTGTCCGCCTTCGGGCTCTTCGCAACACTTGCCGCAATGGCGTGCTCTCTTCCACCGCTTCCTACAATCAATACCTTCATCTATCTCTTTACCTCCTGTCGAAGCTCCCGCCCGTTACGGCAGGATCACCGTCCTGTTCTCCTCTACCTGCACTTTCCCGTTCGCGATCAGGTCAATCGCCTTCGGAAGGATCTTCCACTCCGCCTGCTCCATCACTCTTCTCTGCAGCACTTCCGGTGTATCCTCCTGTTCCACTTCCACGGCTTTCTGCAGGATAATCGGGCCCGTATCCGTCCCCTCATCTACAAAATGCACCGTGGCGCCGACAACCTTCACGCCTCTTGCCAGCGCTGCTTCATGGACCTTCAGTCCATAGTACCCTTTTCCGCAGAAAGAAGGAATCAGCGACGGATGGATATTGATCATCCGGTTTCTGTATCTCGCGATCATCTCAGGCGGAATCACAACCAGATAGCCGGCCAGCACGACCAGATCAGGCTGGAATCCGTCCACTGCCTCGAGGAGCTTCTCGTTGAACACTGCCCGCGTCTCATAGTCCTTCGGCGACACACACAGCCCCGGTATTCCGTTCTCCTCCGCCCGCTTCAGCGCATAGGCGTTCCGGTTGTTGCTGATCACGCCCACGAGCTCTGTGTTCGTGATCGTCCCGTCTTTCACCCCGTCAATGATCGCCTGCAGGTTCGTTCCCCCACCGGACACCATTACAACGGCGCGAAGCTTCTCTCTTCCGTTCTCCGAAGCGTCTCTTCCTAACATAAATCTACACCCTTTTCGCCGGCTTCGATGCGTCCCACAACATACGGATCATCTCCCGCACTGCGGATCGCTTCCATCGCCCTGTCAACATCCGCCTCATCTACTGCGACAATCATGCCCAGTCCCATATTGAATGTGTTGTACATCATATGCTCCTCAATATCTCCGTCAACAGAGAGCATATTGAAGATCGGCGGGATCGGATAACTGTCTTTTCTGATCACGGCGCGTGTGCCTTCTTTGAGCATGCGCGGCACATTCTCGTAGAAACCGCCGCCAGTGATATGGCTGCAGGCTTTCACGGTCACACCGGCTTCCTTGATGCTCTTAAGCGCCTTCACATAGATTCTCGTCGGTGTGAGAAGCGCTTCACCGAGAGTGCAGCCCAGACTGTCATAATATGTATCCAGCGCCTCTCTCTTCATATTAAATACTTTTCTCACAAGGGAATATCCGTTGCTGTGGATTCCGGATGAAGCCAGCCCGATCAGCACATCCCCTGCCTTTAAGTTCTCGCCTGTAATCATATCCTTCTTATCGCAGACACCTACGGCAAATCCCGCCAGGTCATACTCATCCTCAGCCATCAGCCCCGGATGCTCTGCAGTCTCGCCGCCGATCAGCGCCGCGCCTGACTGAAGACATCCTTCCGCCACGCCGCTTACAATCGCAGCGATCTTCTCCGGCTCGTTTTTGCCGCACGCAATATAGTCCAGGAAGAAGAGCGGCTCGCCGCCCGCACATGCGATGTCATTCACACACATAGCCACCGCATCGATTCCGATGGTATCATGCTTGTCCAGAATCATCGCCAGTTTCACCTTTGTTCCGCATCCGTCTGTTCCGGACAGAAGAACCGGCTCCTCCATCTCCTTGATCTTTGCCAGTGAAAAAGCGCCGGAGAATCCGCCAAGTCCTCCAAGTACTTCCGGTCTCATCGTCTTCTTCACATGCTCTTTCATAAGTTCCACTGATCTGTAACCAGCTTCGATGTCAACGCCTGCTTTTTTATAATCCATACTGTAATCTCCTTACTTGTCCGCCAGATATGCCTCGTATCCGATCTTCTCCAACTTATCCGCTTTCGCCTGTACGGTATCCTTCATCTCCGCAGAATAATCCTTGAGTTTCTTAAGTATCTCCTCATCGGAAACCGCGAGGATCTTCGCTGCCAGAATCGCCGCGTTCATTCCTCCGTCGATCGCTACCGTTGCAACCGGGATTCCCGGCGGCATCTGAACGATAGAATAAAGTGCGTCCATGCCGTCAAGGTTCTTCCCTGACATCGGCACGCCGATCACCGGCATCGGGAATAACGCCGCGCACATTCCCGGAAGGTGCGCCGCCATACCTGCTCCTGCGATAATCACCTTGATTCCCCTGCCCTCTGCTGCTTTCGCCCAGTCAAAGAACACATCCGGCATCCGGTGTGCGGAGATGATCGTCATCTCATAATCAATTCCAAGTTTCTCAAGCATAGATGCGGCTTTGCTCATCACCTTCAGATCAGAGTCACTGCCCATAACAATTCCTACTTTTGCCATTTGGTAACCTCCTTACAATGCCTGCTTCAGTTCATCCAGCGGCTCATTCAGTATTTCCGTTCCCGGCAATACGAATTTTCCGTCTTTAATTAGTATAATGTGTTTGCCTTCTTTTGTCACTACACTTATTTCTTCTAACTCTTCATAAGGTATGGTTATATCTGTGTGGCACTGATAATAAGCTCTGGATATATCTGACTTCCGGTTCAGCGACACAGAGTTGTCCTTTGCCACGATCTCCTTGCCGGACGGATTGTACACGCGGATCTCCTCGCTCCAGGAATAACAGGTGTCGCCCACAGCGAAATGCGGTCCCGTCTTCTCCGCAATCAGGATCGGCATCTTCTCCTCGATCCCGTACTTCTTCGCCGTCACATACGCCGTTGTGTTCGTGCCGATCGCGAACTCCCCAAGCGGCAGCGACTCATGCCCTTTGAACACATTGTCGCGGATATACTTCTTCCCTTCGCTCTCATCGTCAAAATTGCCGCACCGGTAATCCTTCACCATTCCGTCTTCAAACATAATCTCCAGATCCCGGTACTGAAGCCCTTCCAGATAGACCCGGCCGACATGGAGCACGCCCGAGGTTCCCTCAAGCACCGGTGAGGTAAATACTTCTCCCACCGGAATATTGACGTCTGCCACGCAGTTCTCAAAGATGGTTTCCTTCTCAGGATTCTTCAGGTGCCAGAGATTCACCCGGATATCTGTGCGGTTGTCCCCTTTGCCTTTCACATGGACATACTCGCCCTGATCCAGCGCGTCAATCATGGTCTGCTGCACCTTCTCATAGACCTTTGCGTCCAGAGTGTTGATCCGTATCACTTCGTTGAAGATCTCCGGGTACTTCTCTCCGATCTCCGGAACCGGGTATGCCACAATCGTGAAGCTTCTCTCCTCGCCTTTGATATACTCGTTCGTAATTTGTCCGGATCTGCTGTCGTACTGAAGCGCCAGTTTCTTCTGCTCCTCACTGTAGGACGGCGCTTCCGGCACCGGTTTCGGGGAGAACGGCTTCTCACCGAAAGTCTCCATGACCGCAGGTCCCGCAAACTGTGCTGCCTTCTCTCTGTTCTGCTCATAGACTGTGTGCATTACTTCCAGCCTGCGCTCAATGTAGCGTTTGTCCATAAAGAGCGCCTGGTCCTGACGGTGGTCATACTCGTACTGCCAGTTCGGGATACCTCCGTAATATCCGATCTTATGGTGCTCCCGTTTTGTGATTACGCCGGAAGCAGCGCGGTAAATCACCGGCTTCAGCCCCATTTTCCTGAAATTCTCAATGGCTATGCGGATCACCTTCTCAAAGCCGAGCGTATAGCGGATATTGACGACTGATTTTTTAGACAGGTCTTTCCCCGTATTGATGAATCCGATCCGGTATCCCTCCGTGTAGACGTCCGCCATCTTCCGGATCGTCTCTTCCGGAAGCGTCCTTAAATGGTGCGCTGTGCCGAGTTCGTTCTCCGATACATATTCTCCAAATCGGTACAGATATTCATCGCTGTCCAGATCTGCGTTTTCTATAATCTCCGCTGCAAATGAATACTCCGGATCGATCTGCTCCAGAATGCGGTCCGCCAGAAATACATCGCAGTAATCGCTGGCATACCAGTAGATGATCTCCCGGATTCCGTCAGTCTCCGGCTCCTGGTTCTCCCTCCCGGCGCACTCGAAAAAGTTGTACACTTCGATAAACAGTTCAAAGAGAATGGTCAGATAATCTGTCCGGTTTTCAAATGCATACGGAATGCCGGAGCGCATCTCCGCATAGAGGAAGCTCAGCAGCTGCCCCATTTCCTTCCCGAACTGCCCGCAGGCGTACGCCGGATTTGCAAAGCTTATCTCATACCGGTCTTCCATCACATCACTGTATAAGATCTCATTAATGCTCTGCATCTCTTTTACACTGTATCTCTCCCATTCGCCGCTCTCGATCTTTCTCCGTACATTCTCCATCTCGAGAAGAAAGATTGTCACATCCTGGAAATAAACCAGATATTTCTCCGGCACTGTATCCTCTGCGACAATCCCTCTCAGCCGTCCTACGGCAAGATCATGTCTCTCTTCATACTCTCTGTTTTTTTCTCTCTGCAGTTCTTCTCTGCTCATCATCTCAAGCCTCCTATATATATCGCGAGAAACAGAATCAGGGCAGCCGCATTCACCGGAAGCCCGATCTTGCAGGGCAGATAACTGCGGTCGCGTTCCTTGAATCCGCGGATCGCCGCGCGTATTCCGTATATTGACAGCAGCAGGGAAAATATAACAATTCCTCCGACAACGCCGGCAGCTTCCCCCCTGGCTATGAAGGCATACAGGATACACCCCAGCATAATAACAAAAGCCCACGCGGCACTGATGCAGGAAATCACGCCCTGTCTGGACGGCTTCAGATTCGCCTGCCCGTATTTTCTCGTGCCTCTTTTTTTCCTCTCTTTCTCCTTCTGACGCTGTTCAGCGCTTTTTCCGATTCCGAACATGATGCTTTCTCCTTATCCAATTACATATGACAAAAACAATATAGCCGAGCACTCCTCCGATCGTGTTGAGAAGGATATCGTCTACATCAAAACTCCCCACCCTTGTAAACAACTGTACAATTTCCACGCCAAGGCTCAAAAGCATGCTGCACAGCAGGGTCTTAAAAAAACCTCTCGACCTGCTCGCCATGGAAATAAAGAATCCATAGGGAGCAAAAATCAGAATATTTCCCAACAGATTGGCGAACACGGCAAATGTCCCGAGCTCCTCCCTGTAAGTGAGGAACCGCCTGATCTCCCTGAACAGCTCCAGGTTGTAACGGTATTCCTCAGCAACCTCCGTCCTGCCGTACCACTCGGCAACGAAGAGAAAATAAATCAAAAAAATAACATATAACAAAAACAGGACTTTTCCAAGGGCCCTGATAATTTTCGCTTTTCGTGCACTCAAAGAACATACCCCTTCTATGGTTTCCCCAAATGGACCAGTCTGCAGCTTCCCACAGCCGGCCGCAATCACTCACTGCCAAAAAGGGACTGACCCTGTTCCGGTCTGTCCCTCCCTGTACTTATTTTCTTCACAGTTAAAATGTAATCTCTCTTTTATGCTTCAGCAGCTTTGCTCCGCTCACAATGGAAAGGATTCCCACTGTGATTCCAACCACCAGGACAATAATACCGACCGCAATATTTCCCGCACCGCTGTACTTCATTGTAAGATATGCCTTCTCCATAGATATGAGCCTCCTTATTTTACACCATATGTTTCATAGTATGTATCGATCGCTGCCTTTAATGTATCATCAATGACAACTTTTCCATTATAAGGCTTGTTATACAGGCACTCGACAACTTCTTCCATGGAAACAATCGCCGCTGTGTCGAATCCGTACAGATCTTTAATCTCATCCAGAGCGCATTTTTCTCCGCCCTTGCCGACTTCCATACGGTTCAGGGATACCATCAGTCCCACGATCGTCACGTCAGCGGCTCCTCTTACCTTCGGAACCGTTTCTTCCATGGACTTTCCGGATGTGGTCACGTCCTCAATCATGATCACACGGTCGCCATCCTTCAGTTTGCTTCCCAGGAAACTTCCCTTATCAGCACCGTGATCCTTCTCTTCCTTGCGGTCGGAACAGTAACGTACTTCTTTTCCGTAAAGCTCACTGTACGCAATAGCAGTCACAACGCCAAGCGGAATTCCCTTGTATGCAGGTCCGAATAAAACATCAAAATCATCCCCGTATGTGCTGTGGATCGCTTTCGCATAGTACTCACCCAGCTTCTTTAACTGAGAACCTGTCACATAAGCGCCCGCATTCATGAAAAACGGAGACTTTCTTCCGCTCTTTAATGTAAAATCTCCGAATTTCAGCACATCGCTGTCTACCATAAATTCAATAAATTCCTTCTTGTATGCTTCCATATCTGAATCCTCCTGTATTTGCAGACTTATTAGAGCCCTTCTTTTTGTCCTTTAAATCTTCTCAATTTTACCATAGTTTCACATTTATTTCAATCAAGGAACGCTCTCAGTTACAGATCAAAAGATACACCATATTACAAGTAACACGGGCAATATTTCCTCCAGCTCACCATTCCTTAAAAAGAACATCTTGCCACCAGACAGCCTGTTTGATAGAATAAATCAAGACACTACTCGAAAGCGGTAGGCGGTTAGTCCTTCAACAGAGGGACTGAACCCTCTGATTACATAGAAATCCTCTATGTAGGAAATCTTGGAAAGGAGGGCAAACTGATGAGTGATTTTGAAATGCTCTCCCTCGTACTAATGATACTAAGTATTGTTGTGACGATTTTATTAGCATACATCAATCACACAAAAAAGTAACCGCCCCTCTGCCAAAGGAATGCGGTTGCTTTTTTGTAACCATATAAACCTGGACTGACCGTCCATCGAGTAGTGTCTTTTTCTAATTTCATTCTAGCAAACGCCTTTTCAGATGTCAACTAATACGCTTAAATTCAGCCACACGGACTGCACGAGTCCAGATAAGACGACAGGCGGAACCGCTGTACCGGTTTCCCGATCCCGCGATTCCGCCTGTCCTGATTTCACAAATATTCAGTTTCCTGTCTTACTGCATTCTTCTCCGTCTGATCACGTAAATGCATGTACCGCCTGCTGCCACAACCGCTGCTGCCATCACTGCGATCAGTCCGTAGATATTGCTCTCATCTCCGGTCTGCACCGTGCTTCCTGAAGAGTTTCCTCTTCCGGAATTATTATTGCTGCCTGTTCCGTTCTGATTATTGTTTCCATTCTGATCAGACGGATTCTCTGTGGACGGTTTTTCCGGATCTGCCGGATTCTCCGGGTCTGTCGGGACATCCGGATCAGTCGGCTCCTGCGCCTCTTCTGTCAGAATCGTGATTCTGCCGTCGCCAAGCGGATTTCCGTACTGCTCCGCTGTTACATTTCCGCCCAGTTCTTCTGTGAAATAGTTGATCAGCATCTCGGAATCTACCGGAAGCTCATCACGAGCAACGATCTCCGCTCCTTCGAACATCGTGTATCCGTCGCCCTGCTCCTGAAGCGTATAGTAGCTTCCCGCTACAGTGTAAGTTGCTTCCGGATCAATCGCTTCTCCGCCGATCATGACATTCTGCACTCTTCTCTCTTTCGTCTCATCGATTCCCTGGAAGAGTCCCATGCTGTCTGTAGTCACCGGGCTCTCAAGATAGTTGTGTATCTCATAAGTCAGTCCGGATACCTGAAGGAATCCGCCGCTCTCTTCCGGGTTCATCCGCGCGCCGTGCTCAAGCGCATCCAGGATCTGCTGTCCGGTCGCCCGGATCACGCACATCTCATTATTCCACGGATTGACATCCATCAGATCCTTTCTTGTCACATCGCCTGCTGCGATAGAATCACGGATTCCGCCGCCGTTTACAAGGGCAATATCCGCACCTGTCATAACACGGTATGCGTCTGCCACAAAGTCTCCCATGTTTGTCTCGCCGTTTCTTATCCTTCTCACACCGTCCGCGTCATTGATTGTAAGCTCGACCTCAGATGTTCCCAGTTTTTCATTCAGATAAGCAAGCTCTTCATTGTAGCCGTCCACTTTATCCTGAACTGTCTGGTATGCTGCTGCCGCTGCGTCCGAACTATCGATATCCACATCAGAAGGTGTAATCAGCTCTGTTGTATACGTGCCGTCTTCATTCAGCGTCATTTTTCCAAAGTTTGCGAACTTCGTTCCCGTAGAAGTAAGCGGAACCATCTCGCCGTCTTTGTTCGCGCATTCACTCTCCGCGATCGTCTCGTGAGAATGCGCATCGATAAACGCATCGATTCCGTTTGTGTTCGCGATCACATCCGTGGATTTCCATCCTTCTGTCGTTCCCTCGATTCCGAGATGTCCAAGAGCGATCACCCGGTCAGCGCCCGCTGCAATTGCTTCGTCAACCGTGTCCTGAATCGTATCGTAGAAGGTATCTTCTGAGAAGGTGTAAATGAAATTGCCTTCCTCATCCTGGAAATAAGTCGGAGTGGATTTCGTGTAGGTCTCAGGTGTGCTGATTCCGACAAATGCAACGTCCTCACCGTTCATCTCCACGATCTCATAAGGCGTCACCACTGTCTCGCCTGTCTGAAGATCAATGAAGTTGCTGCTTAAATATTCATACTGTGCTTCTGCGTCATCTCCTGTCGCAATCTCAAGGAAGCGCTCCAGTCCGTAATCAAATTCGTGGTTTCCCGGCACGCCGAAATCATATCCCACTGTGTTCATGATATCCACGATCGCCGCGCCCTCTGAAGTCGAACCGATCGCTTCTCCCTGGATCGCGTCTCCGATATCCACTGTGATTACATCGTATCCGTCCGCCTCAAGCTGCGCCTTGTACGCTGCCAGATAGGAATATCCGTCTGTCGCGCAGTGCACGTCATTGGTGTACAGAACCACTGCTCCTGCCGCGTCACTGTCAGAACCGCCTCCCGGCACAACCGCGCTGCCGCTCAGCGTGTAAGCCGCAACCGTACCGGATACTTCACATGCTGCCAGCAGGATCGGGCTTCCTGACGCGGACTCATCCGCCGGAATGAACGCAAGCCCCTCCGGAGCTACGTCTCCTGTGATCTCGCCGGAGAAATCTCTTGTATTGACATAGTTTACATAGGTCGCTGCCGCCGGATCCGTCACATCATAAACCATCACGCCGCCGATGCGCTCCAGTCCGATGAAAGCAAACGTGCGGTCTCCCACCTGCTGCACTGTCACAGCCTCCGGCTCAACGCCTTTCTTCGCGCTGCGGCTGTCAATCTCGATATCATCATTGGAACTGTTGAACCATGCCGGCAGATAAGACGCTGTTCTGCTCTCAAAGCTGTTTGCGCTGTCATAGACAAGTTCCATTGTATCTGCGTTATAGATCGTGAACGAACGGCTTCCAAAAAGATAGTTCTTTCCCTCTTCCAGACCTGCTGTAAGGGACGGATCAAGCACTCTCACATCTTCCGCCACAACACCGTTCGCATCCGCAATATTCTCTTTTGCTTCATTTGAGAAGTCGCCCCACTCTCTCGCATCGCCCTCATTTGCGGTTGCGATATAGGTTGTCCCGCCTACCTCAAACGCGCTGATTCCATCCGGCATGCGCACGCCGTATGTATTCGGGTAAGTGGATGCAGCATAGCCGCCGTCTTCCACCAGGTCAACACTGTTTGCCTCCTGGCTGTAATCCTGAAGTCCGAGGCTTGTAATCGATGTAAACTCTCCTGCCGTAAGATCCAGTGTCGCAACAGCATTCGCCTCCTGAAGAGCCACGTATGCTTTTGTGCCATCCGGATCAACGGCAATGTATTCCGGCTCCAGGTCTGTCGCCGCGCTCAGGATCTGTCCGTTCACTCTGTTAAAGAGAACGCCCTGCTGTACAAGCTCCGAAGAATCAAATCCCTCAAATCCGACCGTCTTGGCTTCCTCTGTCTCCGTGTTCACCAGTGTCACACTGCCCGCCGGATCAACCGCGCCGTTTTCATATCCGTTTCTCGGCTCGCCTTCGTTCGCAGTCAGGATCCATTTGCCATCACTGCTCACCGTAATCATATCCGGCTGAACTCCGGCCTCATAGCTTGTCACAAGATTGCCGTCATAATCAAGAACTGCGATGCGTCCTGCCGCCGCATAGTCTGCCGCCTGCAGCGCGATAAGCACATG
Organism: Candidatus Mediterraneibacter vanvlietii; assembly: GCA_019113645.1. Lineage (GTDB taxonomy): Bacteria > Bacillota > Clostridia > Lachnospirales > Lachnospiraceae > Mediterraneibacter > Mediterraneibacter vanvlietii. The sequence goes on along the minus strand of DXGZ01000066.1, from coordinate 29,463 downwards.
GTCGTTTACCGTATCCACAGCAACGCTTGTCATATCACCATATGCAAATCCATCGATCAGGTTCTGTACCTGAATGGTGCTCTCGGTAGTCAGACTTCCGTCTTCACCCACGTTCAGCACATTGAGAATTCCCTGCTGCCCGTTTACCACATAAGCTTTTCCGTTATCGGAATTGTAGGATACGATCTCCGCCACACCGCCGTCCGCATTTGCGCTTCCCAGAGAAACATCTCCTGTCCGGGTCAGCTGCACTGCGGCTGATGCCTCAAAGCCTTCTCCCCGGTAAGTCTGCGCAGGCGTATCGCCTGTTTCTCCTCCGGTTCCCGGCTGGTCACCTGTACCTTCTCCTCCTTCTTCGCCTGTTCCGGGCTGATCCGTACCTGGTTCTCCGCTTTCATTCATAGAGGAACTGTGTGGTCCTTCTTCTTCCGGAACCTCCTCCGAATAGTCCACTACAGATGAATCTTCCGCATTGTTATCTGTATCCTGGAAGTTGTCTCTCCGCACCGACTTTTTCTTCGACTGATCTGCATTCACCGCTGTCTCATAGACCGGCGGCATCTGCTCATCTTCAGCATCGTTTCCCTGCACTGCCAGCAGGTCTACATAGCCTTCAGGGCGGTTTTCATCTGTCACTGCTCCGGCAAACGCCTCATCCAGCTCTGTCTGATCACTTAAAAGAACAACCGACACACCTTTATTGTGAAGCTGAATCTCCCAGTCCTGATCGCCTGCCGGCACCTCATAATCGGTTCCATTCGCAGCGCCGCAGCGGATCAGATAATATCCATTCCCTTCAATACTTCCCGCAAGATCCAGATATTCCCACGATTCACTGTTGTCACCATCGGCACTTGAACGGTAGGCGATCCTCCATCCGGTCAGATCCACACTCTCTGTAGACTGATTGTAAAGTTCAATAAAGCTGTGGCTTGCCGCCCCGTCATCGCTTCCGCCGTAAACCTGATTTATAATAACATGTGGCGCGTTCACATCGTAAACACCTTCCGCCGTGTAAGGCGTTCCGCCTGTTTCCTGCATCTCTGCTGCTGACACCGTCATCATTCCCGACGGCACCATAGCCGCGGTCAGAGCGAACACAGATACACCTGCAAGAACTTTCTTCCACTTTCTCTGTCTGTTCATACTTTTCCCCTTTCGCTGAAGAAATTTGCTGAAATTTTGCCGATGCCGACCTGCTGATCAGCCGGCACTGATTTTACTGTAACAAAAAGGGGCAGACAGTTCTTCAAAACCAGGTTTAATCTATGTTTTGTTTTTGTAAAATCCAGGAAGGAATCCGCGGATTTTTTCAGAACAGCTTTCTAAAAAAGAGACAGCACTACAGGTTTCCCCGCCGTACTGTCTCTGCTTCATCTTCTATTTTACAATTCCCACCATATCGGCAACCGTATCAAATCCCTGGGCTTTCATATACGCCTCAATTCCGTCCACAATCTCCATGGTAACAGAAGGATTGTGGAAATTCGCCGTGCCGACAGAAACCGCGCTCGCTCCCGCAAGGATCATCTCAATCGCGTCCTCTGCCGTTATGATTCCTCCCATTCCGATGATCGGAAGCTTCACAGCGTTTGCCGCCTCGTACACCATGCGCACCGCGATCGGGTGGATCGCCGGGCCGGACACTCCGCCGGTCTTATTCGCCAATACAAATGATTTTCTGTTGATATCAATCTTCATTCCCGTAATCGTATTAATGAGAGAAACCGCGTCCGCTCCGCCGGCTTCCACTGCCTTTGCCATCTCCGCGATGCTCGTCACATTCGGGCTCAGCTTCATGATCACCGGCTGCTTCGCGTATCTCTTCACTGCCTTTGTGATCTCTTCCGCCGCTTTCGGATTCTGGCCAAAAGCGATTCCGCCCTCTTTTACATTCGGGCAGGAGATGTTGATCTCCAGCATGTCCACGTCTTCATCCGCCAGACGCTCCACCACCTCGCAGTAGTCCTGCTCGGATCTTCCGCACACGTTCACAATAATCTTCGTGTCATATTTTCTAAGGAAAGGAATATCCCTCTCGCAGAACACGTCGATCCCCGGGTTCTGAAGCCCCACTGCATTCATCATGCCGCCGTACGTCTCAGCCACTCTCGGGGTAGGATTCCCGGTCCACGGGACATTTGCCACACCCTTTGTTGTGACAGCTCCCAGCCGGTTCAGATCCACATAGTCTGCAAATTCCGCTCCCGACCCGAATGTTCCGGAAGCCACGGTCACCGGATTATTCCACTCAACACCTGCAATATTCACCTTCATATTCATCAGATCTCCACCTCCGTAGACAGGAATACCGGACCGTCCTTACAGATCCTCTTATTATTCACATTGCTGTGATGATCCTTTTCCTTCGACTGGCAGACACAGGCAAGGCAGGCGCCGATTCCGCACGCCATACGCTCCTCAAGGGAGATCCAGCACTCGATCCCGTTCTCTTCCGCATAGTTCTTAATCGCGCGGAGCATAGGCGTTGGGCCGCATGCGTAGATCACATCCGCTTCAAGAGAGTTTTCCCTGATCGCATCCATCACATTGCCCTTTGTTCCCACGCTTCCATCCTCAGTGGAGATATAGACTTCCCCGTTCTGCTCAAACTCCTCTTTCAGAAATGTCTCCGCATCCCGGTATCCGACCACGATCTGCTTTTTCCCGCAGTTCATCTGCTTCGCCAGCTCAAGGATCGGGGGAACCCCGATTCCTCCGCCCATCAGGAATACGCGCTTTCCTTCCGCTCTCTCATAAGGGAATCCGTTTCCAAGCGGTCCAACGATTGGCACAATCTCTCCGGACTTCATCTTTGAGAACTGCTCTGTTCCCGTATTCTCACCTGTCACACGGTACACTACCCGGAGGCTTCCTTCTTCTTTATTAATCTCACAGATGCTGATCGGTCTGGGAAGCAGCTTGCTCCCGTCGTTTGTATACATAGAGATAAACTGTCCCGGACGCGCCTCCGAAGCCGCCTCTGTCTTCAGCCACATACTGTAAATATCCTTCGCGATGCTCTCCTGGGAGAGAACAACTGCATCTTCACGTTTCTTCGTCATATGATTTCTTTCCCTCTGATCTTATTATTCTGATCTTATTATTTAGACTCCAGCGCACTGCTGATATCCGCGATCATCGCCTCAACCGCTGCTCTTGACGCATCTCCGAAATTCTCCGGTCCGAACTTTGCGTATGCTTCCTGCTTGTATGCTGCAATAATTCCGCGGGATGAGTTCACGATCGCACCAAGCCCGTCTTCATTGAAGAAATGAACAAGGTCTTTTCCCTGTCCTCCCTGCGCGCCGTAGCCCGGTACAAGAATGTAGGATTTCGGCATGATCTTCCGGAGGACTTTTCCCATCTCCGGATAAGTTGCGCCAACCACAGCTCCCACATAGCTGTACTCGTCACCCATGCACTCAGCTCCCCACTCTGCTACCTTCTCGCCGACCAGCTCATACAGCGGACGTCCGTCGATCAGTCTGTCCTGGAATTCTCCGCTGGACGGGTTGGATGTCTTAACAAGAACGAAGATCCCTTTCTTCTCCTCTTTGCACACATTGATAAACGGATTCACACCGTCAGATCCAAGATACGGATTCACTGTAGCGAAATCCTCGTCAAACGGAACATACTCTTTGCTTCCCACTTTCACTTTTCCGAGATGTCCCACTGCATATGCCGCTGATGTGGAACCGATATCGCCTCTCTTGATATCTCCGATCACAACAAGGTCTTTTGACTTACAGTAGTCCACTGTCTTCTTAAACGCCTCAACTCCCGGTACGCCGAACTGCTCATACATGGCAATCTGCGGTTTCACCGCCGGAATCAGATCATAAGTCTTATCCACAATCTCCTTATTAAACTGCCAGATCGCCTCAGCCGCACCCTCCAGTGTCTCGCCGTACTCGGCAAATGCCTTGTCCTGAATGTGCTGCGGGATGTAGTTCAGCATCGGATCCAGTCCCACAACGATCGGTGCGTTTGTCTTCTTAATCTTTTCCACTAATTTGTTAATCATGTTTCATATCCTCCATAATATATTATTCTAATTAAAATGAATCAACTGCTCCATTCCTCCCGGTGCAAGCAGCGTAAATGGAAACACCGGAATATTTCTCAGCACGCCGTATATCAGAAGCGCAATCAGTATCCAGAGCAGCAGCTTCACGCTGATCTTCCGGTCAATATGATTTCCTCCTGTCATGACCCAGTCCGCCATCCGTGCTGTCAGGTACAGGGCAATCAGCGGCAGCAGAATCACCATGGCAGGATTGCCGGCAAATGCCCTCCCGATCTGTCCGTGCAGCAGATAATAACACGCCCTGCCCGAACCACACCCCGGACAGTACAGCCCTGTAAACATATGAAAGAAACAGGGAAGCGGAATGGTACCTGGCTGATGAGCATAGAGAAATACCGCTCCCGCAGCCGCTGCCGCCAGAATCACTGCTGCCAGACCCGCGCGGAGTGTCCTGCTCCTGCAAAACGCCTGACTGATCCGCTCCCATCCGGTCGCGGAGGCACTACTGAAATTAAAAAACATCATATGCCCAGAATCCGATCTGAGATATCAGGTAGAATATCCACATCAGAATTCCAACAGTATACGCCACGATCAGCCAGATTCTGGCATTTCCCGCCGCTCTCTGCGCCTCTGCCGAATCATTTGCAATTATGGCATTGTTAATCCTGGCCGCATATACGATCGCCACGATGCCGAACGGCGGACAGCAGCACACGGTCGAAATAATTGCAAGCACCAGGTATGGCACCCAATTCTCTCCGGAAGCCTGTCCGGCCGTCTGCTGCGCGCTCTCCTGCGCTTCTTCCTGTCCGGTACTCTGATTTTGCTCTGCGTACTGCCGCACGCCGCAATATGGACAGAATATAGAATCATCAGGAATTTCCCGATAACAGTTAATGCAGTTTTTCATCCTTATCCCTCACTCTCCATTTCAGATCTCAGGGCAAAAAACTCCTGCCCCGCGAAACTATGTTTATCATACCATCGAATGACTGTAAAAGCTATGATAAATTAAAAAAGGCGCAGACATCTGTCCACACCTTTCCTGTATATTTTGCTCCGTATCTTATGCAGTCTTTACTTTTCTCGTCTGAATCATTCCCATTTTCATCAGCACCGGGCGAAGCGCGTTATACAATATTCCGGCGATTGCAGCCGAGAGTACCGCATTAACAAATGTAGTCGCCGTGCTCCATTTTGCCAGAATCTCCGCGATCTGCTGAGGCTGCCCCAGAATGAACTGATTATACAGATAACCGACAACCGGATCTGCGATCACATTGAATCCCAGTCCTGCGATGGAAGCAATCATGCTCCAGCGCGCCACATACTTTTTATCTGTACTCTCGTTAATCTTCGCGATCCGGTGAGCCACAAATCCGACAATCAGACCAATGCACAGTTTCAGGATAAATGTCTTCGGCGCCCCTGTAATATATACCGGGTCAAGTACATCTGCTATTCCCATTCCAATCGCGCCGGCCAGTCCTCCGTACCATCCCCCGAGAATCAGAGCTGCCAGCACGCAGAATGCATTTCCCACATGGAAGGACGTCGCTCCTCCTCCGGGCAGCGGTATCTTTATCTGTAAAAAGGTAAATGTCACAAAACACAGCGCTGCCATCAGCGCGGTCTGGGCAAGTTTCGTTACTGTTTCATTTCTCTTTTCCATAGGTGCTACCTCTTTCCTGTCTTTTTTCGTTACAGGTATATTAGCACTCAACTGGTTTTATTAAAATGTCCAGTTATAAGTTTTTTGTTCAGGCCAGTTGTGTGTGGCACACACTTTCATTTTTCTTTTCCCAGTCTGATCTGCTCCATCGTCTTCGCGTCCTCATCCTCCAGATAGTCAAAAAGATAATTTCTCAAACGGCCGCCCTTTCCCAGATGCTCCCCGCGTATCTCCTCAATCGCGAGTTCCACCTCTTCCCGAAGTCCCGCCGCCGACAGTCTTCTTGCACCCTGCCCGAGAATAATCACCTGCTCCAGGGCATCTGACGTCGCCACTACGACATCGTAAGTCTTCGATATCTTCCGCACCGTCTTCTCGATATACTGATCCGCTGTCTCGGCCTCCTTCGTGTAAACGATATGGATATTGTGGTATTTCGCCACTTCGCCGGGATTCCCCTCTACTTTATACGCATCAAACACAAGAATCAGCGTACATTTCCGGCATCCCTGATAATTGCACAGAATATCCGCCAGTTTACCTCTGGCAGCGGCAAGATCAACTTTCGAGAGTTCCCGAAGCTCATCCCATGCGAAAATAATATTATATCCGTCCACAAGAAGGTATTCTTCCCGGTTCACCCGCATTTTCCTTTTGGATGAAACAGATGCAGTATCCGCGGGATCCGCACCTCCCGGGCGCTTTTTGCCTCTCTCCGAACCTGCTCCGCCTGAATATTTTTTTCTTCCTGCCGAGACTGTCACAGAAGTGTTTTTCACATCTCGCCTGACCGGATCCGGAGTGCGCACATAGATCGCGTCCAGCTCCTCCTGGGTCAGCTCGATCTTCCTTCCGGTCGGCCGTATGAACGTGGGCATGTCCTCTTTCCAGCCGTTTACGCCTTCCTCCTGCGTGCTGTCCACATGCATATATTCCTCCACCTGATACCATGGCACCACAAAGCCGGCGCCGTGGGCACAGAATACGGAGTCCGCCGTATTTTCAAGATCCGCGTCCGCATCATACCCGATTCGTTCAACGACTTCCTCCTGATTATGACAGACATCGTATCCCTTCAATGTACAGAACAGCCTTCCGTATCCTCCGGTATATGCTGCGAATTCTTTCTGATAGCCGCGCATCTCGGAGACAGGCGCTGTTCCCGTCAGAACCGCTGCGTCTCCCTCGCTCTCCGGTCCTGCGAACTTCCCGCTCATTCTCTGGATATCTGTCATGGCTCTGCCCACATGCTCCAGCGGAAGTTCCATTCGGAACTCATAATACGGTTCCAGCAGAACACCTTCCGCTTTGCGCAGGCCCTGTCGCACCGCGCGGTACGTCGCCTGACGGAAATCTCCGCCTTCCGTATGCTTCTTGTGAGATCTTCCTCCGGTGAGCGTTATCTTCATATCCGTAATCACAGAACCGGTCAGCGCCCCTCTGTGTTCCTTCTCTTCCAGATGGGTCAGTATCAGCCTCTGCCAGTTCCGGTCCAGCACATCCTCGCTGCACGCTGATTCAAACTGCATCCCGGATCCTCTCTCCCCCGGCTCCAGCCGCAGATGAACCTCCGCATAGTGCCGAAGCGGTTCGAAATGTCCCACGCCTTCCACCGGAGCCTCAACCGTCTCTTTATATACGATATTTCCCTCGCCGAATCCGATCAGAACTCCGAAACGCTCTTTCACAATTCGCTGCAGAACTTCGGTCTGCACCTCGCCCATGAGCTGAACGTGAATCTCCTTCGCCTCTTCCATCCACATGACATGAAGCTCCGGTTCTTCTTCCTCGAGCTGACGCATATTGCGGAGCATCGTATGTACGTCGCAGCCGTCCGGAAGCTCAATCCGATAGGTAAGCACAGGTTCGAGCACCGGCAGCTCCGAATCCTTCTCGATTCCGATGCCCTGTCCCGGATACGTCCCTTCCAGTCCGGTCACTGCGCACACTGCTCCTGCGCCCGCACTCTGTGCCATCTCAAACTTCTCGCCGGAATAGATGCGGATCTGGTTTACCTTTCCATCCACACCGTCCAGCGTTTCCTTCACATTCAGTACTCCGCCGGTCACTTTCAGATAAGTCAGGCGGTTTCCCTGGGCATCCCTCGCGATCTTGTACACCTTTGCGCCGAATTTCTCCGGATATACCGGACATTCCATATAGCGCTCAAGACCGTTCAAAAATTCCTCGATTCCCTCCGCCTTAAGCGCTGAGCCAAACCAGCAGGGGAATACTTTTCTCTCCTGCACTGCCCTGCGGATCGAAACATCCGCAACCGCACCCGTTTCCAGATATTCCTCGGTCAGCTCCTCGTCGCACAGCGCAAGATTCTCAAGCTGTGAAAGATCAACCGTACATCCGTCTTTCCCAAAGACCGCTTCCATATCCGTGCACCCTTCATCCAGACGGCTCTTCAGTTCCCCGAGCAGACGCTCCCGGTCCGCATCCGGCCGGTCCATCTTGTTGACAAAGAGAAACACCGGAATCCCATACCGCTTCAGGAGTCTCCAGAGCGTCAGCGTATGGCTCTGTATCCCGTCCGCCGCACTGATAATAAGGATCGCGTAATCCAGCACCTGAAGCACCCGCTCCATCTCCGCGGAAAAATCCACATGCCCCGGCGTATCCAGCAGAGTAATCTCCAGATCCTTCCACCGCAGCACCGCCTGTTTGGAAAAGATCGTGATGCCGCGCTCCCGCTCCAGTTCATATGTATCGAGAAACGCACTGCCGTAGTCCACCCGCCCCATGTCACGTATACTGCCGCTTAAGTAGAGCATCCCCTCCGACAGGGTAGTTTTCCCGGCGTCGACATGAGCGACAAGACCGATATTGATATGATTTGATGGATGTCCCATCTTGTTTTTTTCCTTATTCGCAGAAGTATTTTCCATAAAAATACCCCTTTCTGTGTTATGATTGCATCTGTATAATCATAACACAGAAAGGGGGAGAAGTCGATTTCCTTAATTTAAAATCGCATGGTGTGATACAAAACACTCCCGGTCTATTGCCTGAAATTCATAGCCCAGTCCCTGATAGTATTCTATGATTCCGGGAAGCGCCTCCACAGTGGCGTCCTTTGTCCGAGAATCATGAAGCAGGATCACAGCGTGATGATACTGATCAGTTTTAGCGTTCGCCTCAATCTCGTCTTTCCCACAGCCGGCACCGTCAGCGCTGTCCACGTTCCAGTCATAGTACTGATAGCCTTTCTCCTGCACTTTTTCAACAAGAGAAGACATAATACCTTTTTTATATTTGGCGGAAACCACGTTCGAGGAACCGCCCGGAAAACGGATAAAACACGGCACATATCCGATCTGTTCCTTCGCGACCTGCCCGATTTTTTCCAGATCCGCAAAATACGCTTCCTCTGATGCATAGACTTCCGAGTAATCATGCGAATATGTATGCAGCCCGATCGTATGCCCCGCCTCATATGCCTGTTTTATAAATGAGCGCTGTTCTGCATTCGATCCTGTTATGAAAAATGTCGCCTTTACTCCATATTGCTTCAAAATATCAAGAATCTTTCCTGTGTTCTCCGAAGGACCGTCATCAAAGGTAAGATAGACTACTTTCCGGTTCATGTCAGCCTCCAGTGTTCCAGCCGGAACTCCCGGCTGTACGGCAAAGGATGCCGCCCTTTCAGCTTCTTTTCTCGCTGCCTCTGCTTTGGCTTCCTCTTCCTTTTTTTCAGCGGTGAGCTTCTTCTCAGCTTCGATCCGTTTTTGCTCCCTCTCCGCTTCCTTGCTGTTTGCCACCATGCAGAAAGCAGTGGCAGCGATCACAAAGAATACAAGCCCGCAGAGAATCAATCCATGTATATTATAGCGGTGTCTCCTATTCCGCATTATTAATCTCTCCTCATATGTAAGTATCAAAATATAATCAGCATTCCCCTTAATGCTTTAAGCTCTATTATATAGACAAGTCTTTAAGAAAATACTATATATTATTTAATTATTATTAATTTTTACCCGTTCAGGAAAATAAACAAACCGCAGAGCCTGCACTTCGCACAGAACTCTGCGGTTCTTCTTCATCTCTCTCATTTTCCTATCCGGCAATGATTACTGCTTTATCATGACTTTCTGTCCGTTAACGTTGATGTTTTCCAGATTCTGAAAAACCCATTCCTGAGACCGCGGGGAATACCGCACGATCACCGGGATCCAGCAGTCACGGATAGACAGATAGAGATACTGGCCTGATCTTACGTTAATATTCCGGGATTTTTTATCGTCCGTGATATAAATTCCGGCTTTGGGATCAGTATTCAGCACTCCGGTAACCATATGCAACAGCTCCTTTCTCAAAAATCAAACCACCCCATTAATACAGTTACTCTCCTCAATTACAGGCAGCTGCGGGAAACTGGGTATATTTCCCACCAGCTACCGCTTTAGTGTAAAAAGTAAATGTGAACATTCTATGCTGTTTCCGTAAAATGTTTATTAAGTTTGTAAATTGTCTTTGGATTTCTGAAAATTTATACAAAAAAAATAATTATAAAGACTTTAAAAAAAGTGCTTGATTTTTCCGAAGAGTTTGGTATAATAACCATGTTGCTTGCGAGAGCGAGTAAAAATGATGCGGAATGGTGTAATTGGCAGCACAGCAGACTCTGACTCTGTTAGTAGGGGTTCAAGTCCCTTTTCCGTAGCTGGGGAATCTACAGAAATGCAGATTCCTATTTTATCGGAGTGTGGCTCAGCTTGGTAGAGCGCTACGTTCGGGACGTAGAGGTCGCAGGTTCGAATCCTGTCACTCCGATTTTTTTATTGCCAAAAAAGCGTGAAAATACGGGGATTGCAGAGAATTTCTGCAGTCCCTGTTCTTTTTCATTCACTCATTCCATCTAAGAATTTTTCTAAAAAGTAACCGTTTCTGATACTCATTATTATAAATCCATTTGAGCAATGAGCTCATCCAATGAATATGTATATGAAGATTCACTCTCTGTTTGTAACAAAGAAGTCCGCATTGTATTCAATCGGTAATTACCAGAAAGCCGCGTTCCTACTGTCTTGGTGTTCATAAATACTCCATCCGACACTTCAACAAACTGATTTTCCGGACCTGCAATTCTGCAATATGTATTTTCAGTATCATAATATGAGGACTCACAAAGAAAATAAACGTTCTTTTGCCCTGTTTCTTTCTGTAATTCTATGAGTCAACCCAAAAGCATGCCCTAATTCATGTGAAACAGTTACATACTGTACCGCTTTGCCCTCTTCAATAAGTTGTATATCCGAAAATTCTTATATAATTATTTTACCTGCATCTCATATTTTAAACAATTACTTTCTTTGGAAGGCGTAGAATAGAAAAGTAAAAGAAAAAAATCAGAGTGACAGGATGCGAACCAACGCCCTCTACGTCCCGAACGTAGCGCTCACTCGTCAAACCCAAAAAACAGGGACTGCAATTCAGCAATCCCTGTCTCTCCACACAACGCTCTTCAAACATTCATCTCTCAGCCGTCAGTTCTGTCCGGCAATACTTTCAAACAGCTTCGCTTGTCTGTAAAGGTATACCAGCTCCAGCACACTGAGAACCAGCGCCGCGATCGCTGCAAACAGCATTGCAAGCACTCCCAGTATAGCAGAAAGGAATATAAGCAGCATTCCCGCAAATGACACGACAAGCACAATAACGTACCATTTCCAGAGCTTCAGCCACTTCTCCGAGAGCACAGCATCCACATCACTCAGGATCTCCGAATGCCCCTGGTATTCCTGATACGCTCCTGCTATAGAAAGTCCAACAGCCACAAGACCGATCAGCAGACTGATCGCAGCCGCGCCCACTCCCACATTAGCGAGCGCATCGGCAAACACTGTTATAATTGTTGACACGATCAGCCACATGCCTGCCTTGCGATACCGGCTATTCTCTGCCGCCAGCTGCAGAAGCACCCAACCGTACGCCACCGCATACAGAACCGACAGTATCTGCCCCGGCCAGTACAGCGCCGGCACCTCTGCCACAATATTCTCATTCGTCAGCAGATTTGCCGCGATTCCCAGTATCACGAGCCAGAACAGGACTTTATACCACTTGCTCAGGAACTGCGCCTGTTCTTTCGTATACTTTGTTTCGCTCATTAATCGATCCCCTCCGCCGGCCATTCGCCGTCAAACACCACTTCCGCCGGCCCTGTCATGAAAACTGTGTCTTTCTCACGGTCCCATTTGATCTGAAGATCGCCGCCCAGCAGCTTCACCGTTACCTCGTCTTCTGTAAGTCCGTTCAGGACGCAGGACACCGCCACAGCGCAGGCTCCTGTTCCGCACGCAAGCGTCTCTCCCGAGCCGCGTTCCCAGACACGCATCTCCACTGTCCTGCGGTCCAGCACCCGCACAAATTCCGTGTTCACTCTGTTCGGGAAACGCTCATGATTCTCGAACTTCGGTCCGATCTCTTCCAGCGGAAGATTCCTCACATCACAGTCCACATAGACTACGGCGTGAGGATTGCCCATAGAAACACAGGTCATCCGATAATTCTGTCCATCCACATCGATCGGTTCGTCCACCACCTTTTCTCCCGCAGAAACCACCGGGATTTTTTCCGGGGAAAGCTCCGGTTTTCCCATGTTCACTTTCACCAGAACTGCCTTGCCGTCCTTCACGGTAAGATCCAGATATTTGATCCCGCCCAGTGTTTCCACCGAGATACTTGTATGATCTGTCAGGCCGTAATCATAGACATATTTTGCCACGCAGCGGATTCCGTTGCCGCACATCTCGCCGCGGGAACCGTCCGCATTGTACATCTCCATCTCAAAATCAGCCTTATCCGAAGGATTGATCAGAATCAGCCCGTCCGAACCCACGCCGAAATGCCGGTCGCTGATCTTCACAGCCAGCCGGGACGGATCAGCAATCTTCTCCCGGAAACAGTTTACGTAGACATAGTCATTTCCAAGCCCCTGCATTTTTGTAAATTTCATACTACACCATCAACGCCGATATACCAAAACCTGTCGTCTTATGTATATCGGCGCTGTCCTTTCACAATCTATTTCTATCTTCTATTCTACTCAATCTTTCATAACTGTCAATATCATCCGGGCAGTCTCTGTCATATTGTTTCCGCCCGCCATACTGGTTTTCTGTATATACCTGTGCGCTTCCTCTTCCGACATGTGATTTCGCTCCATGAGGAGAGCTTTCGCCTGCTCGACAATCTGCTTTTCACTCTCGTTTCTCGTCCGTCCGCTCAGTCTCCGCCTTCGCCGCGCGCGTTCCTGAGTTTCCTGTATCATCTCAACCGTGTTGATCAGGTCATAAACCTTAAGCGGCATGGGCAGACCCATAACACCATCCGGAAGCTGATCCATCCACCGGTCCGGCGATGCCGCCAGAAGCATTTCAAACCGGTCCGGAAGATACTCCCTCAACTGCGTATACTGCATGTCTGGAAGAGCAAACCCGCACACCACAATCCCGTCATTCCACATTTCGGCATACTGGAGCACCTTTGCACCGGTCAGGCAGACCGCAGATACGTCGATCCCTGATTTCACAAGAATATTTCTGATGTGAACCGCATTATCACGTTTGGAAAATGCGACAATAATATTGCTCAAACCAGCGCCACCTCCCGCTGCCATTTTTTGTCATACTTTATACAGATAGTTTGCAATCTCCCAGTCCGTCACCTGCATACAATAATCATGATACTCTTTCCTGTGTGCTTTAACGATCTTATCCGCAAGCTCTTTCCCGAGAACACTGAGCACCAGCTCATCCTTCTCCAGCTCGTCCACCGCGTCTTTCAGAGATCTGGGCAGTTCTTCCACTCCCAGCTCTTCCCGCCGTTTCGGCGACATTTTCTGAATATTCTCGTCAATGCAGTCCGGGGGCATGATCTTATTCTTGATCCCGTCCAGCCCCGCCATCAGAAGCACAGCCAGCGCCAGATAAGGGTTCGCGGTCGCGTCCGGGCTTCGCAGTTCGATCCGGGTATTCTCCCCTCTTCCGGAAGGAACCCGGATCAGCGGTCCTCTGGTTCTGGATGACCAGCCCATATAGACCGGTGCTTCATAGCCCGGCACAAACCGTTTATACGAATTAACTGTCGGGTTTGTGATACAGGTGATCGCTTTCATATGTTTCATCAGGCCGCCGATGAAATAATAGCCCTCCCGGCTCAGTCCGTTCACATCATCCTCACTCTGAAATGCATTTACGCCGCCCCTGTTCAGAGACAGATTGATATGCATTCCTGAACCGTAAGTCTCGATCCGCGGTTTCGGCATAAATGTAGCGTGAAGCCCGTGGCGCTTCGCGATTGTCTTCACCACCATCTTGAAAGTCATAAGGTTATCCGCAGTGACAAGCGCCTCGTCATAACGGAAATCGATCTCATGCTGTGCCGGCGCGATCTCATGATGGGATGAGAGAATCTCAAATCCCATCTCTTCCAGTGTGAGAACCATATCGCGGCGCGCATTTTCTCCGAAATCAACCGGTCCCACATCGAAGTAGCTTCCCTTCTCATGAGTCAATGTAGTCGGAAGCCCGTCCTCATCCGTATGGAAGAGGAAGAACTCGCACTCAGGCCCCGCATTCAGCGTATATCCCATCTCCGCTGCCTCTGCAATGGCTTTCTTCAGCACATATCTCGGATCCACCTCATACGGCGTTCCGTCTGTGCGGTACACATCGCAGATCAGCCGCGCCACTTTCCCCTGCTGGGGCCGCCACGGAAAGATTTCAAACGTGCTCAGATCCGGGTACAGGTACATATCCGAATCCTCCTCTCCCGAAAGTCCGTCCAGGGAGGAGACATCGAACATGCAGCGGTTGTCCAGCGCCTTTTCAAGCTGGCTTACCGTCACTGCCATATTTTTCATGGTTCCGAAAATATCCGTAAACTGCAGACGGATAAACGCTACATCTTCCTCCTCCACGAGGCGCATAATATCATCTCTGGTATAATTATGCATAACATGAAACCTCCTTTTCACATTGCTTTTCCTTTTTTATTTCCTTATGCATCCTGCATTCAGATTTCCCTGTAAAATAAATGAGGGCGTTCTCCTGCCATAGAAAAACGCCCTTGTTTCGTCCTTATTATATCTTCTATATCCGAAAATGTCAATTAACAGTTCAGCTTCATCACTGAGCTGCAGCCATCCACATGAATCCCCATCCCGGAAGATCCACTGTCTCAACCTCACCGGTGCGGCCTGTCAGAAGATCTGTATACCGTCCCTTTTCAGGCATCCACACCTTCTTGCCGAAATCACTGAAGTTAAACACTGCATGAAGTGTCCTGCCCTCTGCTTTTCTCACGACCCAGAGAATGGACTGATCATTGTAATCCTTTGTATATACCTCAGCGTCTGCGCTGAACAACGGATCTTCTTTTCTGATCGCCTCAAGGTGTGACAGTGCCTGGAATATACGACCCTGTACACTTGTCTCATCCTCTGCTTTCTCAGCCAGATCCCACTGGAATTTTCCTCTGTGGATATAGCGGGAATCGGGCGCTTTCTCCGGATCATCCTTGTATGTATAATCATTCACCTGGCCGATCTCATCGCCGCTGTACAGCACCGGAAGTCCGGACTGCGTGAACATGTATGCGTGAAGCATTACATCTTTCTCAATCGCCCAGTTCATCTTCTCTTCGTTCTGCTCGAATCCCGCGCTCTCAACACCGCACATGGACGCTGTTGTTGCACAGAAACGCGCATCCCCTGTTACCAGGTCTTCATTGTAGAGCTCGCCGCGGCTGACGCTTCCCTCTGTCTTGCCCTGGAAATAATCATTCAGATATTTCTTATGCGGCACCTCTTTCATGCCCCATTTCTCCAGCGTATCATAATCCAGTCCCCAGCCGATATCATCGTGGCAGCGCAGATAATTCAGGAATGTGTACTCCTTCGGAAGCGCGCACACGATATCCATCTGCTTTCTGAGCAGTCGGATATCTCTCGTTGCAACCGTATGCCATGTAGTAGCCATTGTTGTCACATTGTAGAGCATATGGCACTCCGGCTTCTCCACTGTCCCAAAATACGGAGCCACTTTGTCCGGCTCCATAACAACCTCGCCGAGAAGCACAATACCCGGACACACGATCTCGCCGATCATGCGCATCATGCGGACAATCGTGTGTACCTGCGGAAGATTTCTGCAGTTTGTGCCCAGTTCTTTCCAGATATACGGAACCGCATCGATTCGGATGATATCCATTCCCTGGTTGGCAAGGTACAGGAAGTTGTACATCATCTCATTGAATACACGCGGGTTTCTGTAGTTCAGATCCCACTGATAAGGATAGAACGTAGTCATCACATAGTGACCCATCTCCGGAAGATAGGTAAAGTTCCCCGGCGCTGTGGTCGGGAACACCTGCGGAACCGTCTTTTCGTATTCCTGCGGAATGGACGGATCAGCATAGAAGAAATAGCGGCTCATGTACTCGCCGTCTCCCTGGCGCGCCTTCTTCGCCCACTCGTGATCCTCTGACGTATGATTCATGACAAAGTCCATGCACAGACTGATGCCTTTCTCGTGGCACTTCTCTGCAAGTTCTGACAGATCATCCATTGTTCCGAGTTCCGGTTTCACCTTGCGGAAATCTGCCACCGCGTATCCGCCGTCCGAACGGCCTTTCGGTGAATCAAGGAACGGCATCAGGTGTATATAGTTTACATTGCATTTCTCAATGTACGGAAGTTTCTCCTCTACCCCTTTGATATCACCGGCAAAATTGTCGATATACATCATCATGCCGAGCATGTCTCTCTTGCGGTACCACTCGCCTTCCGCCTCGCGCTGTGCATCCAGAGCCTTGAGTTTTTCATTTCTCGCATCATAATATTCCTTCATCTGGCTGCAGAGTTCCGCAAACATATCATCGTTTCCGTACAGCTCCATGTACAGCCATCTGAGCTCATCGTGATGTTTCTGCAGACGCTCCGTGAAGATCCGATCTGACTCTGCCTTGGCTTTCGCTTCTGTCTCTGCTTTCGCCTTTGCTTCCGCTTCTGCTTTTGCTTTCGCTTCTGCTTCTGCTTTCGCCTTCGCCTCTGCCTCTGCTTTTGCCTTTGCTTCCGCTTCTGCTTTGGCTTTCGCTTCTGCCTCTGCTTTAGCTTTCGCCTCTGCCTCTGCTTTCGCCTTTGCTTCCGCTTGCGCTTTGGCTTTCGCCTCTGCCTCCGCTTTGGCTTTCGCCTCCGCCTCCGCTTTTGCCACTGCTTTCGCCTTTGTTTCCGCCTCCGCTTTCGCTTTCGCCTCTGCTTCTGCTTTCGCCTCTGCTTCCGCTTTCGCCTTTGCTTCCGCCTCTGCCTCCGCTTTGGCTTTTGCTTCCGCCTCCGCTTTTGCTTCCGCCTCGGCTTTGGCTTTTGCCTCTGCTTTCGCCTTCGCTTCTGCCTCCGCTTTCGCTTTTGCTTCTGCCTGTGCGCTCTGCGTATTTGCAGCCGCAGCTGTCTTCTTCATCGAGTTCTGCTTCGCCGCCTCTTTCTTTCTCGCAGCTCTAGATTTCTTTGCCATGTAAATCATCCCTCACTTTATATTTATTCGGCCTCTACAAAATGCCACTGATAAGCGCGGTATTCTCCCATCGAAATCGGAAGCGGGAACCCTGCCTCGCTCAGAGCGTTGCTGTTATACATCCGCCCGCTCTCCGTCTCGCGGTACATCGTATTCTCTTTCAGGCCTTTGACCCTGATATAATCTACTGTCATATTGGCGTGCTGTTTGATGCTTACCGCCTGCACAAGAGCTTCCCCTCTGTCCTCAGAGACGAACTCCCACGCGCCTTCGTTATCTGTCTGTGGATTCGTAAGCCTGTAGTACAGTCCCCTCTGTATCAGAGCGGCATACTTTTTATACTCTGCGATCTGCCTGCGGATCTCCTGCTTCTCCTCCTCGCTGATCTCGTTTAAGTTCAACTCATATCCGAATGTTCCCGCAAGCGCGACAATCCCTCTCGTCTTCATGGATGTGCACCGCCCTGTCTGATGGTTGGGCGACGCTGACACATGAGATCCGACCGCCGAGATCGGATACATAAAGGAAGTTCCGTACTGGATCTCCAGTCTGTCGATCGCATCTGTATTATCACTGCACCAGATCTGCGGCGTATAGTAGAGCATCCCGGCATCAAATCTTCCGCCGCCTCCGCTGCATCCCTCAATCAGAATATCAGGATAGCGCTGCACAATCCTCTCAAGGAAATCGTAGAGTCCCAGCACATAATCATGAAGTACGCGCCCCTGCGTATCCGCGGTAGCTGAATAGATATCCGCAAGACTCCGGTTCATATCCCATTTGATATACTCGATGTTCCCCTGATCCAGCACATCACAGATCCGGTCATATATATAATCTACTACTTCTCTTCTGGAGAAATCAAGCACAAGCTGATGTCTGGACCGATTCGGCCGGCGTCCCGGTATGACAAATGCCCAGTCCGGATGCTCCCGGTACAGGTCGCTGTCTTCATTCACCATCTCCGGTTCGATCCAGATACCGAATTTCAGTCCCATCCCATTGATCTTCTCGATCAGCTCACCCAGGCTGCACCCCAGCTTTTCCTCATTGACTTTCCAGTCGCCGAGTCCTCTCAGCTCACTGTCTCTCTTGCCGAACCATCCGTCATCCATGACGAACATCTCGATCCCGAGCTCTGCGGCCTGCTCCGCCAGTTTCAGAAGCGACTCCCCGGTGAAATCAAAATAGGACGCCTCCCAGCTGTTGAGCAGAATCGGACGCACTGCTTCCTTGTATTTGCCCCGGCACAGATGAGTGCGGATACACCGGTGCAGGTTCTGGGACAGTTTTGCCAGACCTTCGGAGGAATAACTCATAATCACTTCCGGTGACCGGAATTCCTCTCCCGCATTCAGCGGATAGGCAAACTGCTCCTCGCAGAATCCCATCATAACCCTTGTCTGATAATACTGATCCTTGCCGGCTTCACTCTGGAAGCTTCCGCTGTATACAAAACTCATGGACCAGCATCCGCCCGCATCCTCTGTTGTATCGTGCTCCGCAACGATAACCGCCGGATTGTACTGATGGCTGGAGGATCCTCTCAGGCTGCAGATCTTCGTCGTTCCATGCCCGATCGGCATTCTCTGGAAATTCCGCTCCATGGCATGTCTTCCGTAAAATGTAATGAAATCATAATTGCCGCCGACCATATCCAGACTGGCAGGGGAAAGCTTTTTCACCGAGATACGGCCATCGCTTCCATTGATAATCTTCACGCTCCGCGTGATCACATCAAACTCAGGCAGCACCCCGTAGAGCAGTACCGCGCGCACACCTGTCACCCGGTCCACCAGCACTACCTCCAGCGTCTGCGCTTCCTCTGCTCCCGCGTAAACGGCCGGAAGCCCTTCCAGATTGTATTTTCCGTCTTTTATGCAGTGGCTCTCATAGCGGAAGTCACTGCAGTACGTCCGGTCCGTATTCTTGATAATGCACGCCGGCGTACGGTAGTCGCCTGTCCCCAGGGACGGGAACTCCTGCGGCAGCGAATCCATGGAATAAGTCTTATCATTTCCCGCGTCATACGGATTTCCGGAAAATCCTCTGTCATAATAGGTCAGAAGGTAATCCATACATCCTTCCGCGCGCTTTCCATAATATAAATGAAGCAGAAATCCGTATCTGTCGATCTGCATCTGATACGTTGTATTCTGCGTATGCAGTGTAATTGTCCTGCATTTTTCATCATAAACTATACTCATTTTTATTCACTCCTGCTCTTTTATAGCGCGGATACTCACAGATCCGCTTTGCCGCTCTGCGCTCACTTCTCCCGCAAAGCCAAAAGGACGGGGATATGTACAACTGCTTCTGTACACACCCCGCCCGCTCAGGATGCGCACCGCACATCCCGGTATATTTATTTCACGGCGCCGTTTACCACTCCGTTGATGATATGTTTCTGACAGATCACATAGAAAATGATAATCGGGATCAGAGCCAGCAGATAAGACGCAAACGCCAGGTTATAGTTCGTACCAAACTGCGTCTGGAACGTCAGCTGGGCAAGAGGAAGTGTATTTTGCCCTTTTCCTGACATAATAATCAGAGGTGTCATAACATCGTTCCATACCGCCAGGGCAGTAATAACCGCTACTGTCGCATGCATCGGCTTCATAATCGGGAATATAATCTTCCAGAATGTGCGCCACGTACTGGCTCCATCCACTCTCGCCGCTTCTTCAAGTGCGATCGGGATATTTACAAGATATCCTGTATAAAGAAGTAAATTCATCGGCATATAGAATACCACATAAAGGAGAATAACACCAGCCCAATTATCAAGATGCATCTCCGCAGTCTGTTTTGCCAGAGGCATCATCAGAATTGCAAACGGGACAAACATACCGCTTACAATAAATAAATATATTAGATTGTAGATCTTGCTGTGCGCCTTATTCCGCCCTACTGCATACCCCATCAAGGAATGGAGAAGAATACAGAGTACTACTGTGCTGATCGTCACCAGAAGGCTGTTTCCAAGAGAGCGCCAGAAGTCTGTCAGCTCCATCGCCTGCGCAAAATTACTCAGGCTCCAGTGCGCCGGAAGAGACAGGATTCCCGATATGCTGTTTGTCATATCTGACGGCTGCTTAAAGGCAATTACAATAGTCATATACAGTGGAAACGCCACTGTAATAAGCCCGATAAACAGAAGGATGGTAATGGGCCAGTTTACTCTTGCTTTCATTTTCTCATACATTATAACTGCTCCTCCTTCTTACTTGATATAGTCATCTGTGCTACAGAAATTGCAACGATCACGATGAAAAAGACTACCGCATTCGCACTCTGATATCCGAAGCTTCCTCCTGACAGACCGTTATTGTAAATCAGGTAGGAGATAGATTCTGTACTCTGCTCCGGACCGCCTTTTGTCATTGCCATAATCTGATCAAATACCATCAGGAAGTTCTTCACGCAAAGGACCATGTTAATAGTAAAGAATGGAATAATCAGGGGGAATGTCAGATATCTGAACTTTTTCCACCCCGTGGCTCCGTCCAGATCTCCTGCCTCATATACATCCTCCGGAACCGTCTGGAGTCCGGAAATATAAATAATCGTGTTCATTGCAATAGACTGCCATGCGCAGACAATCACGATAGCAATCCACGCCGTCTTGCTGTTGGAAAGCATACTCCCCTGGAGTGCTCCAATTCCGAGCGCATCTCCGATTCCCGGCAGAATGTAGGTAAAAAAATACTGGAAAATGTAACCTACAACCAGCGCTCCAAGTACATTCGGCACGAAATAAGCCGCACGGAGGAATGTCTTGCCTTTAATCCTGCTGTTTAATCCTAAAGCAAGAATCAGGCTGATCACATTCGTTACAATCGTAGCCGCAATTGCCAGTTTAATCGTAAACAGATAGGATCCTCCGATTCTCGGATCTGTAAACAAATCCACATAGTTGCGGAAGCCCACGAAATCATATGTACCAAAACCTTTAAAATTCGTAAAACTGTAGATCACACCACGAATCAGCGGCACTGTATTAAAGCAGACAAACAGTGCAAGAATCGGTATGGTAATCAGCATATAAGTCCGCTTACTGTCATTTACTTTTTTCATAATCCACCCCACTCCTTTCCTACTCAGCAGTTCCATGCTCTTCATTGTATTCTTGGACCGCACGGATGATATCACGGTTGTACCTCTGCCAGCGTGCGTCAAAATCGTTCAGGAACGCATCTGCGTCTTTATTGATCAGATATGTCTGGATGAGTGCATCCGCAGCCATCTCAGAAGGATAGTAATGATCCTGATAGTCCGTCATATTTCCCGCTTCAATAAAAGAAGTCATACCATCGAGCATCGGCGCAAGCTCGAAGTCACCGTCTTTACACGGCACGGCATTCTGGTCATCAATATATGCCTGTATATTCTCATCTTCCATCAGGAAATCAAGCACTTCATATGCCGCTTCTTTATTCCTGCATTCCGCAGTCACCGCAAACATCAGATCTACACCTGAATTCAGCGTGTTTTTGGACGGATCGTCATTTCCCGGTGTTACAAATGAGTCTATATTCATATCCGGGTTTACTGAAAGAATCTGCGGTACTGCATAGCTTCCTATCGGATACATTGCAGATTCACTGTTCGCAAAAGCGGTACACGCATCATTATAGCCGTATGCAAACGGATCATCTGGTCCGTAGCTTACCATTTCCAGACATTTCTCCGCCACTTCTATATATTCCTCCGAGAATGTAGTCTCGCCCGCATTCACCTGCTGACACGTATCAGCAGGCGCAAGATCTACTGCCAGTGAATTCCACGGGGCCAGACAGGTCCAGGTGTCACGAAATCCGAAATAAAACGGCAGGATTCCTTCTGACTGAATCTCTTCACACAGGTCGATCAGCTCACTCCATGTCTCCGGGATCTTCCATCCATGCTCCTCAAACATATCCTTGTTATAAAGGATTCCCGCCGCGTTCGCCACATAAGGCACACCGTATGTTCCCTCCTTCGGTGTAATCTCAAGGTTCTCGAGAATGTCGATATATGACTGTTTGACATTTGATAATCCCTCATAATCTGATACATCAGCAAGGATGTCAGCATCTACATAGTATGAGTAATTGATGTCTCCCCCGATACCGATGATATCCGGATAATCTTCTCGGATAAATCTGGTCCTCATGATCGTGCTGGCGTCATTCGGCGAACTGATCGTCAGGTGGATATCATCGTGAGAGGCGTTGAACGCTTCTTCCACCTGATCGAAATATGCCGCGGCTTCCGGTTTGTACTGAAGAATTTCAATCTCCGTCACACCGTTGTTCTCCTCCGAACCGCATCCCGGAAGAATGGCTGTGGCAAGCATGGCAACCGCAAGCACCGCACTGATCGCATTTTTCCTTTTCATAATAGTTTCAGCTCCTTCCTTTAGCTTTTTCCGCTTATAGATTGATTATAACATTCCAAAATGCATCTGAAAATATCTGTATAAACCGTATTTTATACCATGATGCGACTTACACCGTTTCTTCAAAAAGTCTGGTCGCATTTTGGTATATTTTGAGGTATAATCAAAGAAGTAATCAGAAAACTAAAGGAGGGGTTCCTGTGAGTGATGTTCTGTTTTCCGTATTTCCAAATGAGAATTTTATCGATCTCGGACTCTATCAGTTCGGACGCGAGACCTGCAGTCCCGGCCATTCGTTCGGGCCCGTATCGAGGAATCACTACCTGTTCCACTATGTCCTCTCAGGCACCGGGAAACTGATCGCCCAGGACTCAAAAGGCATTTCCCGCGAATACCAGATCAAAAGCGGGCAGGGATTCATGATCTTCCCAAGACAGATCACGACTTATATGGCGGATATCCATCTTCCCTGGGAATATGTCTGGATCGAATTCGACGGGCTGCGCGCCAGGGAGATCATCGAAATCGCCGGACTGTCCGCAGACTCTCCGGTCTATCACGCGACCTCGAAAGACCTGCGCGAAAATATGAAAAACGAAATGCTCTACCTGGCGGAACACGGGCAGGATTCCCCGTTCCACCTGATCGGGCACCTGTATCTTTTTATCGACTATCTTTCCCGTTCCGCTGCAACGATGAAGCTTTCCTCTAAGGGAAAAGTGAGGGATTTCTATATCAAAGAAGCATTGAATTATATTGAACAGAATTTTCAGAACGATATCACTGTAGAAGGGATCGCTGCTTTCTGCGGACTGAACCGCACTTACTTCGGCCGCATTTTCAAAGAAACCGTGGGAAAATCCCCGCAGGAGTTTCTCTTAAGCTACCGGATGACCAAAGCCGCAGAACTGCTAAAGCTGACCGCACTGTCCGTGAACGATATCGGCAATGCTGTCGGTTATCCGAACCAGCTTCATTTTTCGAGAGCATTTAAGAATGTATACGGGGTTCCGCCGAGAGAGTGGAGAAACCAGAACCGTGTCAGATCCTGAAAATCAGGGCGATAATCGCTTAACGGGACAAATGGCTTTCCGCCTTTTGTCCCGTTATCTTTTGTTTCCTGTTATTGATTTTATTTATTGCTATCGAGAAGCGCTGTGACTTCTTCCCGCTCCGGCATGGAACGGATCGCGCCTTTTTTCGTGGTTACGATGGCAGCAGCCGCATTTGCAAATGTCAGCATTTCTCCTAACTGTTCCTCTGTCAGACTGTCGAAATCATGTTCCAGAATATAAGTCAGGGAACTTCCGCAGAAGGTATCACCGGCGCCTGTTGTCTCGATCGCCTTCACGGAGAATCCCGGTTTCTGGACGCGCATGCCTTTGTAGTACGCGCGGCTTCCGTCTCTTCCCATGGTAAGCAGGATCAGCGGAATCTGGTATTTCTCCTGGAGATATGCGATTCCCTCGTCATAGTCTTCTTTTCCCGACACAAACTGAATCTCATTGTCCGAGATCTTAAGGATATCGCACACGCCGAATCCATACTCCATCTGCTCTTTCGCGAGTTCAAGAGAGGACCACAGCGGCGGTCGTAAGTTCGGGTCAAACGAAATCAGGCATCCGTTTTCTCTTGCAGCCTGCACTGCTTTCTTCGTTGCTGCTCTCACCCCGTCATGAGTCATGGACAGCGTTCCGAAATGAAAGATCTTCGCCTGTCCGATGAATTCCGGATCCACATCACTCTCAGAGAGCATCATATCCGCTCCCGGATTCCGGTAGAAAGAGAACTCCCTGTCGCCGTCCGGAAATGTGTGGACGAACGCCAGCGTTGTATTCACTTCCGGATCCATCACCAGGCGGGTCGAGTCAATCCCCACCTCTGTAATCGTATCTTTAAGAAGCGTCCCAAACTGGTCCTGTCCGACTTTCCCGAGGAATGCTGTCTTCTTGCCCATTTTATTCAGAAGCGCAAGCACGTTGCACGGCGCGCCGCCCGGGCATGCCTCAAACATATTGTTGCCCTGTTCGCTCTGCCCGTTCATTGTAAAATCGATCAGAAGCTCGCCAAGGGCGATCACATCAAAATTCTTCTCCATATCCGTTCCTCCTGCTGGTTTGACTGTTTAGTTAAAGTATACCAGTTCCTCTATCGGGTCCGCAAGTTCAATATTCTCTGCTTCGAGAACCGGTCCCTCGCCCCGGTACACTGACACATTTGCGAACCTTACTTTCGCCCGTACCGTCACCCACTGTCCTGGTTTTAGCTTCGGCGCATATGAACTGCGGCACACATACCCGAGAAATGACGTGTCATCCGCACAGCAGGTCATCGCCATGCGGCCTGCCATGAAAACTTTTGCCGGAAATGTCCTTGGTTTCAGCACTTTTGCTGTGAACTCCACGACTTTCCCCTTGTAGCGGTCCGGATTCTCCATCATATCCACATACCAGATGCCGTAATCTTCTCTTTCAATCTTAATCACAGGCGCTTTCAGGTCATAAGGCACATCGTCCTCAAAAATGTTTTCCACTTCGCCGTCTTCATCCTCAAAGATCACCTCTGCCTGAGGGCTTACTACCTTCACGCTGCGGCGGTAGCCTGCCAGTGGCTTGATGTCCTCACAGCGGTTGAACAACACCATGTCAGCGCCTCTGACCATCTCCACGAACAGCGGTTTCAGGTTGGTCAGATACATCTGGAACGTGCTCGCGTCAACAGTTGTAATCTTCTGCTCGATTCCCCAGCCTTCCGGCAGTTTCAGATTCTCAAAATCACTGACTTTCCACATGCCGTTATACTCCACAACAACACGCTCCGGCTCATGCTTTCTGTTCATTTCTTCCAGCCACTCCGCCGTCAGTTCTTCCTGATCCTCCACTTTCTCGATCACCACGCCGTATTTCAGCAGCTCCATGGCATTGTACTCCTCTTCCCCTTCCTCACAGAGGATCAGAAGTGTCTTGCCATCGATCTGAAAATAATCCTGCTTCAATGTAAATGTAAGAAACTGTGTCTTTCCGCTGTCCAGAAAACCGGTCATCAGATAGACCATTACACTTGGTTCCATAATTCCATCTCTCCTGTCTTATTCCGGTTCAGGCAACGCCGAACAGCTCCGCAAGCCTGTTCTCATCAAGTTCCGCTCCGATGACGCAGATTCTTCCTGTATACTCAGGCGCGCCTGTGCGTACCTCGTGCTCCTCCGGAACCATATCAAAATAAATCCACTCGCCGTCAGCACCTGCTACCATGCCCTTTGCGCGGAGCACATTGCCGTATGCCGGATCCTCCTCCAGCGTTCTGAGGATCTCGCTGATCTGCTCTTTCGTGTAAGTGCGGATCGTCTCTCTTCCCCAGCTTGTAAACACATCATCCGCATGGTGATGTCCGGCATGATCATGGTGATGCTCATGCTCGTGATCGTGGTCATGATCATGGTGGTGCTCATGCTCGTGGTCATGATCATGATGGTGCTCATGCTCGTGATCGTGATGATGATCGTGATCATGGTCGTGGCCGCAGCACTCGCCCTCCTCATGATGATGTCCGCATTCCGGGCACACAATCTCAGCGAGAAGTTCCTCTTCCAGCGACTTGCTCGATTCCATTGTCGCCAGAATCTTCGCCCCGTCAAGCTGCGCGATCGGAGTCGTGATAAACGGAGCTTTCTCATTCAGCTCTCTTAACAGTTTCACACTCTCCTCGATCTTCTCCGGTTTCGCCTTATCTGTACGGCTTAAAATCACTGCGCCCGCATACTCGATCTGGTTGCTGAAGAACTCACCGAAATTCTTTCTGTAGATTCTGCACTTTGTCACATCCACCACCGTGGTGAAGCTGTTCAGCTGCGCGTCGATCTCGCCCTGCACATCCTGCACTGCCTTGATCACATCAGAGAGTTTTCCCACTCCTGAAGGCTCGATCAGGATACGGTCCGGGTGATACGTGTCCACCACTTCGCGCAGAGATTTCCCGAAATCTCCTACGAGCGAGCAGCAGATGCATCCTGAGTTCATCTCACGGATCTCGATTCCGGATTCTTTTAAGAATCCGCCGTCGATACCGATCTCTCCGAATTCATTCTCAATCAGCACTACCTGTTCACCTGTAAATGCTTCTGAGAGAAGTTTCTTGATCAGCGTTGTTTTTCCAGCTCCAAGAAAGCCGGAGATAATATCTATTTTTGTCATTTTCAATCATCCTCCTAATTTAAATCCAGTTCCACCGGGCAGTGATCCGATCCCATCACGTCCGTAAGTATCTTCGCGTCGGCAAGCCGGTCCTTCAGGCTCTCAGACACGCAGAAATAGTCGATCCGCCACCCTGCGTTCTTCGCCCGGGCGCTGAACCGGTAGGACCACCAGGAATAGATCCCTTCCTGATCCGGATAAAAATACCGGAACGTATCGATGAAACCTGCATCCAGAAGTTCTGTGAACTTCTGCCGTTCCTCATCGGTAAAACCTGCATTCTTCCGATTTGTCTTCGGATTCTTCAGGTCAATCTCCCTGTGAGCCACATTCATATCGCCGGTTACGATCACCGGTTTGGACTCCTCGAGCTTCTTTAAATAAGCCCGGAAATCATCTTCCCATTTCATCCGGTAATCAAGACGCGCCAGCTCATTCTGAGAGTTCGGCGTATAGACAGTCACAAAGTAGAAATCCTCAAACTCGCAGGTAATGACACGTCCCTCCTGGTCGTGTTCCTCGATTCCGATTCCGTAGGCAACCGAAAGAGGCTCTTTCTTCGTAAACACCGCCGTACCTGAATACCCTTTCTTCACTGCATAATTCCAATACTGATAATATCCGGGAAGCTCAAGCTGAAGCTGCCCTTCCTGCATCTTCGTCTCCTGGATGCAGAAGATATCCGCGTCAGCCTCTTTAAAAAAATCGAGGAATCCTTTCTGGACACACGCCCGGATTCCATTTACATTCCACGATATCAGTTTCATTACATACCTCCTTTATCCTGTGCCCTTAAAGGTACACAAGGAAGGACAGATAATCCAGCTATCTGTCCTCTCAGTTTTTATCATAGCGCACTTCTTTTAAAAACAGGCCGCACGCCGGGGCAAGAAATCCTGCCTCTCTTCTGTCTTTTGACTTCAGAGCCGCCTCCGCGCTCCGGGGCGTTCTCCGGTGCGTTCCCACTTCAAGCAGAGTGCCGGTCAGTATCCTCACCATGTGATACAGAAAACCGGTTCCTTCATATCTGATATCTACTCTGCCGCCTTGTCCGCTGATTATTATATCATAGATTGTCCTTTTTGTGGACTTTTCATCTTTTTTATCTGTATATCCTGCAAATTCATGTGTTCCGATCAGATATGACGCCGCTTCCCGCATCGCCTCAAGATCAAGATGCTCCGGGAAATGATAACAGTACCTTCTTCTGAACACATCCGGCCGCTCCCTGGTATCAATATGGTACTCATACACCTTTCCCACAGCGCTTTTCCTCGCATGGAACCCGTTTTTCACAAGAAGCATGTCCAGAACCCGGATATCTGCCGGAAGTTTTTCGTTGATCCGCCTGATAAGCGTTTCCTCATCCACACGCCCCGGAAGCACTACGCTTGCCGTCTGCCCGGAAGCATGAACCCCGGCATCCGTGCGGCCGGAGCCGTTCATCTCCGCGCTGTATCCTGTTTCTTCTGTTATAATGTTCTCCAGAATTCCCTGGATCGTCCGGTCTGTATTCGTCTGCTTCTGCCAGCCCTGATATCCGGTTCCATCATATGCAACCGTCAGCTTATAGGTACGCATGTTCTGCTACTGAAGGAACTTCTTCAGCTCGTCCATGAATGTATTAACATCCTTGAACTCTCTGTACACGGAAGCGAATCTGACATAAGCCACCGGATCGAGGTCTTTGAGTTTCTCCATGACAATCTCCCCGATCACACTGCTTGGGATCTCCTTTTCTTCCCGGTTGAATATCTC
This sequence comes from Candidatus Mediterraneibacter vanvlietii, assembly GCA_019113645.1. Classification (GTDB taxonomy): domain Bacteria; phylum Bacillota; class Clostridia; order Lachnospirales; family Lachnospiraceae; genus Mediterraneibacter; species Mediterraneibacter vanvlietii. Next base: position 902 of record DXGZ01000066.1, on the reverse strand, counting down.
CAGCTCAATGGCGTCAATAGTCTTCTGGATCGCCTCGGCTGAAACCGGTCTCTTGTAGCAGGCGCTCAGGATGCCCTGCTCGATCTTGGCTCTCTGATACTGTTCGCGGTTGTCATCCTTTTTTATCACGATCAGAGGAATCGTTTCCACCTTTTCATAGGTTGTAAATCTTCTCCCGCACTCATCACAGGAGCGCCTTCTCCGGATCGAACTTCTGTCTTCCGCCGGTCTCGAATCGATCACTCTGGTATCCAGGTTGCCGCAATATGGACATCTCATAATTCTTCCTGCCTTTCTCTGTTTTATACATGCTCATTTTCACTAACTGCGTACATTATACACAATCACTAAAACTTTTGCAAAAACTTTTCCTCCTGGATCTCCACTATCACAATATCCGGCCCAATTTTCCGAATGCAGCCGAACGGAATCACATACTCGCAGTCCGTTCCAAGGAACCCACATATCTTTCCGGGACCCGGGATAATCACCGCTTCCACTTCACCACTGCAGATGTTGATCTCCACATCCACGATGCATCCGAGCTTCCTGCCGCTGCAGATATTGATCACTTCCTTGTCTCTAAGCTCACAGAGTCTCATGCCGCGCTCCTCCTGTTCCTGTATATTATTGCTGCCTGCTGTTATACTATTATATGTAACCCTCCCCAAAAAGACAGTCCGCTATTTTGTTCACTACCTTCATTGACTGAACGTACGAAAACAGAGAAGTTTTTTAAGACGTATTCTGCAGGGAGTGAGGATATGTTCGAGGTTCCGCTCCGGGGAATAAGGGCAACTAAGAAGTTCCGGGCACGGACTAAATACAAGGACAGACGGTGAGCAACTCGCTTCGCTCAGACAATCTCACCGCCTGTCCTGACGTCCGCACACGGAACTCCA
>DXGZ01000065.1 GCA_019113645.1 Candidatus Mediterraneibacter vanvlietii | reverse complement strand
CCAGCTTCAACACCAAGTTTTTCTACTTTAATGATATCGCCTTCAGCTACTTTGTACTGTTTACCACCTGTTGCTATAATCGCGTACATATGGCACCTCCTATTATCATTACTCGCCAATTACGGTGTCTGATAGACAGAACTTGAAACCTCATTGTGCGGCATACTGTTGTAGTATAGCATAGCATATTTTCCAAAGTCAATAGTTATCCGGCATTTTTTTCAGTTTTTCGTAGCAGTATTCAATAATACTTTTACGTGTTACAATGCCGATGAATTTCTTCTGGTCATCAACAACCGGAACATAGTTCTGATTCATTGATTTCTGGATAAGATCTTCCATATCTGAGTCGACGGATACCGCCTCATAATCAGCTTTTCGCGGAAAGTCTTCTATAAATATATTTTCAGCTTCTTTCAGGTTCAGGTTTGTATATCGCTTAATACCCCACAGAAGATCCCCCTCAGTGATTGTGCCCACATATTCGCCTTTTTTGTTGAGCATCGGGATAGATGCATACTTGTGATACTCCATGGTTTCCAGCACCTGACGGAGTGTACCGTAATCATACACGTATGCGACTTCGCTTTTGGGCTTCAGAAAAAACAATATATTCATCCTGTGTCAACTCTGCCTTTCTTTTGTATGGTACTTAAATCTGAGTCAATACAAAAATCTCATACAGTGCGCGGATTGCGGTTTTGAAATCCTCGTGTTTGACTCCGACAATGATGTTCAGCTCACTTGATCCCTGGTCAATCATTTTTACATTAATATGCGCATGAGCGAGGGCTGAGAAAATACGTCCGGCAGTACCGCGCGTGGACTTCATACCTCTGCCTACTACTGCGATCAGAGCCAGATCAGATTCCAGTTCAATATGATCCGGGTGTACGGATTTGTTGATGTCAGCCAGAATCTTCTGCTCTTTCTCTTCGAAACTTTCCTTGTTTACGAAGATGGACATGGTATCGATTCCCGAAGGCATATGTTCAATGGAAACTCCGTTGTCCTCAAAGATCTGAAGAACCTTCCGGCAGAAACCAACTTCGGAATTCATCATTGCCTTCTCTACTGTAATTGCCGCGAAGCCATCGGTTCCCGCAATTCCGGTAATGGTGTACCGCGGCTGACGGCATGTGCTCTCAACGATAAGGGTTCCCTTGTCTTCCGGAGCATTGGTGTTGCGGATGTTGATTGGAATTCCAGCTTTTCTTACCGGAAATATCGCGTCTTCGTGGAGTACACTGGCCCCCATATATGAGAGCTCCCGGAGCTCCTTGTAAGTGATGGTTTCAATGGATTTCGGATTCTTTACAATTCTCGGGTCGGCGATCAGAAATCCGGAAACATCGGTCCAGTTTTCGTAGAGATCTGCTTTTACTGCAAGAGCTACAAGGGAGCCTGTGATATCAGATCCGCCTCTGGAAAAGGTAACGATGGTTCCGTCCTCTTTTGCTCCGTAGAATCCCGGAATGACAGCGGAATGAAGTTCGCTTAAACGGGCGCCGAGCAGTTCGTTTGTTACTTCATCGTTGAATGTGCCGTCCTCATTGAAGCGAATGACATCAGCGGCATCCACAAACGCAGTATCAAGATATGCTGCCATGATCTTTCCGTTTAAGTATTCGCCACGGGAAGCCGCGTAATCCTGACCGGCTTTGCTGTGGAAATTCTCTGCAATCAGGGCAAAATCATCAGCAAGTGAAAACTCAAGTCCTAATCCGTTGATGATCTCCTGATACCGCTCCTGGATGTTCCCGAGCAGTCCGGAAAAATCCTCGCCCTTTACAGCTGCGTCATAACAGGCGTAGAGCATATCCGTTACTTTGGTGTCGTCTGCGAATCGTTTGCCCGGTGCAGACGGCACAACATAGCGGCGGGCTTCATCCTCACTGATGATCGCGCCGACTTTTTTGAACTGTTCCGCATTCGCAAGGGAACTTCCGCCGAACTTAACAACTTTTTTCATTTTAATATTCCTCCAAATGTAATCCGTTCAAATTGGCAACAGTTCACGGGAAACCGGTGGCTGAACTGTTATCCGCAGTATGCGTGCACGGAGAATCCGCACCGCACTCTCGGTTCAATATTATATCGCTTCGTCGGTCTCTTGTAAATGAAAAGTTTTGATATCTATCTGTTCTGCAAGCGGTTTGTGCACTTTCTTCCGTGTAATTTCCACGAGATTAAGCGGCGTGATGTCAATCAGCGAAGTCTGGACCGGATCCTGTGCCAGCATGGAGCGGAATTCCTTCAGAAGAGTGTTGATATTCTCCTGCTGCTCCAGGTTAATAAAATCGATCAGAATAATACCGGAGAGATTCCTCAGACGAATCTGTTTCGCTGCTTCTTCTGCTGCTTCCAGATTGATTTTCATGATTCCGTTTTCATTTTTCATCCTGCTGATATTTTTCCCTGAATTCACATCAATTACAGTAAGGGCTTCTGTCGGCTGAATGATCAGGTATCCGCCGTGCTTGAGCCACACCTTTTCCATCAGTGCACGCTGAAGTGCGGTCTCAGTTCCGTAAAGCTTGCACAGGGGGAAGGAAGGATTGTCATAGAGCCTGACAAGATCTGTGCGCGCAGGGAGCTCTGATTCAAAGTAGGAATGTACTTTCTCATACAACTCCCGACCTTCCACAACGATCGCTTCCATCCCTTCCATATATACGTTTTTCAGGTCTGTTATGTACTCCGGAGGTGATGATTTGAGACAGGAGAAACAGACTCTGGAAGGCGCTGCCGCCAGCAGAGCCAGGTAATCCTCCCGGAGAGACTCGATCTCCCGGATCACATCACCAAAATCCGCATCCTTTGCATTGGTGCGTACAATGATTCCGAACTGATCGTTGTGCCAGTCTTTTAACTGCGCCTTGAATTCATCTCTCACGCTTCGGGGAAGCTTTGACGACACGCCGATTCTCGTGTTCCCGTGGGTCAGGACAGCGTAGCGGCCGGTAAAACTCAGGTTGCTCGTCACAGTGGGGGCTTTTGTCTTCACAGCCTCCTTGCTGATCTGTACAACAAGCTCATCACCGATGCAGAGCGGCTTCTTTCCGATCCTGGATGTAAATACCGCGTTCGGAGCTTCCTTCATATCATAATAACAGCTGATTCCGTTTTCGATTTCAATAAATGCGGCTCCAATATTCGGGACAATGTTTTTAACCTTCCCAACATAGATGCTGCCCAGCCGGTGATGCTGTCCGGAAGTCTCATCTGCCGGGGAGCAGTGGATCTCAACAATCTCGTCATTTTCAAGGAAATAAGTCCGGTACTGTCCGTCTGTTTTTTCAATCAGGATTTTCCGTTTCATATAATACAGGCCCCTTTGTGATAATAATTACTGAATCTCGGTCATATCGCTTCCCAGTGACTCCAGGGTGACAAGCCCTTCTCCGACTCCCACTGCCGCCCCGTCAGCGTACATTTCCAGCCGGTGAAAGTGGAAACGTACGGAATCCTCCGGAATGCTTTCCTGTTTCAAAAAGGTTTCCATAATAAGATCCGGTTTTAGGTTCTGCGCGCTGCCAGCCGCACACTGCACGTAGATGGAATCCCCACGGAACTCCCAGGAATAGATCAGCGGACGGATATCCACTTCCTTCTCGCTTCTCTTCGTCTGCTTCAGAACACGGATCTCTTTCTGATTCATGAAGTTCTCAAAACTCTGCTTCCAGTTTTCAGGCAGACTCCCCTTCCGAATGGATATAAGATAATCCGCGCCGGCCAGGATCGTCATTCCTGTCATCTTCTTCTCTTCCGCAATCTGCCGGATGCTCAGGACTTCGATTCCTTCAACCCCGGTCTCATTCATGCGCTTTACCGCTTCGCGGCTGTCAACGGGAGCGGTAAGTTCAATGTCAAGATACTCTCCGTCGCTGGTCAGTCCGATTCCCAGCGGGCTGGCAAATGACATGATCATATGCGGGCTGTAGCCGCCTGTAAATGCGATGGGAATATCCGCCCGTCTCATTACTTTCTGAAAATACCGCATCACATCCAGGTGTCCGATGAAGCGAAGGACACCGTATTTGCGGAACTTAATTCTTGCCTTCATAGCAGACACCTCCTCCGAATTTTGCCGCTCCGCAGCCGGAACACTGCATCCGGCAGTTTGGCGTGACCTCTCCGGCCATTGCCCTCTCCCACTCTCTGTAGAGGAAGGAACGGCTCACGCCGATATCGATGAAATCCCAGGGGAACAGCTCGTCCTTCTCCCGTTTCCTGAGGTTGTAGAAGGCAATGTCCACGCCTGTATTTTCAAACGCCTGCATCCACAGATCGTTGCGAAAACTTTCAGTCCAGGAGTCGAACAGACATCCGAGACGGTAAGCCTCTTCGATCACCTTTCCTACCCTGCGGTCGCCTCTTGCCATCACGCCCTCCAGCACGGTGCCGTCTGCATCGTGCCAGTTGTACTTCAGACTCTTCCGGTTCAACTGTGCCTGGAATTCGTCTCTTACCAGGAACGCGCGGCGGGAATACTCTTCCGCCGTGCACATGGAAGCCCACTGAAATGGAGTAAAGGGCTTCGGCACAAAGAAGGAGGAACTCGCAGTGATCTGGCATTTTCCATGGCGGTTTTCTTTCGGTATCTCGTAATAACGCCGGGCAACGCGGTCTGAGAGACGGGCAATCTCCTTCATATCCTCTTCAGTTTCTGTAGGAAGTCCAAGCATGAAATAGAGCTTCACTTTTGTCCAGCCGCCCTCAAAAGCCTGTCCGGCTCCGTCCAGAATATCCTCTTCTGTGAGTCCCTTATTAATTACATTGCGCATGCGCTGAGATCCGGCTTCCGGTGCGAACGTCAGGCTGCTCTTCCGGATATCCTGCACTTTGCTCATCACATCAAGAGAGAAGGCGTCGATGCGCAGGGAAGGCAGGGAAATATTGATTCCTTTTTCCTTGAACTCATCGATCAGGAAAGTGACCAGTTCCTTGAGTTCTGAGTAGTCGCTGGAACTTAAGGAACTCAGGGAAATTTCCTCGTGTCCCGTACTCTGAAGCATCTGGCGCGCATATTCCTTAAGGCGCTCCACGTTCCTCTCTCTTGTGGGACGGTAGATCATTCCGGCCTGGCAGAAACGGCATCCGCGGATGCAGCCTCTCTGAATCTCCAGTACCACGCGGTCCTGTGTTGCTTTGATGAATGGAACAACGGGGTTCATCGGATAGGGCGCGTCTGTAACATCCATAACCACCTGCTTCTTCACTCTGGCGGGCGCGTTTGGATTGTTCGGGGTAAAGGAATGCAATGTGCCGTCTTCATTATACTCTGCATCGTAGAACATGGGGACATAGAGTCCTTCAATCTGCGCTGCCCGTTCCAGGAACTGCTGCCTGCTGCCTCCATTCTTCTTCCACTCCTTATACGCGTCAAAGAGTTCGTCATACACGGTTTCCCCCTCGCCGATATAGAAAATGTCAAAAAATTCCGCAAGCGGTTCCGGGTTGTAGGTGCATGGACCTCCGCCGATCACAAACGGATCTTCCAGTGTACGGTCCGATGCGTGAAGCGGAATATGGGAGAGCTCCAGCACCTGCAGAATATTGGTGTAGCACATCTCGAACTGGATCGTGATTCCCAGGAAGTCAAAGTCCCGGACCGGCTCCTGAGATTCCAGGGCAAAGAGCGGGATGTCCTTCTCGCGCATCACTTTGTCAAGATCTGTCCAGGGAGAGTAGACTCTCTCGCACCAGACGTCTTCCCGCCGGTTGAACATGTCATATAGGATCTGGATCCCGAGGTGGGAGGAACCGATTTCGTAGACGTCCGGGAAGCACATGGCAAAGCGTAAATCCACATCATTTTTGTCTTTCATTACTGCGTTGACCTCACCGCCGATGTAGCGGGCGGGTTTTTCGATACTCAATAATATATCGTCATCTAAAGCCAGTTTTCTCATATTTTACCTCAATTTTAAAGTGAAAATGGTATTTGCAATCCGCAATATTATAAACCTTATGAAGGGGAACTTCAAGCTTTTTACGGCTGGCTTTGCAATTCGCTTTGCAATTCTATGATTCAGTTTAAATATATATGGAAAACTAACGGTGAAAAAAAGATGAAAAGAATATATCGGATTGTTATGTTGGTTTGTTATAGGTATAGGACTTATATTTTCTATTATGTTTTTGGGAAAGTGCAGTTTTACAGTTGTTTATGCAAAAATATTTTTTATTTCAGCCCCGTTTATTACAATATTTACAGCCTATGTAACGCATAAAAAGAAATGATTAAAAATATATGGCAGAGCCAAATTTTGGCTCTGCCTTTTTAGGTGCGCCCGGCGGGCACTTGTTTACAGGATCTCTCCGTTGCTTTCTATTACTTTCTTATACCAGTAGAAAGAATCCTTACGTTTACGGGACATGTCTCCTGTACCATCATCGTATTTGTCTACAAAGATGAGGCCATAGCGCTTTTTCACTTCCCCGGTTGAAGCACTCACAACATCTGTGCATCCCCAGCATGTATATCCGATCAGATCTACGCCGTCGCATACAGCTTCTTTCATTTCTTTGATATGCTGACGCATATAGTCAATGCGGTAATCATCATGAATCTGGCCGTCTTCCGTGATCTCGTCCACTGCTCCCAGACCGTTTTCAACGATCATGATCGGAATCTGGTAGCGGTCATAAATCTGGTTGAGGACATACCTGAGACCGAGAGCATCGATCTGCCATCCCCAGTCGGACGCCTTGAGATACGGGTTCTTGATGTTAACGGTACCGTTCCCCTGCGTTGTCTCAGCACCTTCCTGTGTAAGGCTTACGCAGTTGCTCGAATAGTAGCTGATGCTGACAAAGTCAACAGTGCCGTTCTTAAGAATCTGTGCATCCTCAGGGAGCATTTCAATATGCATGTCATGTTCTGCAAAATACCGGTATGCAAATCCGGGATAAGATCCGCGCACATGCACATCTCCGGCAATGGAGTTATGGATCTGTCCATACTGCTGGGCAAAAAATACATCTTTCGGATGGCAGGTGTAAGGATAACCGTTATGATATGCGAGCATGCATCCGAGTTTGTTTTCCGGATCTATTTCATGAGCCATTTTAACTGCAAGGGCGCTTGCAACAAGCTGATGATGCATTGCCTGGTAGCGCGTCTCCTCGTTGTTGTCAGCTTCATCGAGCATTCCGGCGCAGAATACAGCTCCGAACGGCTCGGTGAGCATATTGATCTCATTGAAGGTCAGCCAGTATTTCACCCTGCCTTTGTAACGTTCAAAAAGCACTTTCGCAAAGCGCAGGTAGAAGTCAATCAGTTTCCTGTTTTTCCATCCGCCGTAAGCAAGTGAAAGATGAAGCGGATTTTCATAGTGGGAAATCGTAATCAGCGGCTCAATCCCGTACTTTTCCAGTTCGTCAATCACACGGTCATAGAATTCAAGCCCCTTTTCATTTGGAGTCTCTTCATCTCCGTTTGGAAAAATTCTTGACCATGATACAGAGAAACGATAGACTTTAAATCCCATCTCACCGAACAGTGTAATATCTTCTTTATAGTGATGATAGAAGTCGGTTGCCTCGTGGTTAGGATAGAACTCTCCGTCCACAGGTTTCGGAACAGTAAGGCGTCTCTCCTTATCTACGCTTCCACCGGTCAGAATGTCGGCGATAGACGGACCTCTGCCGTCTTCGTCCCATCCTCCTTCATACTGGTTGGCAGCTGTCGCTCCACCCCAGAGAAAGTTTTCGGGCATCTTTTTTTCAAGCATAGTCGTAGTTTCCTCCTGTTGAATTATAATTTTTTCCTTGCTTCAGAAATATTTGCAAGGCTGTTCAGACGATTGTAATCAGGCAGTCTCCGTGGGATGCTTTCTCGCCTGATTTTATCATATTTACAGAACGGATATAATTGTCACCGTTTGTTACAACGATCGGTGTAACCGGGTTATAACCTTCTTTTTTAATAGCGTCCAGATCGAATTCCACAAGCAGGTCGCCTGCTTTTACCTGCGCGCCGTTTTCTGTATGGGAAGTAAAATATTTTCCTTTCAGGTTTACTGTCTCAAGACCAATGTGGATCAGAAGTTCCACTCCCTGTGATGTAAGAAACATGATTCCGTGTTTAGTATCCATGATATTTACGACTGTACCGTCAGCCGGTGCATAGATCTTTCCTTCTTCCGGAATGATCGCTGCTCCGTCTCCGAGAACTTTATCGGCAAATGTTTTATCAGGTACTTCTGTGATATCCTTTACAGTGCCTGTTGCCGGCGCAAGAATCTGGATCTTTTCCACCAGAGGCTTAGCTTCTGATTCTGTAGCTTCGGCTGTCTCTTCTGTACCTTCCCCCTCTTCAGGTTCATCCTTGAATCCGAAGACAATCGTGAGGATAAATGATCCCGCAAAAGATACCGCGATCATCAGAAGACCGTAGAAGAAGTTAGTCATGCCTTTATCTCCGATAAATGCAGGAATTGCGAGAAGACAGTTCTGAGCGATATAAATTGTTACCTGAAGAAGTCCGCCTACGATACCGCCGATACCTGCTGCGATGGCAGCAGCAACTACCGGACGTTTCAGCTTCAGGGTTACACCGTAAAGAGCCGGCTCTGTAATTCCCATAAGCGCGGAAATACCGGATGCGCTGGCGAGCTGTTTCATGTTCTTGTCTTTTGATTTTACTGCAACTGCAAGTGATGCGCCTCCCTGTGCCACATTAGAGCATACCTGTGAAACAAAGATGAGTGTATCTCCTCCGGTAGCCACTGCGTTGAGACCGATCGGAGTGAGCGCATGGTGCATACCTGTCATTACGATGAACGGGAATGCCGCGCTTAAGATTCCGACAATAATGAATCCGAGCTTCGCGGACAGGAAGTCGATTGCAACAGCGAGTCCGTCACCGATGATGCCGCCGAGCGGTCCAACAACGATGATGGCGATGGGCGCACTGATCAGGATGACAAGTGTCGGATGAAGAATCAGCTTCACAATACGGGGAGTGATTCTGTCTACAAGTTTTACAATATAGGACATGATCCATACCATCAGGATAACAGGGATTACAGAATAGCTGTAAGTCGTCGGCGTTACCGGGATGGAAAAAAACGTGATCGGATCACCTGATTCGATCATTGCCGTAAAATTCGGGTGCAGGAACACACCGGCAATGATCAGCGCAAGGGACTGGTTTACGTTAAATACTTTTGCAGCGTTTGCAGCGATCAGAAACGGCATGAAATAGAATGCCGCATCACCGATAAAGGAAATCACCTGATAGGTGCTGGACGTATCGCTTACAAGATTGAATGTCGTAAGAAGCGTAAGCACCACCTTGATCATACCGGCAGCAGTAAGAGCCGGGATCATCGGTGTCATACATCCGGTGATGGAGTCAATGATCGCAGAGCCGATACCCTTCTTTTGTGCTGACTGCACAGAAGAGTCTGTATCGTCATTCGGCACGCCCATTTTTACAAGCTCCGCATACATTTCATTTACCTCATTGCCGGCAATTACCTGAAACTGATCCTGATGCCAGTTTACTCCGGAAATTTCAGGGAGTTTTTTGATGCGTGCCTCGTCGATCTTATTCTTGTCTTTTACATAGAATCTGAGTCTTGTCATGCAGTGGAAGACACGGGTGATATTGTCTTTGCCGCCCATTGCCTGAACCAGCGTATCCGCTGATTTTGAATAATCCTTTTTCATGTCTGTTCTCCTTTAAATAATTTTTTATTGAAAGGTCTTGCCTGATATGCCGGCCGAACACATCAGTTACAAGCCAGTACAAACAGTAGTGTTTTGGTATCTGTCCGCTAATCCTGCAGTTTTTTCGCTGCAAGAGCGCGGGATTTATCAACATTTGTCTGAATATGAATAGAGAGGTACACCATCTCTTCCTTGCTCAGTGCATAGTGATATTTTTCTTCCATCATAAGATAGATCAGCTTTACACATCCGTATGCCTCACGGCATTGTTCCTGTATGATCTGGAAGAGGTTTTCATCTTCGTCATACTGGAGTTCTTTATGAAGATACCGCTGTGCAAAATATTTTAAATGCGTCAGGAACCTCTGATAATAAAGGCTCGATTCATTGAAAGTAATATCTGAAAAAAATGTTTTAACGATTTCCTGTACCTGATTTACGATCATGGCGATCTGATAGCTGTCATTGTTCTGCTGCCCCTCTTCTGCATTTACAAAATGCAGGGCAATAAATCCGGCCTCGTCCGCCGGAAGCTGTACATGAAATGTCCGGTTGACTTCTTCTACCATATTGAGGCCGTATTCGTACTCTTTTTTATAGAGCTGCTGAATATCCAGAAGAAGGACGTTTTTGAGACATATGCCGTTTCCAAAGCGCTCCACAGTTCCCATGATATGATCGCTCAGAGAAAGGTATATGCTGTTGTTCAGGTGAAGATCCGGCTCTCTTTCTCTGACTTTGTCTACAAATTTCTGTACAAAATCCAGATATTCCTCCGGAATAGACAACAGATACTGCTGGATCTGGATGCTGTTTTGATGATTTTCAGGATAAAATATCTTTTCAATCAGGGACTCGTCTATTTTATCCCCGCGTTTTGCGCGGAAACCAATCCCAAGACCTTTTACAATGATCTCCTCATTTTTTTCATTTTTGGATAAAACGAGATTATTATTCAGTATTTTGCTTACTCTCATTCTGGCAGCCTCCTGACAAATATAAAAAGACCTATAATCTGAACGTGTTACATTCAGACTATAGGTCTTGCCTGACGATAATCATATTTCAGTAACAAGCCTTCCCGCTTATTCATTTTCAACATTAGTCATCATAACAAATACCATTAGATTTGTCCAGAACAATAGTTAACAAAAATTTTTGTTAATTTTGTTAAATTTTCATAAAAATAAAGGGCGCGGCAACAGGAAATCACAGTGACTTCCATGACTCTGCAACTGTATTGATATCAATGTCTTTTTCTATCTCATTCACAATCACATCACTGTTCACTTCTGCTACTTCTGTCTTATTCTGTTCCATGAAAACAAAACAGATGAAGCAGAGAATACTGATGACCAGGCGCAGATAGAAACTGCTGCTTTCTTTTTCAGGTTCGGTATCCTCATTGCCGTACAGATTGTGATAGATTCTTCCGTATCGGGGATGCACGGCAGGGATGTCACTGCTGTCCTGGTAGAGCTTTCTTGTCTGCCGGAGAAGTTCGCGGCGGCGTGCTTCGGATTCATTCATGGGAGCCTTCTTTCCATGCCCGTACATATGTAAAAAAATAATCACCCGTGGGACGTTCCCCCTGCAGATGGAGTACAAAATGGCAATAAAAAACGGGCATAAGCGTTAATGTCTGTTACACTAACTTATGCCCGTTGTAATTTCTTTAGAACGATTACCTATCCGCCAGCTCGTTCGTAATATCTTCCCATGTGACGCCGCGCTCCACCATGAGAACCATGGCGTGGTAGAGAAAATCAGAGATCTCGTATTTGATTTCTTCCGGATTCGGATTCTTTGCGGCGATAACGATTTCTGTCGCCTCCTCCCCCACTTTCTTCAGGATCTTATCAATGCCTTTTTCAAAGAGATAATTTGTATAAGATCCTTCTTTCGGATGCTGCCTGCGGTCCAGGATCGTATTGTATACGGATTCAAATACCTGCAGAGGATTCTTGGCATCATAATCAGCGCCCACAATAGTTGTATAGAAACAGGAGCGGTTGCCTGTATGGCAGGCAGCGCCAACCTGTTCCACTTTTGCAAGCAGAGTGTCATTGTCGCAGTCAATGGCAAGAGACTTCACATACTGGAAATGTCCGGAAGTCTCGCCCTTCACCCACTGGCACTTCCTGCTCCTGCTGTAATAGGTCATCCGGCCGGTCTTCACCGTATGGTCGAAGGCCTCCTCGTTCATATATGCCATCATAAGTACTTCATTCGTCTTATAATCCTGTACAATAACAGGGATCAGACCGTCAGAATTCAGTTTGAACTCTGAGAAGTCCATAACGCTCTCAAAAGAAGTCATCTTGATGCCGGCTTCTGCGCAGACTGCTTTGAACTGATTGAAATCCATCTCCGGGTTGCTGACAAACATTCCGGAGACTCCTTTTACCCCTTTGTTTTTCAGGATGCGGAGAATCTCGCTCTCCTCCATGGTATCTGTCAGTACAACCCACGGAATTCCGGTAATATTCATAACAGAATTCATATCCAGTCTGTGCATGAATATAATTTCCGTGCTGTATTCTTCAATCAGATGCTGCTGCTTGAACAGCGTGTCAAAATCGTTTAAAGAAACAGCGATCCTTTCCTTACCGAATCGTTTTGAAACTTCGGCGATCAGGTCGATGGAAAGCTCTTTTGAAAAGTTAAGTACTGCGCGTTTTGCACCTGCATACAGGATTTTCTTCACATCTTCGGAGCGGCGGATATTGCCTCCGGCAATCATCGGGATGCTGATCGCACGGTTCATCTTCTTAATCAGGTCAATGGCTTCATCATGTTCATCATCCGTATGGGAAAGGTCAAACACGATCAGCTCATCCGCGCCTTTTTCACAGTATTGTTTTGCCAGAGAGATGACATCATCCGATATAACAGCCGGATCGTCAAACCATCTGACGGCTTTGCCCCCGTCGATAAAAATGCAGGGGGTCAGTCTCTTATAGCTCATGTATCTTATCTCCTTCTGTAGTCCGTATTGTACTTTTATATATCAGTATATTCACACGCATTCTCTATAGTGAACCTTTTGTGGACCATACTTCTTTCATTCTCGGCTCATTGGAAACCGCCATGTCGAGAGCTTTCCCGAATGCCTTGAACAATGCTTCCGCCATGTGATGGTTATTTCCCGGCTCCATGATCTTAAGATGCAGGTTCATGCCCGCGCTGTAGGATACTGCGTAGAAGAATTCGCGCACCATCTCCGTATCCATACTGCCCAGGCGGTCAGCTGTAAAATCGGCCTGATATTTCAGGTAAGGACGTCCGGAAAGATCAATTGCTGCCAGGGCGAGTGTCTCATCCATCGGAAGAATAAAATAACCATACCGCCTGATTCCTGCCTTATCGCCAAGCGCTTTCGCGATCGCCTGTCCGAGCACGATGCCGGTGTCTTCGATGGTGTGATGGCTGTCAACTTCAATGTCCCCTTTCACTCTGACATTCAGATCAAAAAGTCCATGGCGGGCGAAGCCGTCCAGCATATGGTCAAAAAACGGAATTCCCGTGTCGATCTCGCTTTTTCCCTGTCCGTCCAGGTTAAGTGAAAGTGTGATGTCAGTTTCCTTTGTCTTCCGTCTGCATTCTGCGGTTCTGTTTTCCATAGCAGATACCTCCTGTCAGTCTTTTCCGTCAAAACGTACTTTGATCGAATTTGCGTGGGCGGTCAGGTGCTCCGCCTCGGCAAACCGTTCAATATCCGTGTGAATCTTCTCGAGCGCATCTCGTGAATATGAGATGATGCTGGATTTCTTGATAAAGTCATCCACCGAAAGCGGGGAGAAGAATTTGGCGGTTCCATTGGTGGGGAGTACGTGGTTTGGTCCTGCAAAATAGTCTCCCAGCGGTTCGCTGGAGTACTCGCCGATAAAGATGGCTCCCGCATTCCGTATCTTCGTCATCACTTCAAACGGGTTGGCAGTCACGATTTCCATATGCTCTGAGGCAATCTCATTTGCCGCATCGATCGCGTCATCCAGAGTGTCTGCCACAAGAATATGTCCATAGTTGTCGAGAGACTTCCGGATAATCTCACCTCTTGAGAGTTCCTCTGTGAAACGATCCGTCCACTCGGAGACCTTCTCGGCCAGATCCATGCTGGTAGTGACGAGAATGGCGCTGGCCAGTTCGTCATGCTCTGCCTGAGAGAGCAGATCAGCAGCTACATAGCGGGGATTCGCAGTCTCATCCGCCAGAACGAGAATCTCGCTCGGCCCTGCCACGGAATCGATGCTCACATGCCCGTACACAGCTTTTTTTGCCAGGGCTACATAGATATTTCCGGGTCCTACGATCTTGTCCACCTTCGGGATGCTTTCTGTCCCATATGCAAGCGCTGCGATTGCCTGTGCTCCGCCAGCCTTGTAGACTTTATCTGCGCCGGCTTCCTTCGCTGCAACAAGAGTGGTCGGCGTGACGCGGCCGTCCTTTCCGGGCGGTGTGACCATAATGATCTCGTCCACGCCGGCTACCTTTGCCGGGATGATATTCATAAGCACAGAGGAAGGGTAAGCTGCTTTTCCGCCGGGAACATATACTCCCACTCTTTGAAGCGGAGTTACTTTCTGCCCGAGAATCGTCCCGTCCGGTTTGCTGTCAAACCAGCTGTACTGCATCTGTTTGGCGTGGTAGGTTTCGATGTTCTTCATCGCTTTCCGGATAATCTCCACAAGAGAGTTATCCACCTGTGCGTATGCTTCCGTAATCTCTTCGTCTGTAACCTGTATATTCTCAGCACTGATCTCAGCGCCATCGAATTTCTTCGTGTATTCAAACAGTGCGGCGTCTCTGCGCTCTTTGACGTCCGCAAGGATCTCCCGCACACTGTCTTCGTATTTTCCGTAGCTGTTGGGGCTTCGTTTCAGCAGAGACTCCAGCAGACTGTTCTTTGCATTTTGATCCAGTTTCTCGATTCGCATATTTCCCTCCCGAATGTTTGTGCTTTTTTGTCAGTATTTATCGGCTGTGATCAGTTCTCTCTTAAAAGGATTCTCAGGTCAGTGATCAGTTTCTTGATCCTCTCGTTTTCCATGCGCATACTCACCGGATTGACGATCATGCGGGCGGACAGAGGGCAGACCTCTTCAAGTACAACAAGTCCGTTTTCTTTCAGCGTAGAACCTGTCTCCACAATATCCACGATCACTTCAGACAGTCCGACGATAGGTGCCAGCTCGATAGAACCATTCATCTTAATGATCTCCACGGTCTGATGCTTCTTATTATAGAAATAATCTTTGGCAATCTTTGGGTATTTTGTCGCTACGCGGATCAGCTCGTGGTGCCGGAGCAGTTCCGCTGCATCTTCGTATCCGCAGACGCACATCCGGCAGCGGCCGAATCCGAGATCCAGCACTTCGTGGACTTTGCGTCCTTCTTCAATGATTGTGTCCTTACCGACTACGCCGATATCCGCTGCGCCGTATTCTACATAAGTCGGCACATCAGGTCCTTTGGCCAGAAAGAATTTCAGCTTCAGTTCTTCATTGGTAAAGATCAGCTTCCTGGAGTCTTTATCTTTCATCTCTTCGCAGGTAATTCCAAGTTTCTCCAGCATTTCCAGCGTCTTGCTCGCAAGACGGCCTTTTGTCAGGGCAAAAGTCAGATATCTCATAAGTCATGCTCCTTTAGTTCAGGTTTTTCAGATCCGCGGTTTTCACTTCTCCGGTCTGTATATTTACCATCTCGATTTTCTGATCGTCACGGAGGAACAGCATGGCAGATATGCCCGCGCGTTTTGCATATTCCTCATATGGTTCACGCTCCTCTTCAATCTCACGCTTGAGCAGTTCAATGCAGCGTCCTTTGTTCCGGAAACTGCAGGCAAGAGAAATCGCCTCTTCTTCGGTGGCTTCTGTGTAAACGATCAGATTCTGGTGAATCGTATCCACAGAGATTCTCTGTCTGGACAGCGCGCTCATCAGTTCATCCAGAATAATTGCGAAACCGATGGAAGGTGTGCTCTTCCCGAATTTCTCGAGAAGGTGGTCATACCGCCCGCCTCGGACAACCGCGTCGCCTGTGCCATAAGTATATGCCCGGAAAATAATTCCTGTATAGTATCCGTAGCTTCCGATCATACTTAAATCAAATGTTACATGCTCTTCAGCTCCGTATAGTTTCAGAAGATGGTAGATATGCTGCAGTCTTGTCACCGCAAGCCGCGCTGTCAGGTCAGGAGCTGCCAGAAGTGCCTTCTCCAGCACTTCTTCTCCGCCTGCCAGTTCCGGAAGTATGTGGAAGGCTTCCTTTACAGTTTCCTTGACTTTGCGGCTGTCAAGAAGCTCATCAACTCCGAAGTAATTGCGGTTTGTGATCAGCTCCCGAATCTCTTTCGTCTCCTCTTCGTTTAGATCAGCGGCGTTCATCAGGCTCTGAATAAAGTCCACATGTCCGATGTTGACCTGGAATTCTGTTAATCCGACCTTTTTCAGGCCGTCTACAACCATTGCGATCAGCTCGGCATCCGCTTCAATTGTGTCCAGTCCGATCAGCTCGGCGCCAAGCTGGGTGTTCTCCTTGAGTCTGCCCTGATAGCTGCTGTGATTGATAAATGTATTTCCGGCATAGCAGAGACGGATCGGTAAATCTTCTGACTCAAACAGTGTTGCCGCCGCTCTTGCCACAGACGGCGTGATATCGGGGCGCAGGGCAAGAATATTCCCCTCCCTGTCGAAAAATTTATACAATTCCTGAGTCGATGTGGAGCCGATCTCTTCACGGAACACATCGTAGTATTCAAAAGTCGGCGTCTGGATATCACGGTATCCATAGAGATGGAGCACTGTGTTCAGTTTTTTCTGCAATGTAAGTTTTGTCTCGCATTCTTTATTGTAAATATCCCTGACTCCTTCCGGAGTATGAAGTTTCTGTTCCATATTGGCAACCTCTCTCACTTTACTGTGCTAACACGCTAAAATACTCTTGTCATTATACGGATTTTCCACGGCTCTGTCAATCCCTGCAGTCCAGATCTTTTTGAATAAAATCAAGATAAGGGATGAAATAGCCATTCTGAAGTTCCATAAACCAGCCGGAATCCAGCTCGTCCAGCCGGAAGCTCTTTCTGCCCCCTGCCGCGGCGCGGTCCCAGAATTTCCGGATCTGCTCATATCGCATATAATAGAGCTCGTCTCTTGAAGTATAGTAGATCAGCAGGAATGAGATCCCGCCCTGTTTCTCAAATTTGTCCATAAAATCCATCTGATGGTCATGGATGTTTTGAAGCGGAAAGGTATCGGCTCTGCACTCTTTTGCGTCAAAGCACACCGGAATTCCCTGGACCGCTCCAATATAGTCTACCGTACTGATCTTATCGAAGTAAGCGAGGGTGATATGCCGGCTCGTCTGATCGATCTGCACCGGAGTGATCGGGGTGGGGATCTTCTGAATCAGTGCGAGTCCCATATCCGTATAGCGTTCATTTGTGTGGTTGATAAATTCTTCCAGTGTGGAGCCGCGAAGCCCTCTTGAATTCCAGGTTGCCATCTTCTGTTATCTCTGTTCCTTTCTCCTTTTTGCCGGGGGTCCATCCGGTATCCTGCCAGAGCATATGCCGGCAGCGGCGCGGGGAATTTCAGTATTACCGGAGGTAATTCCGATATCCTTAAGTGTAATTCCGGCACCCCGGCAGATTTCTGCAAAAAGATCCGGCAGGGGCGCTTCTATCACTTTCCCGGACAGAGCGGCAAGCGCGCCTTCGCATTCCGGAAAGATCAGACGGGTGGAATGAAGAAGCTGATGTTTTAATCCATATCTGCTTCTTAATGGATCATTTTTCTTCCGGTCACCGTATTTGTAATCCCCGAGAATCGGGTGGCCGATCGACGCCAGATGGGCGCGGATCTGGTGAGTCTTTCCTGTGATCAGGTGAACCTCCAGAAGGCTGCAGTCGTCTCCTGCCGCAAGGGTGCGATACTCGGTTTCAATGCGCACTGCCTCCGGCCGTTCCGTCTTTGTCAGTGTCACTTTGTTTGACGAAGTGTCCTTGCTGAGATATCCGTCGATTCTCTGTGATCCGGCCACATTGCCTTTCACAAGACACAGATAATATTTCCCCAGTGTCCGATCCCGGAACATCAGGCTTAAATCCTGAAGTGCCGGAAGTGTTTTCCCTGCAGCAACGATTCCGCTTGTATTTCGGTCCAGCCGGTTGCAGACAGACGGCCGGAAGGTGGCAAGCTCCTCCCTGGTGATCTGTCCGCTCTCAAGCAGATAGCTGATCAGATGCTCCACAAGAGAGACATCTGTTGGCGCGGCTTTCTGAGAGAGCATTCCGGCAGGTTTGTTTATAAAGATTGTATGCGTGTCCTCGTATAATATGTCAAGCCGGCAGTTCTCAGAAGTCTTCAGATCAGCCGGCAGCAGGTTTTCGGAGAACTTCTCTATCGTCTCATCGGAGAGAAAGAGCTTCACCGTATCGCCGGCGCAGAGCTTCTCCTGGCCGGTTGCTTTTTTCCCGTTCAGTGTAATGTTTTTCTTCCGCAGCATTTTGTAAAGAAAGCTTTTGGGCGCTTTCTTCAGATATTTGCCGAGGTATTTGTCGAACCTCTGCCCGGCTTCATTGGGGCGGATGCTGATTTGCCTCATAGATACTCCTCTCCCGGATCGGCCCTCATCACATCGAGATGTTCAGGATCAGATTGCGGACAGCTTCCTCTGTCGCCTTCGTGTCTTCCTTCTCTACTGCCGCGATATTGTCGAGTCCTTCCGCTCTTGTGATAAAGGGTTTGTATTCATTCAGTATTTTGACTCCCAGGCCTTTGAAATGATTGAGCTCGAGAATCTGTTTAATATGCTTTGCAAGCATGTTTAAATCCACTTTTTTATAGTGGGTGTATCCGAAGATATTATGGCCGGATATGACGATACAGTCCACAGGCATGATTTTCTCCTCGCTTGTGATCACCATGTCATAACATACGGTGAGATGTTCGGTCCTGGAAGCGATATCGGAAGCCATGTCCGGATCAATGGATTTGTACGGGAATCTGGCGATCACGCCGACCAGAGCCTTTGCCGAGGGCAGCACGCCGACAACCGCCACCACGGTCAGCAGGTTCAGCCGTGTTCCTGTCTGGAAGTATCCCAGAAAGAAAATGGCTGCCACAATGCCGAAATAAATGACGGTTCTGATGATTTCAATTTTTCTCTTATAATTCAGATACCCGGGGGTACCCTTCTGTACTTTTTTCATTTTGTCAATAACTCCTCTGCCTTAAGTATGAGACTGTGGGGGAACAGTTTTGTTCCGATGCGGACCGCTTTCATGGGCAGCCCGCAGACGGACAGCGGCTTTTTCTTCCGGCTGTCCAGAAGCGCCCTGCGGACGACACGCGGGGCGTCTGTCATAACAAGTTTTTTTAACGGATTATTCCCGGTTCCGCTTACAAGGAAGAATTCCGTGTCAACCGGACCGGGACAGACTGCAGTGACATAGATCCCTTTTGAAGAAAGCTCGGAACCAAGCGCCCGCGACAGGCTCAACACATAGGACTTGGTTGCGGCATACACAGCGAATCCGGGCTGCGGACAGAATGCAGCTGCGGACGCGAGATTCAGTATCCTGCTGCCCCTGCCGAGATACGGCAGGGTAACCTGGAGCATCCGTGTCAGAGCCGTACAGTTCAGCTCCACCATTTCTGCCTGCGCTTTTTCCTCTCTGGAAAGAATATCGCTGAAAGCCCCGGTTTTCCCGAAGCCTGCCGCATTGACCAGCATCCGTACATCGGGACGATATTCTTCCAGTGCGTTCCGGTATTCTTTTAAGGATTTCTTCTTCGTGAGATCACAGGAAAAGATGCGCACAGGGACAGAGAGCTCTTTTTTCAGTTCTTCCAGACGCTCTGTTCTTCTGGCAATCACCCAGATCTCGTCCAGATTTTTATAAAAATGCACAACCTGCCGCGCAAATTCTCTTCCCATGCCGGAGGATGCTCCGGTGATCACTGCTGTTCTCATAGTACACTCCATTTTCATATCATTTCTTTTTGTGAACGTTGCGGATCGTTTTCTTTTTCTTCCGGACAGTTCCGCTGCCTTTTCCGGAAGTTCCGGCAGAACCGGATCCGGACGTTTTCGCAGAGCCGGGACCGGATGTTTTGTCGGAACCGGGCCTGGATGTCATTTTCCCGCGGCCGGGTCTGGCGGCAGCAGCTGCCTGCCGGGCGGAGGAACGTCCGTTTTTCGGGCGGACAAGGCACTTTGGTCCATAGCCAATGAGATCTGTTCTGCCCGCTTTTTCAAGCGCCTCGCAGACCAGGTCATAGAGCTTCGGGTTCCGGTACTGGATCAGCGCCCTCTGCATGGCTTTTTCGTGGGGATCCTTCGGAACATAGACCGGCTTCATGGTGCGCGGGTCAAGCCCCGTATAGTACATACATGTGGATAGCGTGGAAGGCGTGGGATAGAAATCCTGCACCTGTTCCGGCATGTATCCCAGATCCCGGCAGTATTCCGCCAGCTCAACCGCTTCCTTCAGGGTAGATCCCGGATGGGAGGACATCAGGTAAGGCACCAGGTACTGCTTTTTCCCGATCCGTTCATTCATCCGGTAAAACTGCCGCGTAAACTCTTCGTACACTCTGTGCTCCGGTTTCCCCATCAGGGAAAGCACCGGCGCGGACACGTGCTCCGGAGCTACTTTCAGCTGCCCGCTTACATGGTATTCACAGAGTTCTTTCAGAAAATCCTTCTTCTGATCTGCAAGCAGATAGTCGAAACGGATACCGGAGCGGATGAAGACTTTTTTTACCTTCGGGACAGATCTCAGTTTTTTCAGTAGACTGACATAATCGCTGTGGTCCGCATCCAGGTTTCTGCATGGCTTCGGGAACAGACACTGCCGGTTTTTGCAGACGCCGTGCTCCAGCTGTTTCTCACAGGATGGATGGCGGAAATTCGCGGTAGGTCCTCCGACATCGTGGATATACCCTTTGAAATCCTTCTCCTTTGTGATTGCTTCCGCTTCTGCGAGAAGGGATTCGTGGCTTCTGACCTGCACGATCCTCCCCTGATGAAAAGTAAGTGCGCAGAAGCTGCAGCCGCCGAAACATCCCCGGTTGCTGATCAGGCTGAAACGGATCTCGGATATGGCGGGAACTCCGCCCTTCTCTTCGTAGGAAGGATGATAAGTCCTCGTGTATGGAAGCGCATAGACGTCATCCATCTCCGTGACAGAGAGCGGTTTCGCCGGAGGATTCTGTACGATAAACAAATGTTCCGAGTAGGCTTCCGCCAGCTGTTTCCCTGTAAAAGGATCTGTATTCTGATACTGGATGTAGAAGCTCTCTGCATAATTCCTTCTGTCTCTTGTAAGCTCTTCATAAGAAGGGAGAAACTGTGCGTCCAGAATTCGTTCCCGGTCTCTTACTTTTACGACAGTCCCCGGAATATAAGTGATCTCCTCCACAGGAATACCAGCCTCAAGTGCTTCCGCGATCTCAACCACAGACCGCTCTCCCATCCCGTATGAGATGATATCCGCTCCGGAATCCAGCAGGATGGAGCGCTTCAGACGGTCTGACCAGTAATCATAGTGGGCGAGCCTTCGAAGACTCGCCTCAATCCCGCCCAGTATGACGGGCGTTTTCTTATATGTCTGCCGGATCAGATTGCCGTACACAACACAGGCATAGTCCGGACGCCGGCCCATCTCCCCTCCCGGAGTGTAGGCGTCCGTCTTCCGGTGCTTTTTGGAGACACTGTAATGGTTCACCATGGAATCCATATTTCCCGCTGTCACGAGGAAGCCAAGTCTCGGCTCTCCGTAGATGCTGATGCTCTTCGGATCCCGCCAGTCCGGTTGAGAGATGATTCCCACCCGGTACCCGCGGCTCTCCAGCACCCGGCTGATGATCGCATGGCCGAAAGAAGGATGATCCACGTACGCATCGCCGATAATATATACAAAATCAACTCTGTCCCAGCCGCGCGCTTCCATATCCGCCCGGCAGACAGGTAAAAACTCCTGATTCATTCTCTGCTGCTCCTGCATCTTTCATAAGTATGGTTCATGATGTCATAGAAATCATGGATAAAATAATCTGCCAGACGCTTCTTTTCTGCCTCATCGGGCCTGGAAAATTCATCGTCCACGGCACACACTTCCATTCCCGCGTTCTTCCCTGCCAGGATGCCGTTGGGCACATCCTCAAAGACAAGACAGGCGGACGGTTCCACACCGAGATCCTCTGCCACTTTCAGGTAGACATCCGGAGCTGGTTTCCCGGCAGAAACTTCACAGGAAGTACGGACAGAATCAAAATACTGATCCAGTCCCCGGGCAGTGAGCGCTGCTTCCGCAATCTCCCGGTTGTTGCTTGTGGCAATGCCGAGAAGAATGCCGTTTTCTTTCGCAAGGTTCAGAAACTCCATTGCTCCCGGCTTCGGGAATACTTTTGTGGCATAGAAACGGATCGTCATGTCCCGCCACTCCTGCATGACCTGCTCCCGTGTCCGGCCGAGCGTCGGGAAGGTGTCGACAAAATACTGCGCCGTTTCCGTATAGCTCCTGCCCTCTATGTCCTTGTGAAATGTATCCGGCTGCGTCAGACCGTATTTTTCCATGTAGATCCGGTCCACTTCCGGCCAGATCCACATGGAGTCCACAAGGGAGCCATCCATGTCAAAAATAGCTGCTTTCTTACCAATCATCATAGTGCGTTAACCTCTTCCTCAGTCAGTTCCCGGTATTCACCCGGAGAAAGACGTTCATCAAGTCTCAGAGATCCCATCTGCAGACGTTTCAGGTACAGAACTTCTTTTCCAACAGCGTGAAACATCCGTTTTACCTGATGGAAGCGCCCTTCCTTAATGGTGAGAAGGATCTCAGATTTTTCATCGGAGCGGATGATCTCAAGTACTGCGGGAAGTGTCGGCTTATCATCACCGATATCAAGACCTGCGTCAAAAAGTGCGATGTCTTCGTCTGTGACCCGCCCCTCTATGCAGGCATAATAAACCTTGTCCACATGTTTTTTCGGCGAGAGCAGGCGATGAGCCAGCTCTCCGTCATTTGTGATCAGGAGAAGCCCTTCCGTGTCCTTATCAAGCCGTCCGGCAGGAAACAGGTCTGCGCGCCGGCTGTCGATCAGGTCGAGGACTGTCTTCTCAACCGGATCCTTTGTGGCTGACACAACGCCGGCAGGCTTGTTCAGCATATAGTATTCAAACTTTGCATAGGAGACTGGCTCTCCTGCCAGACAGACCTGATCCGATGCGCTGTCGACTTTATATTCGGGACGTTTTACCGTTGTCCCGTTCACGGTGACGCGGCCTTTTGAGATCTCCTGTTTCACCTGGCTCCTTGTGCCGCATCCCATGTCTGCCAGGTATTTGTCTAACCGGATTTTCATGATGACTGCCACCGCCATCCCGGAAGATATTTATTCTTCAACATCTGGTTGGTGAGCTTTCCGAATCCAAGCGGATAGCCGTCCACACAGACAAGATACCAGCCTTTTTCTTTCGGGGAGGTGAGATCCTCCACATCAAGCGTATCGCCTTTCAGGTATTTGACCACCCGTTCATCGGAAACCGGGAAATCAATCGTATACAAGTATTCATCCTTTTTCAGGTTCATGGCAAGCGCCTGGCTGGGCTCAAACCGTTTCTTCTTCAGTTCTCCGAGGAGCAGTCCGGTCCGCAGGAAACGGATTCCGTTCAGAGGCGGAAGCCCTTCCGGCATATAATAGACTTTCTCCCCTCTGAAATCCAGACATGAAGGGTCAAACGGACGACGGATGCCGGAGAGGAATTCCCGGAGTTCATCCGGAATCTTTTTCTGAGATCCGCGGGATTTCGGCTCTTCCGGTACAGGAAGGTCTCCGCTTCCGGCGCCTTTTTTCAGCAGGGCGAGAAAATGTCCCTCTCCCTTCATGTGGTGGGGGAAGATCCTCACGGTTTTCTTAAGACGCGGATCCTTGCTTTCCGTCACTTCAGGCATACCGGGACGGAATCCCTCATATCCGTCGATTTCACATACGTCAAATTCCGGATATTCTCTGAGAAGATACTCGATGGTCTGTTCATTCTCTTTTGCTGAGAACGTACAGGTGGAATAGAGCAGCATTCCGCCTGGTTTTAACATCTGCGCAGCCTGGGTGATGATGCTTCTCTGTATTTTTGAGAAATATTCCGGTCCGTGTTCTTCCCAGGCGCGGATCATCTTCCTGTCTTTGCGGAACATTCCTTCTCCTGAGCAGGGAGCGTCAATCAGGATCTTGTCAAAATATTCCCTGAAATAGGGAATCAGTTTTCCAGGTTCTTCACTTAAGATCATCACATTCCCGATCCCGAACAGCTCCAGATTCTTCAGCAGGCCTTTTGCCCTTGAACTGCTCAGATCGTTGGCGGCAAGCACGCCCCTGCCCTCCAGTTTTGCTCCGAGCTCGGTTGCTTTTCCTCCCGGAGCCGCGCACACATCCAGCACCCGGTCACCGGGACGGACGGGAAGCCGGTCGGCAGGAGTCATAGCGCTTGGTTCCTGGAGATAGTACAGTCCTGCAAAATAATAAGGGTGTTTCGCAGGCTGATACTTCTCTCCGTCATAGTAAAATCCATTGCTGATCCAGGGCACTCTCTCGAGGGGCCATGGAGAGATCTTCATAAAATCTTCCACTGAGATTTTCGCTGTATTCACCCGCAGCCCGTAGTGCCGCGGTTCGTCGAAACACTCCAGATAATCTCTATACTCTTCATCGCCGAGAAGGCGCTTCATACTGTCTTCAAATGCTTCAGGCAGATTCATTCGTTTTCCTCCGTTTGGTTACATTCCCGCAGTGCGGGGATTTCTCTGACAAGTGCAATTATATCATGATTTTATAATGTATGAAACCCTTTGAAGCTGATCTTGTTTTCCTCCGTATATTTGAGCGCAGGATAGGGATTCACGCTGATTTCTTCTCCTGTGTCCGTATTCAGATAGATCCCCAGATGGAGGTGGACGGGAAATTTTCCAGTTGTTCCCTCCTTGGTGCTGTAGCCGGTATCTCCCATGTATCCGAGAAAATCCCCTGCCCGCACCGTATCGCCCACTTCCAGATCCGCGTAGGAGGACAGGTGCGCATAATAGAAATAACCGCCGTGAGGAGCACGTATCCCGATCCGCCATCCTCCCAGTTCCAGCCATCCCATCTGCTCCACAACACCGTCCGTCATGCTGACGATGGGGAATCTTTCTCTCTCATTTACAGACGGCATGAGATCTGTCCCTTCGTGGACCCGGTCGCCGTTGTAAGAGCGCTCGAACATCCAGGAATTTTCAAATGTAACAGACAGATCCTTATCTTTGCAATCAGCCACCGGGAAATACGCGAGATCATCCCAGACCGCCTGGCATGCCCGCAGGTAAGGACTCCAGTCATCCAGGCGCTCCCAGCGTTTCCTTTTTGATTCGATTTCTTCGGGGCTGTCGATGTCCGGTTCTGAGCCGAATCCGTTTTCCAGCCAGTAGACGGCCAGATATTCGCCCGGACGTTCCAGACTGCGAATATGTTCAAGCGCAGAGGCACCGACTTCCTGACGGCGGAATGCAGGGGAAGATACCGTGTCTTCCGACAGACGGTCCAGCTCGCTCAGATATATAAGTCTGGGTGCCCATATGGCGGAAAACAGTACAAGCAGAAATAAAACAACAGAATATGCGGGAAATTTTTTCAAGAAAAATGCCTTTTTTCTTTCACTATATGACATCCTCATAAAGAAGATTCCCGTGTCATATAAGTAGAATAAACGTAACTGTACAGCTGTGGGAGGTATTTATGAACCAGATCATGACCGGCGCTGCGGTTGTTCTTATTTTCATCTTCATGCTGCTCTCCCCGCAGGAAGTTTTTGACGGGGCAGCAGATGGCCTGCTTCTGTGGTTTCAGATCATTATTCCGACTCTCTTTCCATTCATGCTGATTTCAAATCTGCTCATAGAAAGCGGAGGAATCCGGCTGATCGCACGGGTCACAGGCAGATTTTTTACGCGCATATTCGGCACATCGCCCTATGGTTCATACGCTGTCCTTACAGGCTTTCTGTGCGGCTATCCGATGGGGGCGAAATCAGCGGCCGATCTGGTGAAAAGAGAGAAAATCTCGCCGGAAGAAGGACAATACCTGCTTTCCTTCTGCAATAATACAAGCCCGGTATTTATCATGAACTTCATTGTGTGGAAGACATTTGGGCAGCAGGAGCTCCTCGTCCCGACGCTTCTGATCCTGATGGGAGTGCCGGTTCTTCTCAGTTTTGCCTTCCGCAGGTTTTATCTGACAGCAGGAAGTGTTTTTGAAGCGCCTGATGAGCCGGATATTCCTAACAGCCCGGCGGGAAAAACGGCAGGATTCCGGATTTTTGACAAGTGTATGATGGACGGTTTTGAAGGGGTGGTAAAAGTGGGCGGATATATCATCTTCTTCTCGATTATTATCGCGCTCTTCCGGAAAGCAGCCGGAGGACTTCCGGTATTTCTGGCTGCAGCGCCTCTCCTTGAAGTTACGAACGGGATTCTTCTGATCCATGAGAAGGTGGCGGATCCGATCACAGCTTATGCATTCACAGGCGGGCTCACTGCGTTCGGCGGTCTGTGTTCTGTTGCTCAGACTGACTGCATGGTACAGGGGAGCGGTCTGTCCATACTTCCTTATACCATACAAAAACTGACTGCCGCAGTGGCAGCCAGTCTGATTGCTTATCTCTATATGCAGATAAAATGATACGGAATATAAAAATATATGGGATATATAAGATTATACGGTTCCGTCTGAATTATATCCGTCCGTACCCTCCTCCGGGATATCGAGCTCCGCCCGGTTGGAACGAACGGTATCGTAACACTCCTGAAGAGAGTTGATCAATCCGTCATACTTGGTTGTGTAGCTGTCCAGTGTGTGACCGATAATGCTCTCTGCGTTGGCGAGCAGGTCGTCCGTGTACTGGATCGCTCCGATCCGTATCGCATTGGCGTCCGCGGTAGCGTTGTCAATGATCTCCTGCGCCTGTGCTGTCGCCTGGGTTACGATCTCATTTGCCTGAGCATACGCCTGCTGCATGATCTCGTGCTCGCTCACAAGCTCGGTGGTCTGGACCTGAGCTTCCTCAATCATTGCGTTCGCTTTTGCCTGCGCGTCGGCAAGGATGGCATCTCTGTTCGCAATGATTTTCTGATAGCGCTTGATCTCGTCAGGCGTCTTCATGCGAAGCTCTCTTAAGAGCTCATCCAGGTGCTCCTTGTTTACAATGATCTTAGTAGTGGACAGCGGCTGGTATTTACAATCCCGGTCGATGTACTCTTCGATTTCTTCGATAATCTGCTCAATACGGCTGCTCATTGTTACACTCTCCTTTTGTATTCATCTTCTTCCTGAGCTCCACAGCGACTGCTTCCGGCACAAACTGTGTAAGATCTCCCCCAAAAGCAGCGATCTCCCGCACTGTGGTGGAACTCAGATACGAATATTCAATGCTTGTCGTCAAGAACATGGTCTCGACATTCGGCTCCAGTTTATGATTTGTCTGTGACATCTGGAGTTCATATTCAAAATCCGTGATTGCCCGGAGTCCTCTTATGACGAGACCGGCATCCATGCTGGATGCAAAATCGACAAGAAGACCGCCAAATGGCACAATACGGACATTTTTGAGATCTTTTGTCACTTCCTCTAACATTTTAACACGTTCTTCCACAGAAAACAACGGCATTTTCGCTTTATTATTCAATACTCCGACGATCAGTTCATCCACGATTTTACAGGATCTCCGGATGATATCGAGGTGTCCGTATGTAACCGGGTCAAAGCTGCCCGGATAAATTGCTCTTAACATATTTCTTCCTTTCCGGCTTTTGCAATAAACACATGCTTGTTGGTTTTGTATGTTTTCTCCCGGACAAGAGTAAGATCCAGTTCATCCAGGTAAGAAAAATCAGTGTCTTTTGAAGCCTCTGCAATGATAACCGTATCCTCGTAGATCAGACCGGAACCGGACAGATATTCCAGAACCTTGCGTTCCAGACCGCGGTCATAAGGAGGATCCATGAAGATAAAATCAAATACCTTGTCGCCTTCCAGGTTATAAAGAGCGTTCATGACATCCATTGTCATTGTTGCCGCTTTGTGCTCCAGTTTTGTAAACTTCAGGTTTTCTTTTATACACGCCATTGCCTTCGGATTATTTTCCACGAATACAGCTTCCCTTGCGCCCCTGCTGAGTGCTTCGATGCCGATCCCTCCGCTCCCGCTGAAGAGATCGAGGAAAATACAGCCATACATTGACGGTCCGATGATGTTAAAAAGCGTCTCCTTGATCCGGTCTGTTGTCGGCCGTGTGTCCATGCCGTCCAGAGTTTTAAGACGCAGGCTGCGCGCGCTTCCGGCAATTACTCTCATATTCTGCCACCCCTTTTACATGCTTGAAGTTACAGCCCGCTCTGCTGCGCCTGCTGTGAGCAGAGCTCTGATAGCGCGTGAACTGCAACTGTCATTATGCCAAATTTTATCAGAAAAAAGCACCCAGGTCAATCCCGGGTGCTTTTTCCGATACTTTGGATAACAGAGCTTATTTGCCTGCCATCTGTTTCTCCTGCTGTTCGATCATTTTTTTGACCATATATCCGCCTACCGAACCATTCTGTTTGGAAGTAAGGTCGCCGTTGTAACCGTCAGATAACGGTACTCCCAGCTCGTTGGCCACTTCGTACTTGAATTTGTCCAGAGCGCCCTTTGCCTCAGGCACTGCTGCTCTGTTAGATGAACGACTTGCCATGATCAATTTCCTCCTTCTGCATTTTCGTAACCTCTCTGGTTACTTTCCTTTGTTTTTGTAACAGGTCTGCCGGCTGCATCTGTATGTAATCTGCCGCGTCTTCTCCTGCAGCCGGTTATCATACATCTGCTTGCCTGCGTTTTTGTTACGATGTTAGTATATGGAGGATCCGATCTTTTAAACTGGTAAATCATAGCAGATTTCAAAAGGATCTGCTCAGTTCACTGCCTTTAATAGATAGAGGCGGGAGTCAAAGTCCTGTCCGATTTCCTCATCCGGGGAAGCGGAGCCTGACGCGTGGTCGGATGTGATCAGCCCGTAATTCATAAGCTCATCACCAAAGTGGGTTGTATCCATTCCTTCAACTCTGTACTCTGTATCCGGAGAAAGACCCATGAGTTTTGTCCTTGTGTACGGCATGTTTACTCCGTTCAGGACACGGTACCAGCCGACAATGGCTTCCTTTTTGTCCTCGCTTACCACCATCCAGGAAGCGATGTTGCCCTCAAAAGGACTCTGGAGACGGTAAAATGTGCCGAACTGGATCAGCCTGCGGTGTTCTTTCATAAAACGGATCTGCTCTTTTACTGCTTCCTGTTCTTCATCCGTCAGTTTATTCAGGTCGAGCTCGTAGCCGAATGTTCCGAAATATGCCACATTTGCCCTTGTGTGCAGCGGTGTGTTCCGGTTGAGCTGATGGTTCGGGCTCACGGACACATGGCTTCCCATGCTGCTGATGGGATAACAGTAGGATGTCCCGTACTGGATTTTAAGACGTTCCACCGCATCCGTGTCATCGCTTGTCCATCCCTGCGGAGCATAGTAGAGAAGCCCCGGATCAAAACGTCCGCCGCCGCTTGCGCATGACTCAAAAAGCACTTCAGGGAACTGTGATGTCAGTCTCTCGTACAGGTCGTAGACACCGAGGATATACCGGTGATACGCCTCTCCCTGACGGTCTGCCGGAAGACCGGCTGAAAAGCATTCCGTAATGCTGCGGTTCATATCCCATTTCACATAGGAGATTTTCGCCTCTGACAGGATCTTTGCCATCATTTCATAAATATGATCCACTACTTCTTTTCTGGAGAAGTCAAGGACGAGCTGATGGCGGCCATATGACGTCTCTCTGCCCGGTGTGCGGATGATCCAGTCCGGATGGGCGCGGAAGAGGTCTGAATCCTCGTTGACCATCTCAGGCTCGAACCAGAGACCGAACTTCATGCCCATATTCTCGATTTTTTCCGCCAGACCGGAGATTCCTGCCGGAAGTTTGTCCTGATTTACATACCAGTCACCCAGACCGGCACGCTCCGTATTACGCGCGCCAAACCATCCGTCGTCAAGGACAAAAAGCTCAACACCGCACTCTTTTGCTTTCTGCGCAATGTTCAGAATCTCTTCTTCATTAAAATCAAAATAAGTTGCTTCCCAGTTGTTGATCAGAATCGGACGCTCCCGGTCACGCCAGTACCCTCTTGCCAGACGTTTCTGATACAGACGGTGGAAATTCCGGCTCAGTCCGTTCAGTCCCTGGTCTGTATAGGAAATAACCGCTTCCGGTGTCTGGAAAGACTCTCCGGGCGCTAATTTCCAGTCAAAGCAGGACGGATGGATTCCCATAAGGACTCTGGTTGTGTCATAGGTATCCACTTCTGCCTGTGCGAGGAAGTTTCCGCTGTAAACCAGGCTGAATCCGATCGCCTCTCCCTGGAATTCATCGGCAGTCGGGCGCTTCAGGATAAAAAACGGGTTGTGGTTATGGGAGGAGTTTCCTCTCATGCTGCCCACGGACTGAATGCCCTGTTCCAGTCTGCGCACTTTCGGATACCGTTCTCTTGCCCATGCGCCTGAGAACTGGATCCAGTCATAATCGCTGTCAGGCAGGTCAAGAGATAAGCTCATGGCAGTGGTCAGATGGAGATCTTCCGTGCCGTTATTGACAAATCTGGCGCTTCTTGCAATGGCGCCGCACTGGTCAAAGATTGTGTAGTACAGTTCCAGCTCAAGACCGTTCAGATCATCTCTCAGTGTGACAATCAGAGTCATCGCCTCGCTGTCGTCTTCTGTGTAAGTGGCAGGAAGCCCGGGCAGTTCCGGCTTGCCTGCAAGAATTCTGTAATCCGCAAAACAGAAATCAGAGATCCTGCTTCCGTTTGAGGATACAACTTCCGCTGCCGGGGAACGATAGTCCGTGCTGCCGAAAACACCGTATTCCTGGCGGATATGTTCAAGGGAATACTTCTGCCCTTCCTTCACGGTCCAGGATGACATCGGTCTGTCGCGCAGCTCCAGAAGCCATGAATAGTCCTCACGTTCGCGGATCCTTCTGCCATAGTAGAGCTGTCCGAGATGACGGGTTGGAAGGACAGAGATTATATAGCTGATTTCGTCATTGTACAGATGGAATGTATTTTTTTTATTGTTTACTGAAATGTTCACGTCCATACCTCCTGATTCTTCATCATCATTTCGCAGGACTATAATATAATATCCCGATTTGGATGAACAGGAGAAAATGTATTAAAAAACAGTCAAAATGTACGGTTATATCTGATCCAGGCGGTCCTGCTTGCCGGAGAGCTCGGATTTTGTGCGCTCCCAGTTTTCCCTGCGGTAGGCGGAAGGTGTTTGCCCGGTTCTCTTTTTGAACAGTTTGGAAAAAACAAGAGGATCGGAATATCCGCAGGACTGGGCCACACCTTCTACCGTAAGGTCTGTGAGCGCGAGAAGCTGTTCCGCGCGCGTGACCCGGTAGCTGACAAGATAGTCCTGGGGTGACTGGTCCAGGAATCGGGTGAACAGTGTATGAAGATATCCTCTTGTGACGCCTGCGTAATCCGCTACATCGGAAACCCGGATTCCATAGTGGTAATTATTCTGTATAAATTCCACTGCCCTGCGCACGTAGAGATTGTCCGTCTCATCGCCGGACGCGATCTTTGGATTGAGGCTTCCCGCCAGCATTCCGAAGAAGGAATAGAGGAAACTCTCCCGGTAAAAATCATTCTCGATCGTGCTTGTATTCCGCTTCAGGGCGTCAACCAGCATGCGTTTCAATTCACTGGTGCAGCTGCAGTGGAAGGTTCTGGTATCGCCGCCAAGTCCAATGTCGGACAGGTACTCTTCCGCCCTGCTGCCGTCAAACCCCACCCACATGTAAGTCCACGGGTCATTCGGGTCTGCCTGGTAAAAGGTGCTGATCTCCGGCCGGATCAGGAACCCCTCACCTGCGGAAAGCTCGTACTGCTGTTTGCCGACGCGGTAAATCCCCTTTCCGTCCAGTATGAGGTGGATGATATAGTTCGGCCGCACTGCGGGACCGAAGCTGTGCAGGGGCGCGCACTTGGCATAGCCGCAGAAACACAGGTAGAAATCAGGGAATTTTCTGTTTTTCAGCTGTAATACAAATGAATCTTCCAAACGGAAATCCCCCTTTCCTACAAAGTTGTCTCCAGCATGATCTGCTGCAGCTTTGCGTCAATGTACTCTCTGAGTTTCCTGTGATCCGGCTCTTCGAGGAGAGGATCTTCCTCGAGCAGTCCGGATGCGTCCTCGCCCGCTTTTTTCAGAATTGATGCATCCTGAAAGATATCTGCAATGCGGAAATCGAGGATTCCGCTCTGCCGGATTCCGAACAGATCCCCGGGACCGCGCAGACGCAGATCCTCGCTGGCAATGAAGAAGCCGTCATTGGAATGGTTCAGGATGTCGAGACGTTCTTTCGTTTCATCTGAATCAGAAGAAGTCATGAAAATGCAGTAGGACTGATATTTCCCTCTGCCGACCCGTCCGCGGAGCTGATGGAGCTGGGCAAGGCCGAACCGTTCCGAATTCTCAATCATCATAACTGTAGCGTTCGGCACATCGATGCCGACTTCGATTACAGTAGTGGAGACGAGAATCTGGATCTCATTCCGCCCGAAAGCCTCCATGATCTCGTCTTTTTCCTGCTGCTTCATCTTGCCGTGAAGGCATTCCACGTGGATCGAACCGCCCAGTTCTTCCGAAAGCATCCGGGCATAGTCCGTTACGTTCTCCGCCTCCAGGCTTTCGCTCTCCTCGACCATGGGGCAGATCAC
The DNA here is from genome assembly GCA_019113645.1 of Candidatus Mediterraneibacter vanvlietii. Classification (GTDB taxonomy): domain Bacteria; phylum Bacillota; class Clostridia; order Lachnospirales; family Lachnospiraceae; genus Mediterraneibacter; species Mediterraneibacter vanvlietii. The sequence goes on along the minus strand of DXGZ01000065.1, from coordinate 22,271 downwards.
ATAGCACTGTCGTCCCTCTGCGACCTGCCGCCGCATAAATGCATAGGCTTTCTCGCGGTAGCCTGTATCTACAACACAGTTTTTGATGGGCAGACGATTTTTCGGGAGCTCGTCCACCACGGAGATGTCAAGGTCGCCGTAAAGGATGATTGCCAGGGAACGGGGGATCGGGGTTGCGCTCATTACGAGAATATGGGGCATGGAGCCCTTGCCGGCAAGTGCTTCTCTCTGTTTTACCCCAAATCGGTGCTGCTCATCCGTGACCACAAGGGCGAGGTCGTGATAGGTGACTTTCTCCTGAATCAGGGCGTGGGTGCCGATAATGATGGAGACTTCCCCTGATTCGATCCGCGCGTATGCTCTTCTTTTCTGAGCAGCGGTCATTGAGCCGGTCAGAAGCTCTGCCTTGAGGGGCAGATGGTACTCGTCCAGCATGGAGATCAGGTTGGCGTAATGCTGGCGCGCGAGCACTTCGGTAGGTGCCATCATAGCTCCCTGATAACCGTTCAGCCCGGCAAGGAAAAGGGAGAGAAATGCAAGGATTGTCTTGCCGGATCCCACATCTCCCTGTACAAGCCGGGACATGACATAATCACCCTGCATATCGTGCCGGATCTCGTCCCACACACGGTTCTGCGCGCCGGTGAGTTCAAAGGGAATTTCTCTGAGAAACCGGTCAATTTCAGGCTGGTCATAAAAATAGAACCGGTTTCCCGCCCGGTTTTCATCCTGCCGGTTCCGTCTCAGAGCCAGAATAAATACAAGAAACTCTTCGTACACAAAACGCTCTCTTGCCTCTATATATTCCTCTTTGCTTTTCGGGAAATGCATTTTTGCGACGGCCTCCCTGTAGGGAAGTAGTCCTCTGGCTGATGACAGGTTTGCCGGCAGTATGTCCTGATTGTCATTCGCGTATTCAAGTGCCTGGTGAACTGCTTTTATGATCGCGTTATTTGTCAGCCCGTTTGTCAGATGGTAGACAGGCTGCATGGTGTGGAGTTTCTCTGTATATTTTTCCGCAGGATAGTAGATCTCCGGGTGCTCCATCACGAGTCCTTCCCGCCGTCTAACGACTCTGCCGCGCAGAATGAGAAGTCCCCCTCTGCTCAGTGTATTTCTGAGAAACGGCATCCGGAACCAGATTACTTTCAATGTGCCGGTGATATCTTTGAGGTGAAGGGTGGTTACCTGTAACCGTTTTCCGGCGGACACCTGGATACGGCCGAACACAGTGCCTGCCACAGTGCATGTTTTGCCTTCTTTTGCCTCACTGATCGGGACGGGTTCCTCGAAGATTTCATATCTGGCAGGATAATAGCGAATCAGATCGTCGATCCTGCGGATGTTGAGTTTTTGAAACATCTGTTCCGTCTTCTCTCCGACTCCCTTCAGAGCAGAGATGCTGCTTTTTTCATTCATGGTTGTCCTCTTCTAAGAATCATTGTAATGAAATAAAAAACGAAGCGCCCTTCCCTCCGGAAGGGCGCCTCCTGTATCATTCTTACTCTACGGAAAGCACATAATAGTAGATCGGCTGACCGCCCATGTGGACATCGATATCAATATCCGGGTAGGTATCTTCCAGAGTCTGAGCGAATTTCTCCGCATCTTCCGGAAGCACATCCTGACCGTAATAGAGACTGATCAGTTCGGAATCCTCGTCAACAAGCTGCGCGAGCATATCCTTTGCCGTATCTTCGACAGACTGTCCAACAGAGAGAATGCCTGCGTCTCCGATTCCCATGATATCACCCTCGTGAATCTCTTTGTCATCGATATGAGTGTCGCGCACCGCATAAGTGACCTGACCGGTTTTCACGTTTTTGATTGCTTCCTGCATTGCTTCCATGTTTGTATCCACATCCGCCTCAGGCATGAAGCTGATTACAGCGGTGATTCCCTGCGGTACGGTTTTGGTCGGGATAACGATGATATCTTTATCCTTTGTCAGGGACTGTGCCTGATTTGCCGCCAGAATAATGTTCTTATTGTTCGGCAGGATGAAGATATGGTCAGCATTGACCTCATCGATCGCTGTGAGCATATCGTCAGTACTCGGATTCATAGTCTGTCCGCCCTCGATAATATAGTCCACACCGAGTTCGCGGAAGATATCGTTCATTCCGTCTCCGATGGAAACCGCGATAAATCCGACCGGCTTGCGGGGAGCGGATTTCTTCGAAGCAGCTGCCTCCTGTGCCTGCTGGGCTGCAACTTTCTCTGCGTCCCGGATCAGTTTTTCCTGATGCTCTTCGCGCATATTGTCAATCTTGATTCTGGAAAGCTGCCCGTAAGTGAGTGCTTTCTGGATGGCAAGTCCCGGATCGTTTGTATGGACATGGATCTTTACAACGTCATCATCCGCAACGCAGACAATGGAATCTCCGATGGACTCAAGATATCCTTTCAGATGAGTCTCATCCGCCTCTGTGAATTCCTTTTCCGTCATGATAATGAACTCTGTACAGTAACCGAACTTAATGTCCGTCTGTGCCTGCTGTCCGGGTTTCACCATTTTTGTTCCCTGACCGGCTTCGATAGATGTATAATCAATCTCTTTTCCGAGGAAAGCGTCATATGCGCCGTGAAGCACTTCCATAAGTCCCTGTCCGCCGGAATCAACAACTCCCGCCTCTTTGAGCACCGGGAGAAGCTCCGGTGTCTGAGCGAGCACTTCCTCAGCATAACTGATTACTTCCGGAAGGAATACCTCAAGGTCATCGGTTGTCTCCGCAAGTTCCGCTGCTTTCTGGGAGATTCCCTTTGCAACAGTAAGGATCGTTCCCTCTTTCGGCTTCATAACCGCCTTGTAGGCAGTTGCAGTTGCACGGTCGCATGCTTTCGCCAGTACATTCACATCAATCTCGGTATATTCGCGTATCTCCTTTGTAAATCCACGGAGAAGCTGTGACAGGATGACACCGGAATTCCCTCTGGCGCCCCTCAGTGACCCGGAGGAGATCGCTTTTGCCATGGAAACCATATCCGGCTTCTCAAGAGCCTGTACCTCTTTTGCTGCCGACATGATCGTCAGCGTCATATTTGTACCCGTATCGCCGTCCGGCACCGGGAATACATTCAATTCATTGATGAATTCTTTTTTTGCATCAAGATTTGCGGCTCCGGCAAGGAACATTTTCCGGAGCATCTCCGTATTTATCGTTTTAACAGCCACGACAATATCCTCCTTAATCTATCACTCTCACACCTTCAACAAAGATGTTGATCTTTTCTACCGTCATTCCGGTAAATTCTTCAACCTTATATTTTACATTGCTCATAAGATTGTCAGAAACAGAAAGGATATTCACGCCATAAGCGACAATGACATGAAAGTTCAGGGTGAGGGCGTTTTCATCGGAAATCTCTACCTGAATTCCATGTGTGAGGCTTTCTTTCTTTAAAAGGCGAACAAGACCGTCTTTTACGCTGACAGCCGCCATGCCGACGATCCCGAAACACTCGACAGCAACGGAACCGGCATATTTGGCAATCACTTCAGGATTGACCGTGATGATTCCAAGATCTGTGCTCATACTTCCCTTCATCATGTTTACCTCCAGTTCTATATAATGGATTTTTGCCATAAATAACATGATTATTATACTATCACTTAAAGAATTTTACAATATGGATTCGTTTTTTTTAAAAAATACTTGCATTAAGAAAATCTTTCTGCTAGAATATCATTGTTATGAGTCTATACGACGAGTTCATATTGTTAGGAGGTGCAGTCATGGCTAAATGTGCTATTTGTGAAAAGGGTGCTCATTTCGGAAACAGCGTGAGCCACTCTCATAGAAAGACACCGAAAATGTGGAAATCAAATGTTAAATCTGTCAGAGTGAAAACAGAAGGCGGTTCCAAAAAGATGTATGTATGTACATCCTGCCTGAAGTCCGGACGCGTTGAGCGTGCTTAATCTGACGGCTTCTGATATTTAGACGACACGGAAAAATGCGGATCTGCTGATAAAGCGGATCCGTATTTTTTTGCCATTCTCAGTCTCCCGGTTCAGCAGCAGAAAAGACGATAGCCTACAATAAGGAACAGGGCAATCAGAATCACACCCCAGACCAGATTCGGAAGAAGCATCATTATAAACATACCAAGTGCCATCCAGAACAGCGCGAATCCACATACTTTTTTCATTACTCTTCACTTCCGGCAGGTCTGTTATTCTATTCTATGTAATTATTCTGAAAATAGAACAAAACCAGAGACAGACAGGACCGCAGCGGTTATGTTAATCATGCCGATGCGGTCCTGTTAAAATTAATCCTGATCTTCGTCAGAGTCAAGAATGTCCATCACGTCTTTTTCCGTCATTCGATCCTCTTTCTTTGTGGTGAAGCGGTCAACGACATCAGGAACCATGTCCAGTATCTTGGTAATCGTATCCTGGTTTTTAATGTTGACCAGCCTGGTTTTTCCATCCTGAATTACAATCACAGCGCTCGGGGTCATCTTGCCGCCGATCCCCCCCATTCCTTTTTCCTTCTTCTCACCGGAAAATGCGCCGGCACCGATACCGAAAGATACATCCACAAGAGGAAGAATGATCGTTCCGTTGATGTGGATCGCGTCGCCAACCACTGTTTTGGAAGAGACGACGCCGTCCATTCCTCTGAACAGAGACTCCAGTGTGGATTTGAAATTGTTGTTTGATTCAGCCATTTTGTATTCCTCCTCATGATGGACTTATTATTTTTATAATTTGAATTTACGTATATGCCGGAAAGTCGTTCTCACATTCTTATCTGCAATAATGCAGAGAGCAAAAACAAGCGCGTACAGGAATCGGATTTTTCCGCTTACAGATCCCTGCCCTCTGAGTACCCGGTGTTCAAAGTCAGGCTGCAGCTCGGTAAATTCACCGATCATCGGATAGATCAGGCTGATCCCGGCAAGCAGGTAACCTGTATGGGCAGGATCATTGAATCCGAACTCCACTTTGATGTCAGCTTTCTTCGGGCGAAGAAAACGCAGCAAACGGCGGGTTTCTTTTATCACTCTGCGGAACGCGTTCTGATGCGTTTCGTTTTTAAGAAAAGCTTCCATCTTTTCTTTTGTATTCACTAACGCTTTTATCTTAGCACATATCTTTTGAATTGTATATTTTATCTTTTCCTGAATTTTTGAAAACTTGTCACCGATTCTTCCGGCAAATGATTTTTTTGTTTCAGAATCTGTACTGCCGGATTTCTTTTCCGTAGCAGCGGGTTCCCACTTTTTCGAGACCGTTTTATCTGAACCGGCGGCAGAAATCTGTTTCTGCGCAGCAGCTCTGTCTTCCTTTTCATCTGGGATCTGTTTCTGCGCAGCAGCTCCGTCTTCCTTTTCGGCAGGGATCTGTTTCTCCCCGGCAGTTTTGTCTTTACCTGCAGGACGGCGCTCCTTTGCTTTGGTTTTGCGCTCCGCGGCACCGGTCCCGACAGGACCTGACATACTGCCATCTGCGGTACCACCGCTGCCGAAGCGCTTCCATGCCGCACGCAGACTCCACTCAAAGGTACCGTCCTCATAGGAAAAGGATCCGGAAATGAGGCGGAAAAGCCAGTGGAATCTAAACTTCCCCTTCAGGCTTTCCAGGCTGTTGTCAACCGAGACGTCAGCCCGGTAAACGACTGGTGATATAAGGAATACTGCTGCGAGCAGGATTACAAGCCCGAGGATTCCGAGAAGCAGGAAGCCTAATATTTTTAAAATAAGCAGAATGATATGTAACATCCCTTTTACCGTCCTGTCTCTTCAAATTCTTTCTGCCGCGCCAGAATATACCGGCGGATATCAGTTTCTCCGGTTTCTTCGTACACTTTTCCGGCGATCGCTTCAACCATATATAAAGCCTCGTCATAACCGTCAGCGATCCCGACAGCGAATATCTCTGCGCTGTCAAACACATGCTGCTTCAGGAGAATACCTGAGAAAAACTCCAGGTGGTTCTGGTCTCCCTGAGAAAGTGCAACGATATATATGTTGGGCATCATCCTGTTCCTGCGGATCTTTCTCTTTATTTTTTCCTCTTTTCCCCGCCAGCATTCACTGACATTTAAATCACAGTAAAATTGAATATGCATATGATTACCGCCTGCCAACGATGAATTACTTCACGCTAATTATAATACGAATCCAGAATCGTTCCGGCTATGGATACTGCTTTTCCGCCGGCGCTTCCGTCAGAGCCTTCGGTAATGACGCTGATGACAAGTTCCGGGTTGTCCACATTGGTGAATCCGACGAACCAGGAATGGGTTCTCTCGCCGTCCGTCAGGCTGTATTCCGCTGTGCCGGTCTTTCCGGCAACGGTGTAGGAACGTCCGCTCAGTACGGATCCGGTTCCCTCGTTAACCACGGCTGTCATATATTCCTTTAACTGAGCCGCTTCCTCTGAAGACATCAGCCTTGCATAGCTCTTCGGCACGTTCCGCCGTACTTCAGTTCCCGTATAGTTGGTCACACTCTCCACCAGATAGGGCTCCATCAGTGTGCCGCCGTTGGCGATCGCCTGTGTGATCAGCGCCATATGGTAAGGACTTACAGTTGTTTCGCCCTGTCCCATTGCTGTCATCATGATCTCTGCTGTATCAGAATCCTCATCCAGCGCAAAGGAGCTCTTTGTATAGTCAAGCACACTGGGAAGCTCTGAGTTGAAAAGCAGGTCCTCCGCCGTATCCCGGTAGCCGGAGATATCAAGCCCCAGACCGATATTTGAAAACGCCGAATTACAGGAGTTTGCAAAGGCTTGCCGGAGGTCCTGAAGGCCGTGGACAGTACTGTTGAAACAGCGGATGGTCACATCCCCTTCCGTGATGGACCCGTAGCAGTCATAGGAATAGGATGAATAATCACTGTTCTGCCGCATATAAGCAAGCGTGGTTACTATTTTAAATACTGATCCCGGCGCATAGGAACCGCTTGTCGCACGGTTAAGCAGCGGGCTGTTCTCTTCATCGGAATTCAGGTAATCCCAGTTGGATGAAAGGCTGTTCGGGTCAAAATCAGGTTTTGACACCATAGACAGAATCTTTCCGGTGTCCGCTTCCATGATAACAACCGCGCCTTTGTTATCTCCCAGAGCATCATAAGCCGCCTGCTGGAGATCTGCGTCCAGTGTAGTGACAACTGTGTCGCCCTGATCTTTTGCTCCGTTAAATTCATTCTGGATCTTTTCGACAAAAAATGCGTTTGAAGTCAGAAGTTCGAAATTCTCTACGGATTCAAGCCCTGTCTTCCCAAGTTCGGGATCACTATATCCGATTACATGAGAAAAGAGGGAGCCATAGGGATAATATCTTGTCTCAGTTCCGTCCTCAGCTACATTTGTCTGGGCGAGAACATTGCCGTTACGATCCGTGATATCGCCCCGGATTACATTTTCGGCAAACGCATCCTGCCTCTGGTTGTACGGACTGTTTACAAAAGAGGATGCCCGCACAATCGTAAAATAAACAACGTATCCCATCAAAGCAATAAACAGAATAACAAAAAGGTAGGTAATCCAGGCGAATTCCCTATTTTGTGCGCGCTCTCTGTTTTTGGCGCGGCCTCTGTTTCTGCCGCTGTTTCGGGACGTCTTCGAATTTTGGGGTGCCCTTCTTCTTCTTTCGGGCTGCTGTTCTTCCCAGGCCATTTTCCGCCTCCTTTTCTCTTTCAAGCTCTTCTTCTTCGTCTTCACGGAGGATATATAATCCCTGTATGATAGCAAACATGATCATCGTACTGAGCATGGAGCTTCCGCCATAACTCACGAACGGAAGTGTCATTCCTGTTGAAGGGATGAATTTTGTGACGCCGCCGATCTGCAGGAATACCTGGAATATGTAACAGGTTCCAAGACCGAGCGCCACGAGTTTGTAAAACCGATTTCGCAGTTCCATCGCAATGTTCAGGAACATGACATAACAGCTTACGCAGATCAGGATCAGACACAGACCATAGATGACGCCCATCTCCTCCACAATCGCCGAGAAGATAAAGTCTGTCTCCGCGACAGGAATCATGTCCGGCTGACCCTGGAACAGTCCGGTTCCGAACCAGCTGCCGCTTCCTATGGCGAACAGTGACTGTGCCACCTGGTAACCGCTGCTTCCGTATGTGCCGATGGGATCCTGCCACGCTTCCACACGCACCTGTATATGGGCAAACAGATGGTAGCCAATCACTGCCGCGCCAGCGCCCGCAAGCAGTCCGGCGATCGCGTACAGGGGCTGTCTCGTCGCAACATAAAGCATAACAAGATAGACGACAAAGAAAATAAGCGCGGCTCCCAGGTCGGTAGAGAGCACAAGAATAAGCACATGTGCCGCAGCCACCGCCGTGGTGATCACGATATTTTTAAATTCTTTTGATTTGTTCAGGCTTGACGCAACATAAAACACAAACAGAATCTTGACAAACTCTGATGGCTGGATATTGATTCCCATAATCTCAAATCCAAGCCTTGCGCCCCCGGATATCTGTGCAAACAGGGCGACCGCAAGCAGCGCTGCACCGCCGACTGCCGCGTATACGTATGTCCACCTGTCAAGAAACGTAAGTTTTCTGATCAGAACGGGTACGATCAGCGCGATGACAGCTCCCAGGACAACAAAGATCAGCTGTCGGACAGCGGAACCGTAAGGCGAGTCATTATCTGCCGAAAGTCTCGTAATCATAATCATTCCCGAAGTGATCAGCATACACATATTATTGACAACCAGCCGCGATACATTCGGGTAGATCAGATTATACAGAATGATCACAGCCAGAAGAACAACAGCCAGCGCCGCGTAAATGAACAGAATCCTCATGTCATTTTCCGACAGATACATTGTCAGAAACGCGAGGAGCTGCATCAGAAAAAGAAGCACGTTCTGCCGGATAAGAACCCTTTTTTCCTCATCCTCGTAATTTCTTGTGAAGATGGAAAAACAGGAAAACGTATAAGCTGCCATAAGGGCAATAATAATGTATTTGGATAGCTGAATAAAAATGTTTGTCATATTATCACCTGATTAGAGGACTCCGCGCATAAAATGCCCCTGTATACAGTCAAAGTTCAGCGCTTCCGTCCTTTCTTCCGAAGAAAATGTATTCTTCACTAGATTTAATATTTCCTCTGTGCGGCTTCCGGATTCATGCAGAAAGCGCAGGTTCAGCGCTTTCGGAGAAAGAGATGAAATCTCTTTCTCATACTTTCCGAGATAAAGAGGAGTTTTGTTATAAATTACATTACAGCAGGAACCGCACCTCATCTCTGCCATATATTCGCAGCCCGTGCGGTCTGTCAGCGTTACGACATCCGGAGTTCCGGTGCACTGTCCGCATGTTTTTTTGATACACTGGGCGGAAATCATAACCGGCAGTGTCCCGTAGACCATAAGTTCGCAGTCGGTGATCCCGGTTCGGGCCAGTTCATCCGCGTTCAGTTCAAGCGGTGCGGTGAAATCATGGACGCCGAGCCGCTTCCAGAAATCTCTTGCATAGCGGTTAAACACATATAGATTATGGTCCAGAATTACATTTTTGTCAAATCCGGTCTCTCTTAAGAACAGATATTCCTCATAATTCCGGATCATAACAGCGCCTGGGGGAACCATTTTCTCTATCTGTGAGAGCAGATTTTCATAACGTCCGGCGCATTCTCTGAAAACAGGCGGAAGCGCAGCCGTAAAGCAGGCGCCTTGTGAAACGATTCTGTCAATGTTATCGATATTTTTGTGAATATCAAAGTCCGCACCCGGCAGAGCGGCACCTGGGAGAGACGTGTCAAACAGGTCCGCGTCAACAGTAATGCGCGCGATCATTCCGGGATTCTCTTCTGCAAAAATCCGGATCTGTTCTATCTGTTCGCCTGTTCTGGCTGATACGGAAAAAGGCGACATTTGATCTTCAGCAGAAGGCGCAATGTCATAAGGCAGAGAAAAGTTCATCCGGGATTCCCGTCTGAAAGACTGCTTCAAAACATACGCCAGGCCCTCCAGTGCATCTCTTCGCAGCTGGTTGAGCACCTGGATCGGAAGAAAGATCTCTCCTTTCATATCTATTTCCAGGTTTTCAAAGAAGAATTCCAGATTCCCGGTCTTTTTGATCTGCGACAGGATCCGATCCTGATCCATGGGCCGGTTTTGAGCCGGCTGGACCGGTTCAGCGGTGACTGCGGTGTAGGAAGCAGCGCCGCAGCTTACCGTGAGGACTGCCGGTTCCATTGGACGGATCCGTATATTACCTTTTACAGCTCTCTGGAGCCTGTGGCTGACGTAATCGTCGTGCATCCGGCGTATCAGCGAGTCGTTTCTTACTCTGTTCAGTACAGTGCCTGGTTTCAGACGGATGTTTTTCGCCACAAGGAAAGAGATTGCATCGCCTTTTAGCCTGTCCTGTCCGGTTGTGTAATTGTTTTTGCCGCCGGTTATCTCAATGACATCCCCGGAATGAAGCGCGGTGAGCGTTGTGCCCTGCACTTCCCTTCCTTTCTGACGGATGACTTTTACCGCCGGTATGCCTGCGTGGTTTGGGCGGTCCAGAGCCATCATCTCTTTCCCGTTGTGCATCATGTAATAACCGGAAGAAGATCCGCCCCTGTTGTACAGGTCAAGAAGCATTTCCTTATCTTCCGGAAGTACGCGAAATTTTTCTTTTCCATTCTTCAGATAGAGATCTGTATATTTCCGGTATATGGACGTTATTGCAGCGGTGTACTCCGGCTTCTTCATGCGCCCTTCAATCTTGAAAGAGTCAATGCCTGCTTCGATCAGTTCCGGGATAATCTCAACCGTACAGATGTCCTTCGGGCTCAGGTAATGCCGTTTCCGGCCGTTTACAGTATATGGAAGACGGCAGGGCTGCGCGCACTGACCTCTGTTCCCGCTTCTTCCGCCGATCAGGCTGCTCAAAAGGCACTGTCCCGAATAACAGTAACAGAGCGCTCCATGCACGAAACATTCGATCTCAAGTCCTGTCTGTTCCCGAATCGCCCGGATCTCGCCAAGCGACAGTTCACGGGCGGGAACAACGCGTTTTGCCCCCTGCTCTTCGATAAACTTCGCACCCAGGGCTCCGGTGATCGCCATCTGTGTGCTGGCGTGAATATCCATTTCCGGGAAATTCTCCCGTACAAAAGACAAAACGCCCGCATCCTGCACAATAACCGCATCCAGCCCCGCGCTGTAGAGTGGAGCAAGATAATCGTATAATTCGTCCATCTCACGGTCTTTCAGGAGCGTGTTGACGGTCAGATAAAGTTTTCTCCCGTGCAGGTGCGCTTCGTCAATGGCGCGGATCAGTTCCTCTTGCGTAAAATTGTCCGCGTATGCCCTGGCGCCGAATCTGTTTCCTCCTGCGTATACCGCGTCAGCTCCCGCGCAGAGAGCTGCGTGAAAGGATTCATAGGAACCGGCGGGCGCCAGAATCTCGATTTTCTTCTCTGTCATAAAATACTGCAGCCTTTCGTAAATTTCCGATTAACGAAACAGGCTGTCGGTTAAGACAGCCCGTTTTATGTATTTCCCGTTTATCCCAATCTCCCGCTTATCTTCTGCGGTTCTTCATCTCTGTTTCCAGTTTGACGATCTGCATCTGGAGATCATTGTTCTCTTCCTTCATCTTGGCAAGCTCCTTCTCCGCGTTCTCAAGCTTGATCTGTGCGGAAATGAGCTCATGCTTCAGATCATACATCTCCTTGTCTTTCAGTTCGATATCACTTTCAAGGGAATCTCCCTGTTTCTTTGCTTTAAAATAATCGTCCGCTATATTCAGGGCAAGAAGTACGTTTCGCGTATCAGCGCTCTGCTTGCGGTATCCCTCGCTGTTTGCGCACTCCGTAATTTTGTGGTTCAGATAGGAAGATACTTTCTGCAGGTATTCCTCGCCCTCGAATCCGCTTAGAGTATATACCTTCCCCCCGATCAATACTTCTGTAAAATGTTTTGCTGAACTCATAGCATCCTCCTCGCATTTCTTAAGTGATATTATAAACTATTTACCAGCAAAAACCAACTGTTTTTTCAGGATTCGCGAATTATGGGGATTCCAAGGTGCTGGTAGGCGAAATCTGTCACGACCCTTCCCCTCGGCGTCCGCTGGATAAAACCGTTTTTCAGAAGATAAGGCTCATACACATCCTCCAGAGTCCCTGCGTCTTCTGAGATGGCGGCGGCAAGGGTATCGAGCCCTACCGGTCCGCCCTGGAATTTTTCAATCATGGTGAGCAGAATGCTCCGGTCAATGTGATCAAGACCGTATTTGTCCACGTCGAGAAGATCCAGCGCGTAATTCGCCACATTTTTTGTGATTTTGCCGTCGTATTTTACCTGCGCGAAATCACGGACACGTTTTAAAAGCCGGTTGGCAAGACGCGGGGTGCCGCGTGAACGTCTGGCGAGTTCCAGCGCGCCCTCATCTTCGATCTCCACGTCCAGCACTTTCGCGGAACGCAGGATAATCGTTTTCAGTTCCTCATCTGTGTAAAATTCCAGACGATTGACAACTCCGAAACGGTCACGAAGAGGCGCGGTAAGCATTCCGGCCCGGGTGGTGGCTCCCACAAGGGTGAACTGCGGGAGATTCAGACGAATGGACCTGGCACCTGCTCCTTTTCCGATCATAATATCGATCGCATAATCTTCCATGGCAGGATACAGTACTTCTTCCACCTGCCGGTTCAGGCGGTGAATTTCGTCCACAAAGAGGACGTCTCTCTCCTGAAGGCTGTTCAGAATCGCTGCCATTTCCCCCGGTTTTTCAATTGCAGGACCGGACGTCACCTTCATATGGACCCCCATTTCGTTGGCAATGATGCCTGCCAGAGTTGTCTTGCCAAGTCCCGGCGGACCATAAAACAGCACATGGTCCAGAGCCTCGCCTCTTGCTTTGGCTGCTTCAATATAAATCCCAAGCGTCTGCTTCGCCTTTTCCTGACCGATGTACTCGTCCAGATGCTGGGGCCGAAGCTCCCCTTCTATCTTAATATCCTCTTCCAGATTTTCCGTAGTAATGATTCGTTTCCCCATGACTTAATCTGTAAACTCCTTTCTGGCAGATAATCAGAAAAGATATTTCAGAGCCTCCTTCAATATATCTTCTACTGTTTCGCAATCAGGAGATGTCTTCTTGACAGCCCTCAGACTTTCCGCGCTTCCGTATCCGAGAGCGACAAGAGCCTGTACAGCTTCCGCCTGCATTCCGCCGCCCGCATCAGAAACAGTTCCAGCGCCGCTGTTTTCATCCCCATGCGCAGCATGTTCCAGTACATCTTCTATCTGCACCTTGTCGCGCAGTTCCACAATCAGTTTTTCAGCGGTTTTCTTGCCGATGCCGGGCGCTGCGGATATCGCTTTCGCATCTCCGGACATGATCGCAAACCTGAGCTCATCAGGGGACATGCAGGACAGAATGTTGAGACCGCCTTTTGGACCTATGCCGCTTACACCTATTACAAGTCTGAATATATCCAGATCATCTCTGGTGAGAAACCCGAACAGCTGGAGGGCGTCCTCCTTCACATTCAGATACGTATATATCTTCACTTCATTGCCGGCAGGGGGAAGAAGCGAAAGGGACTGCTGTGACATAAACACTCCGTATCCCACGCCTCCCACATCGATTATCGCTTTCTGTTCCTCGATGGCTGCCAGCTCGCCTCTTACATATGAAATCATTTTTCGATAAGCCCCTCTCTTGTATTTTCAGCTATTTCGACTGATTTTTAACTATTTTGACTGTCCGAGATGGATATCGCGGATCCGTACCAGCACCTGGCTGGAAATAATCCCGATCAGCGCACCGGTAATTACACCTGCCACAAGCAAAACCGGAAGATAGTATCCGACCTGGTATGTTTCCACCACGATCATTGCTACAATCAGCTGTCCGACATTGTGGCTTGCCCCTCCTGCGATACTGACGCCAATCACGCTGAATTTGCCGCTCTTCTGAAGGAGCGCCATAACCGCCAGACTCAGGATTCCTCCCGCAAGACTGTATAAAATCGCAAAAAGATTCCCGAAAATAAACCCGGACAGAACGATTCTCACAACAGAAAGAAGCAGAGCCTCTCTCCAGTTTGTTTTATACAGGAAAATAACAATAATCAGGTTGGCGAGCCCGAGCTTTGCGCCGGGAATTCCGAAATTGACCGGTATTAATGTTTCAACATAACTGAAGATCAGTGCAAGCGCTGTAAATACGCCGAAGTAAGCCGCTTTCTGCTTCATCCTGTTCCCTTTCGTTTCTTGTTAGTTCTTAAAATGGTTCTTTCAATTTCCGGAAGAAACCTTCGTTCCTTCCGCTGACACGAAAACATTGCCGAAAGATCACTGCGCAATGCCATCCAGTCCGGCAGATTCAGTTCCGTTGATTGAGACAACGACACGGTTCGGCAGACAGATAATGCTCTCGCCATCCCGGGAGATACTTACATGATTTACGCAGACCTGGTCCGGACAGTCCGCCCACTCCATGCGGACACTCTCGTCCTCGATGATCAGACGGTTGGTTTCATTAATATCCACCTGAATATCTTCAGCCAGGGAATATGTTCCGTAAAGCACACCGTCAACCGTGACAGAGACAGTAAGCTCGCCTCTGGCCGCTCCCATCAGCTGAATCAAAAGTATAACAGCGGCTGCGATCAGAATGCCAGCCGCCAAAAACCAGTCATTTTTCTTCATATAATTAACCTCATCACGACAAATATCATAGCACACTGACATTTAGAATGCAACCACATGTTCGATTCTGTCCAGGGTTGTTTCATGAATACACCTACGACTTAATCCCGAAGGTCCGAGACCTCGCCCATATCCGGCAGCCAGACCTCAGACGCGTCCACCCGGCTCTCTGTGTCTTCCTGCTGCCCGCGGATCGTAGAGGGGATCTCTCCCGAGAGTTGTCCCCTGACACTCTCAGCGCGCAGGAGGCAGAAGTCCGTGATCGTCCGTACAGCGGTGAGATAATCCTCGTAGGAGCAGAATGCAGTGGGATCCTTCTTCACATACGGCGCGATCATCTTCGTCGTCTCCGCAGCCTTCTTCTCAAACAATCCACTCTCAAAATATCCCGCGATAAACTGATCGAAATATTCATGGTACTTTGCAAAATATTCATCGTTCTTCATGAGATTGTGATAGAGCGGACGGTTCCTCATGATCTCCCCCGGCGCCGGAGTATTGATCGGATAGTTTACATACAGCTCTGCATCGTTTACTGGATCCGGCATTCCGAGAGAATATGTCGCAAAGGCCAGATTATAGTCCCACGGAAGGATGCTGAGGATCCCATCTTTTTCATAGAGGAAGTAATTGTGTCCGGTCCTTCCCAGATAACTGTCCAGATTGACTGTAAATACCTGTACTGTAAAATACCTGAGCACCTCATCCACATTCACCGCCTCCTCCAGGTTTTCTCCCTCGGAGAGGATCTTCAGCGCCCGGATCAGCCGTTCCTGGTCCTCGCTGTCGATATCAAACTTCGCATTTCTGAAAATATTATCATAGTCTGACGGATCGTTCGAAGTATATTTCAAAGCTACATCGCTGTTCTCCGCCTCCAGCGAGCGGTAGTCCGGCTTGTACAGCGGACCGTGATCCGAGCCGTAATTCCTGCGTGCGAACGCCTCCTCAGGTTCCTCCACCGCCAGGAAGAGCCCCCAGTCCTCTCCGTTCACAGTGACCCACACATAACTGGTAAGCGGTGCCGGGACTCCCATATATTCCATCATGTCATAGGCGAGATAATTCTTGAGATAGCTGTTGTCCTGATAGGAGGAGTCGAGAGACAGCTTATCCAGCCCATAATATATACTGCCGTCCTGAAAGTGGTCAAATTCCAGTTTCAGGCTGTACCTGTTCAGCCCAAACTCTTCCACGAGCCTCAGAGAATTGTTTCCTTTTGCCCGCAGCCCGACAGAGGAAAACACCTCCCCATCGATCTCCACGTCACATTCAGCATATTCTTCTTCCGAAGCATTCTCAAGAAATCCTTCCCAGTCCTCGATCCTGATATCCACCATGTGTACCCGGCTGTCGTCAAAAATCCGCAAGGCATACTCAGGATCCGCGGAGGCCGACCGGATCCCGAGCTTCTCGCCGTTCATGAACCCGGCTGTCAGAACGCATGCAAGCAGGATCACCGCGATACAGATTTTATCAATGTGTCTGTGCTTCAGCATCTTCTGCTACCCCATGTAATCTCCGTTATATGAAACAAGTACTGTGTGCGTCACGCCGTCCATCTCGGAAATCGCATTTACGAATCCTGACTCTCCCTCCGGGAAACGCACTTCATAATTCAGCTCAATGCAGCCCGGCGATACACTCTTGCTCTTCAGCGAGAGCGCTTTCACCTGCGCTTTTACATATTCGCGCACCTCTTTTTCCTGCTCCTCTGTCCCACAGTGGACCACCAGGATGTACGGGCGCTCCACATTCTTACTCCCCGAGAAGATCAGGAGCACCAGTCCGATGAAGAAGCTTCCGAACACGGCCAGCGGGATAAAACCAGCTGCAAGCACGATTCCTGCAGCAATGCTCCAGAACAGAAATGCAATGTCCATCGGCTCCTTGATGGCAGTCCTGAATCTCACGATAGACAGGGCGCCGACCATACCGAGGGAAAGAACGATATTGCTGGTCACCGCCAGGATCAAAAGCGTCGTGATCAATGTGAGCGCCACCAGCGTCGCGCCGAACGCCGCCGAGTACATAAGCCCGCAGTAGCTCTTTTTATATATGAAAAAAATGAACAATCCCAGCGCAAAAGCCAGAATGAGCGCCAGCGCCATATCCAGGACTGAGATCGCATTTACATTTTCAAGGAAACTGGATTTAAATATATCCTGAAACGTCATAAAATTTCCACCTTTTCTGTTATCATGTATTTTCCGCAGCCGATGCGTCCTGACGGGCGCTTTCACGGCCTGCGCTATTCATATCTCCTGCACGATGCATATTTGGAATAGGCTCCCGTCCTGCGATCCGGAGTCTGCACCGCCATCCTTACGATGTCCGGAAGAAAAGCGTCATACTTCACTTCGAGGATCGTATCCTGCGCGGCAGTCACAGTCCGGTTCTCCAGATCAAGGAACTCCGTACTGCGGAGTCCGGTGCGGAGATTCCTGTCCAGTGTCACCCGCACATTCCCGGGAGAGTAGATGAACGCTTCTCTCTCGTACGTTACGATTGTCCGCGGCCGTAGCAGCTCCCCCTTCATCTTGCTGTACAGCTCGATCAGCAGAGGATCTCCGCTCCCGAGCAGGAAATCAATTCTGCCCTCCAGGAGAAGCTCTGCCTGCTCTGCAGTAAGGCGGGCACTGCGCTTTGCACACAGCCCGCCCTGCTTGATCTTTTTCTCCAGCCGGAGGAATGCAGTATCGCTGCCATAATACCTCAGCCTGAACTTCTCCCTCCCGCTCACCCCGGCAGTCTTCTGTGTCAGCGCTTTGTCGTCCGGGGTGTCAAAATAGAGGCTGTTCACCTGGTACACTCCTTCCGGGCCCGCATGGCTGTCATGTGCAAACAGCCTGCCGAGCCGTTCTGAAAGGATCCGGTCTTCCCCGCGGGTGATCAGATGTTTCAGCTCATGTCGGAAAGATATCGGAGTTTTCTCAATCATCATAACCGGAATCGCCGTTGTCATATCCTGAATCTCCATTATCGTATCCTGAGTCGCCGTCATCATAACCGGAGTCGCCGCTGTAAGACGGAGCCGCAGGCGATGCCGGCGCACTGTAATCTGTCACACCGTCATTGTTCGGGCCGTAGTCTGTATCGTTGTAATCCGTCACACCGTCATTATTCGGGCCGTAGTCTGTATCGTCGTAATCTGTCACGCCATCGTTGTTCGGACCGTAGTCTGTGTCGTCATAATCCGTCACACCATCGTTGTTCGGACCGTAGTCTGTGTCGTCATAATCCGTCACGCCATCGTTGTTCGGACCATAATCTGTGTCATTGTAGTCTGTCACGCCGTCATTGTTCGGGCCGTAGTCTGTGTCATTGTAGTCCGTCACGCCGTCGTTGTCCGGGCCGTAATCTGTATCTCCGTAATTCGTCCATCCATAGTTGCTCTCGCCGTCTACCGCTACCGATGCATTCAGATTTTTGCTTCCTGTGTATTCCTGGATCCCTGCCACGATATTGCTGAGGAAGTTTTCACTCGGAAGGATGGATCCGGCCTCGATCTCAAGTGTGATCTGCCTGCCCTCTCCCTCAGTTTCCTCCACGAGATATCCCGCGCCATCGATATTTGCGACCAGATCGCAGATTACCTGGCGGCAGTCTTTTCCTTCATAGTCTGTATAATCAACCGCGATCGTTTTGCCGTCGTCGTTGCGGCCCTCGATTTTTGTTACCAGCCCCTGCTCATCGTAGGATACCGCGATCTCTGGATTTACCTTGACAGAGATCACTCCGCCTTCCGCCTGCTCCTGTACTGCTTCCTGGGGCAGGTTCACATTTCCCTGTGCGCTCCGGCTTCCGCATCCCGTCATCACTCCTGTGAAAAGAGAAAGTGTTAATGTTGCTGCTAATGTGGTGATCAAAGTTTTTTTCGTCATAATTCATTCACTCCTTTGTTTTTATCTGTGTTTGTTTTGTTTATGTTGTAGGATACGGAAGAAGTTTCCTGAAAACGGGGTCGCCGCAGATTTTTTTATTTTTATTTTTCCTGAGGCCTTGCCCCTTATTTCAATATATAAGGAAAGGATTCTGCTCATTCTTCCCGCATCCGATTAATTTTACGCCAATTTTACATATATCAAATCTTGTTTTAACATTCCCCCAATATACTGATAAAAATTTTTACTCACGACCCCGATAATACGATATTTCTTACGTATTCTACTATCAGGAGGATAATGTTTATGAGCGGTGGGCATGAATTGACAGAACAGGTATATGCGGCCAAGACGGATTCCGAAGCTGCAGATGCTCTGATCCGTCAATATATGGGTTTTATTCGTGCTGAAGCAGCAAAATTTCTTCACAGGGCGCCTGTAGAAGGCCAGGATGAAGAGTTCAGCATAGTGCTTCTTGCATTCTACGAGGCTATTCTCGGATACGAAAAGCACCGGGGCGCATTTCTCGCCTATGCTTCGCGCGGGATCCGGAGCCGGCTGATCGATCATTACCGCAGGGAAAAAAAACATGCAAAGGTAGTCTCTCTTCACGAGCCGATACAGGACGGAGAAGAAGACGCGCTCAAGATCGATCACCTGGAGGATCCGACAAATGAAATAGAGACCTCGCACCACAGGAGCGCAGCAAAAGAAGAGATCACAGAATTTGAACAGTGTCTGGAAGGATTCGGTATCTCTTTTTCCGACGTGGCGGATAACTGCCCCCGGCAGGAACGCACACTCAGAGCGTGCCAGAAGGTGCTGACCTCAGCCCGGAGACATCCCGAATACCTGGATGAACTTGTCCAGACAAAAAAACTGCCCATCACGGCGCTTTCAAACCTTTCCGGTGTTGACAAGAAAACACTGGAACGCCATCGGAAGTATCTGATCGCAGTCCTTCTTGCGTTTACCAACGGGTACGAGATCATACGCGGTCACCTTTATCATCTGTCCGAGACCTTATAAACACTGCTGATTACATAGAAACGGAGCCGAATATGAAAGAAAACACGACGTATTTAGTAATGGAAGTGCATACCGCCTACGCCGTCCTTCTGGACAATGAAGGCCGTTTCATCAAGGCTGCCAATGTGGGGTATCAGATTGGAGACATTGTTGAAAGAGCTTTCCCCTTAAAATATCCGGAAGACAAAAAGAAACGGGTGAACCGTGTCATCCGTCTTGCAGCCAGCCTGGCGGCCTGCATCTGCGTCGCCGTATTCGGGGTGTATGAATATCAATATTTCTTCCTTCCCTACGGCACAATACAGATGCAGATCAATCCTGACGTCGAGATGACTCTGAGCCGTTCCGGCAGGGTCCTTGATCTTGACGGCATAAATGAGGACGGGAAAACTCTGATCGACGGCTATGAATATGAAGGGAAAGACAAGTACACTGTCACCGACGAGCTCACCGACCGGGCGATCGATCTTGGCTTCCTCGATGACGGCGGTCAGGTCGCCCTTCTCGTCAATTCTAAAAACACAGAGTGGGCAGATACCCTTGAAAAAGATCTGGTCGACGAGCTGAATGAGCACCTGAAGCAGTACGACCTCACGATCAATGTCAGTGTTGGGACGATAGACGCGGATGTCCTGGAGGAGCCGCAGAGCATCACGATCCCTATCCCGGATCCTGAACCCGCGCCCGAACCGGCCGCAGAACCAGAACCAGTGCAGCCCGCAGCGGGTGATTCCGGCTATGATGACGACGCTACCGATGATCTGTATGAGGATGCCGGCGATGATACAGACGACGGAGACAGCAGTTACGGGGATGATGACTGGGACGACGGAGATGACAGCGGCGAGGATGACGATGACTGAGCAGCCGCAGTCTTACAGGACAATAACAGAACCGGCACTGTGCTGTTATATGAACAGCGCAGTGCTGGTTCTTCTCTTGCTGCGCCTGTGCTCGACAAGAAACTCGACATCCTGATTCTTCTGTTTTCCATGAGTTTTCTCCTATCAGACAAAAAAAGCCAGAAATATACAGCAAATTTATAGCTCTATATTTTCCAGCTTTTTCCAGAAATTCTCCATAGTTAATTTTTATTCATGAAACAGCCCTGCGATTCTGTCCGGCAGTTCAGTATTTGGTTATTTCCAGTTGTATCTCAGCCGCAAACTCTTTATAATTTGTATAGTTTCTTTTTTCATCATAACTTAAAATATCGCGTGGAGAAAAATGAACAACAAACTGCTTACAGGAAAGGAAGAAAAAGATTGCATAATAAAATGAAAAAAGCTTCAATGGCGCTGCTGCTCACCGGCACCCTTGCCATGGGGAGCGTACTCGGCGGCTGTACCTCTCCCAGGGAAACAGAATCCCTGCAGATGACCGGCATGTATTTCGACACGGTTGTCCAGATAGAGGTCTGGGGCGGAACCAGCGAAATCATAGATCACTGCGAAGAGATGTGCGCATCTTATGAACAGCTACTGAGCCCTACCATAGAAACAAGCGAAATATCAAAGATCAATCAGGCTGCCGGAAGCCCGGTTGAAGTCTCGGAAGAGACTGCAGATCTCATCCGGGAAGGCATCCGTTACGGAGACCTCTCTGACGGAAAGTTCGATATTACGATCGCTGCCGCAAGCAGCCTGTGGGACTTCACAGACAATCAGGAGAAGACGCTTCCGGATCCGGATGTCCTTGCAGAAGCTGTTTCCCATATTGATTATCATAACGTTCAGGTGGAAGGCAATGTGGTAATTCTGACAGATCCGGAAGCCAGGATCGATCTCGGGGGAATTGCAAAGGGCTATATTGCGGACAGAATCAAGGAATATCTGAAAAGCCAAGGAATTGAACATGCACTGATTAATCTGGGCGGAAACATGGTAGCCCTGGGAGGACGTTATGACGGAACTGATTTCAGGATCGGGCTTCAGGAGCCGTTCGCAGAGAGCGGGACAGTAATTGCCAGTCTGTCAGTCAGTGATCAGTCAGTTGTTACATCCGGAAATTATGAAAGATATTTTGAAAAAGACGGAACAATCTATCACCACATACTCGATCCGGATACCGGATATCCGGTAGAAAACGGCCTTGACCAGGTGACAATCATCTCTGATCTCTCCGTTGACGGAGACGCCTTAAGCACCAGCTGCTTTGTGCTCGGGCTGGAAAAAGGCATGAAACTGATCAACAGCCTGGAGGGAATAGAGGCAGTATTCGTGACGTCAGATGGAGAGATGCATGTCAGCAGCGATGACATTGAACTGGAGAAGTAGAATCTGAGTTTGTCTGATTCTTCTGAGCAGGAGAATCGTTCGAGAACCGCGGAATAAAGTTTGTAAAGCCGTATTCAAAGGGGAGGGGCATTGTCTTTTGCTCCGCTCCATGGAGTAAGAAAAACTAAGGAATCTGACAAATGACTAAAAACAACAGGGCAGATGGGCAACTCGTTTCACTCAGACAATCCCATCTGCCCTGTTAACGTCATTACGCCAGATCCCAAGTTTTTTAACTCCATTCCGAAGTCGCTAAATCCAACGCCCCTCCCCTTTGAAAAGCGATCCTGACTTATATTCCGCAGTTCTCTGCGTTCTTCAAATCGGAAGAGTCAGAGCAAATGCAGATTTCAAAAAAGCACGGACGCGGTCGGAAAGGTATTGACTAAGGGTTATGAAATTTCACACTTGACAATATGGGTTAAAACTGA
>DXGZ01000003.1 GCA_019113645.1 Candidatus Mediterraneibacter vanvlietii | reverse complement strand
TGGTAATATCACAGAAGATGCAATAAAGAAATATATAAGAGAGCAGGCGGAAGAATCGAGGAAAGAAGATTCAAGTAGTACCGCTTTATAAGCGGACCAGTAACAATGCTTGCGATACCCGCCCTTTTGGGCGAGCATGTAACCGGCCCTTATGAGGGCCAACTCAAACCACCACTTGAAGTGGTGGTTGTGACTTTGCAGATATAAAAACCTGTGGAAGCAATACAACTGCTATATTTTTCTTCAACCAGTGCAATATTTTCAAGGTAGGGTCTAACCAAAGAAAATAAAACACTTCCGTTCTTCAGCGATCTGCTGGATCGGCTTGGGGCATCGGATACAGGAAGGTGTTTCGCCTCCTTAATTTTGTGAAGTCGATTGTCAATAGCATCGATATCGATGTAATCGAAAAACTCACCTTGAGGTTTTGCACTTTCTATACCCTCAAAACACGAATAGCTCCTTCACCAAGTCCAACTATCAGGTAATTTAAGCGGGATCTCATTATCGATGTTTTCTACCCTTTTGCCGATCTTCTCACAATAAGAGGAAGTCACATATTCCCGTTATAATATTTGTGCGGAAAACCGCAGAAAATATTATAAGGAGGTCGCTTATTATGAAGCAGCAAAGTACATTTGAAGAGCACCTGCGAAAGAGCAATCTTTCCGAAAACACAATTACATCGTATTTATGGACGGTAGAATACTATCACACCCATTACGACACGATCAGCAAAGAAAATTTATTGGCGTACAAAGGGTATCTGATGGAATTTTTTAAGCCCAAGACGGTAAATCTTCGCATTCAGGCTATGAATAAGTATCTGGTCTATTTAGGGAAGAATAAGTTGCAGCTGAAAGCAGTAAAGGTTCAGCAGAAGAACTTTCTTGAAAATGTGATCAGCAATGCCGATTACAATTTTTTAAAGAAACAGCTCAAAAAGGACGGCAATATGGAGTGGTACTTCGTGGTCTGGTATCTGGCTGCTACTGGTGCTCGTGTCAGCGAACTTATTCAGATCAAAATTGAACATATCGAACTTGGGTACTTCGATCTGTATACAAAGGGAGGCAAACTACGCAGATTGTATATACCGAAAAAGTTAAGAACGGAGACCATCGAATGGCTGGAGGAAACAAACCGTGCTTCCGGCTATTTGTTTTTGAACCGTTATGGGAATCGTATTACTACTCGTGGCATTTCACAACAGCTGAAAAATTATGCCGGTAAATATGGCTTGGATAAAAGAGTTGTTTATCCTCATTCTTTCCGTCATCGTTATGCCAAGAATTTTCTTGAAAAATATAATGATATTGCTTTACTTGCTGATCTTATGGGGCATGAAAGCATCGAAACTACTCGCATATATTTGCGTCGTACAGCTAGTGAGCAACAAGCACTGGTGGATAGAATTGTAACGTGGTAAAAAACAGCCGCCTTCTTTCGAGGGCGGCTGTAGTCAAGATAGTGCTTCCGACATCATGTTCAGATATTCAAATACAGCAGCAATTTGCTGTACAATGCGTCTCTGCTCTTTAATAGGAGGAAGCGGGAAATAAGCATTCTCAACGTATTCTTTACCGATACGTTGCTGGCCGACAGCTCCTGTAAAAACCTGTTTCCCGTTTTCTACGAAATAATCGGATTTTACATATGCTAGCAAATATTGTGCAAGAATGCTCTTGCCAAAAGGACGCAACACATGAAGTTCTGTTGTTCCCGCACCATATCCGTTTGTTAGATTCTCAAAAACTGTAGATTTTCGGTTCTCAAAACAAGGGGTAATCTTGGCAACACCAATATCACCCTCTGCAAAGTGAGTAAATCCGGTTTTCACTTCTTTCCAATGCCGCACCTCTGCAGTGTGCTTGCCACCATATCCGTCCTCTATTAGTGACATGGGAATAAATGATACATTCAGATCATCATCTAACTTATTCCGAGGGTTGATAATAAATACATCTTTGAGACGAACCCATTCCCAAGAATCTGGAATATCAAATGGGAGATCATCACTAATATCTAGCGTCATCTGACCATCATTCAAATAATAAGAGTTATCCTCACCTTTGAAGATAATGGTTTCCTTCTTATCACGCTTAATTTTACCCTGTTTGATGAGTTCCTCTTTCTCTACATGGATACGTTCCAACAGAACAGATGCAGGCTCATCATCCGGATT
Source organism: Candidatus Mediterraneibacter vanvlietii (assembly GCA_019113645.1). GTDB lineage: Bacteria > Bacillota > Clostridia > Lachnospirales > Lachnospiraceae > Mediterraneibacter > Mediterraneibacter vanvlietii. The sequence goes on along the minus strand of DXGZ01000003.1, from coordinate 16,143 downwards.
CTGAGGAACCAGCCTCCCACGAATAGCAAGATCAAGAATTTTGTCTTTGACCATCTTAATAGTTGTGTAAAGGCTATCTCTATCATTATTTATTTCGCCTACATGTGAAAGAACTTCTTTCAACTTTTCCACAATAAGGATTTGTTCTCTATATGGTGGAACAGGAAAGAGTAAATTGTCAAACTTGCTTTTGTTCAAAATAGGAAGCGTTGTAGCTGAGGCATTCATTAGGATTTGATGTTGCTCTAATTCAGAACACATAGAAAAAAATGTATATTCTGGAACTGTTTTTTCATTAGGTAAGATGGCATTTATTTGTTGATTACATATTCCTGTTTTTCTAATAAAGCCTGTTTTGCCTATAGTAGCTCCAATGCAAGTTACTAACACAGACTGCTCAGGGAGACTTCTTCCATTAGAGTATCCTTTCTTTGAAACTGTACTTTCAGAAGAATAAACTTCAAACCCGGCATCTAAATCAGTGGGTTTATAAAAGGGAAAATCATCACCATATAGCGATTCATCTTTCGTAGAAGGTGTATTGCCAGTTATGGTTAAAAATGCCGTACCCAATCTGCTCCACTCCCACCCCTCCGGCACTTCAAACGGTATCTCCTCCTCAATGCATTTCACTGTTCCATCCTGAAACTTCTCATAATGTAAACTAGGTTCTGTAGATATTAATTAAAGATACATAGAAATTAGTTCTAAATTTAGATTTATTTTTTAGTCATTTGCCTATAATTAAAAGCAGGATATAGATTTGTAGTAAATATCTATTGAAAAGAGTATCTGACATATGTTTAATTAATCCAAGTAAAACAGTTTTTCAATACCGCAAGAATGATGAAAAGAAACTGTTTCATATCTGTTATCCTGTCATGGAGAAAGGAGGACGCACAGATGGATGTTCACACAGTTGCTGTAATTGAAGGTGCCATTGAGTATATTGAAACTCATCTGGATCAGCGGATTGATCTGGAATCTGGAGCATTGAGTCTGCATTATTCCAGATATCATCTGCACCGGATGTTTGCGGACACAGTTGGGATGACGATCCATGATTATGCGGTACGGCGCCGTTTGACAGAGGCTGCGAAGCTGCTCGTCTTCTCGGAGCGATCCATACTGGAGATCGCGCTGGTCTGCGGATACGAAAGCCAGCAGTCATTTACCGATGCGTTTAAGGCCATGTACAAATCCCCTCCCGCAGAGTACCGGAGAAACAGCGAATTCTATCCACTGCAGCTGAAGTTTCATCTGAGCAGAAAGGCAGCGGCGGATGCTGTGGATGAACCGGACAGAAAAAATGTCCGTCTGGCGGAGCAAAAAGACATTCCCGGGTGGATGGAGCTGGTTCGGCTGGCGATCGACGGGTATCCGTATCTGGATGAAGCAGATTATGTGGAGAAACTGCAGAAATCCATCTGGCAGAAGAGAACCCTTGTGATGGAAAAGGAGGGGCTGCTGATCGGCGTAATAGCATTTTCCTATGCATCCGGCAGCATTGAGTTCCTTGGTGTGCATCCGCAGTATCGGAGACGGGGGATCCAGAAGATTCTGCTGGATGTTCTGATGGAAAAATATCTGCCGGGACGGGAGATCAGCATTACTACATACCGGGAACGCGACCGGGCGGATACGGGATACAGAAAAGAACTGAAACGCCTGGGATTTGCAGAGCGGGAACTGCTGATGGAATTCGGCTATCCGACGCAGAGATTTGTACGCCCTCCTGAAAAGCAGGAGGACAGAGAGGATGGATGAAAATAGAAAACAATGGAAGAGGACAGCGGCTCTGTTTCTCGGAAGTCAGTGTATCACTTTGTTTGGATCAACGCTTGTCCAGATGGCTGTTGTCTGGTATGTGACGCTTGCAACATCCTCCGGAGTGTGGGTTGGAGCCTTCAGTGTCTGCTCCTATCTGCCCCAGTTCCTGATTTCATTTCCGGGCGGAGCGTGGGCAGACCGTTACAGCCGGAAGATCCTGATCGCCGGAGCAGATGCAATGACGGCTGGAGTTACAGTTCTCATGATTCTGGCAATGCCGTATCTGGCGACAGACACCGTGATGCTGAGCTGTCTGTTGGTCATGTCGGCTCTTCGTTCTGTGGGAGCAGGGATACAGACTCCGGCTGTCAATGCAGTGATCCCACAGATTGTGCCAAAAGAAGAACTGATGCGCTATAATGGAATGAACGCTGCCATGCAGTCACTGGTACAGTTCGCGGCGCCGGCGGCTGCGGGGATCCTGCTTTCGCTTGGAAGTTTGAGGGACACACTACTTGTCGACATTATCACTGCGGAAGTGGGGATCGGTATTGTTCTCTGTCTGTCTTTTCCAAAGGAACAGGAGCGTTTGGCTTATACCGGGCAAACAAGGACTTCGGATTCTGTTCTGGAGGATATCAGAAAGGGAATCAGGTATGCTTTGATGAACAGTGGTATCGGAAAACTGCTGACAATTTATGGCGGCTTTGTCTTCCTGAGTGTTCCCGCAGGGTATCTGGCTGGTCTTCTGGTCAGCCGTGTGTTTGGAAACGGGTATGGATATCTGACAGCGGTGGAAGTGACCGGATTTGCAGGAATGGTGCTGGGCGGAGTGATCATGAATGTCCGCGGCAGCCTGAACAGACACAGGCGAAACGGAGGCAGAGATATTTTTTTGCCTGCCGGACTTGTTGTTTTCGGTGCGATGGCCGTGGGAATGAGTCTGACCAGAGAGTTTCTCTTATATCTGGTTCAGATGTTTGTGTATGGAATTGTAATGACGATGGTGCAGACGTCGATTACAACCATGCTTCAGGAGAAGACAGAACTGTCCATGCAGGGTAGAGTATTCGGGCTGATGAGTTCTGCATATTCCGGATTTATGCCGTTGGGAATGCTTGTGTTCGGGGCAATGGTGGATAAGATGCCGCTCCAGTGGATTATGACAGGGGCAGGTGCGGGACTTGCGGCGATGGGAGTGAGAGGTGCATTTTCAGGGGGAAACAGAGATACAAAGTAACAGTTCAGCCCGCGCCATTCGGAAAACCGCACTGACGTGCTTATTGCGGCTGCGCCGCTGTTTTCCTCATATACGGGCGCTCAGCTCATGGAACTGCTCGTTCGAAAAATCATGCGAGCATGATTTTCTCTCCCAGACAGTCCCATGGCTGAACTGTTATGCAGTAAATTGTCAAATATCTGAAACTATGTCATACTGATAGCAGTAGTAGTTAAGGAAGGATTATATTTATGAAGATAGACCGTATGATAGGAATACTCTCCATCCTTCTGCAGAAAGACAAGGTAACAGCCCCTTATCTTGCGGAAAAGTTTGAGGTCTCGCGCCGCACGATCAATCGGGATATTGAAGAACTGTGCCGGGCGGGCATCCCGCTGGTGACAACGCAGGGAGTAAACGGCGGGATATCCATTATGGATGGATATAAGATAGACAGTACGCTTCTGACTTCTTCGGATATGCAGGAGATTCTGGCAGGGCTGCGGAGCCTGGACAGTGTCAGCGGTACGAATCAGGTGGCGCAGCTTATGGAGAAGCTCTCCGCTGGTTCTTCCACGCTCATGCCGGGAGGACAGAATATACTGATCGATCTGTCCTCATGGTATAAGGATACTCTGGCTCCGAAGATTCAGATGATCCGGGAAGCGATGGATAGAAGGCAGAAGATTTGTTTCCAATACTATTCGCCAAACGGGGAGAGTATCAGAGAAGTCGAGCCATATTATCTGATCTTTCAGTGGGCGAACTGGTATGTGTGGGGATACTGTGCGGAACGTGAAGATTACCGGTTGTTTAAGCTGAACAGGATGACGGAATTAAAACCAGGGGAAACTTTTGAAAAACGGAATGTTCCTTTTCCGGATCTGTCCAATGAGAGAATATTTCCACATATTTATCAGGTAAAAGCTCTGATAGATCCGGAATTTCGCTGGCGTCTGGTAGAGGAATATGGTCCGGACAGCTTTATCGTACAGGAGGATGGAAGGCTTCTGTTTTCCTTTGGATTTACGGATGAGGAGAGCATTCTCGGATGGATTCTGTCTTTCAGGGGCGGGGCAAAACTTCTGGAACCTGAGCCGCTTCGGGGAAAGCTTTCTAAGCTCGGGAGGAAACTGGAGGAACAATATTCTGATTCATGACATACTGATGTCCTGTTTGCTTTGTTAGAATGAGAGAAACAGAGCGAAAGGAGGATGAGCGGAGTGAAATTTAAAAATCCGCTTCTGGTGGTAACAGACATGGAAAGATCGAAGGCATTTTACAGAGAAGTGCTGGGACTTCGGGTTATTATGGACTTTGGGGCAAATGTGACGCTGACAGGCGGTGTATGTCTTCAGACGAAAGAAAGCTGGCTGGAGCTGATTCAGGCGGAAAAGAGCAGGCAGGCTGTGAGAGACGGTGTTGTCTTTGGGGGTCTGGATGCGGAACTTTATTTTGAGGAAGATGATTTTGATGCATTTATCGAGAAAGCAGAGAAACTGGGTTTTCTGGAGTATGTTCATCCTGCAGTCGAACACCCCTGGGGACAGCGAGTCGTGCGCTTTTATGATCCTGACCGGCATGTGATCGAAGTGGGAGAGAAGATGGAGACTGTTTGCAGACGTTTTCTGGATGCAGGTATGACTGCGCAGGAGATTGCGGAACGGATGAATGTCCCCATAAAATTTGTAAATCACTGCATAAGGGCAGGTGAAAAACATGGCGTCAAGTAAGGAATTCGTTGAATATGCGATGGAACAGTTAAGAGATGCCGGACTGGTGTCATATCGAAAGATGTTTGGGGAATACGGCTGGTACTGTGACGGGAAATTTCTCGGAGTGATCTGCGATGATCAGCTCTTTGTGAAAATCACGCCGGAGACAGATGCGGCCTTTCCGGATGTGCCGAAAGCGCCGCCGTACGAGGGCGCGAAAGATTACTTCCTGATCGAGGATATTGATGATCGGGAACAGCTTGTGAAACTGGCGCAGGCTACATGGGAGGCGCTGCCGGAGCCAAAGCCGAAGAGGAAAAAACGGGTGAGGAGAGACGAGAAAGGGGATAAAAATTATGACAGCTTTTGATTACAAGAAAGAGTATAAAGAATTCTACCTGCCGCCGAAGAAACCGCAGATGATCGAGATCCCGTCCATGAATTTTCTTGCGGTGCGCGGCAAAGGCAACCCGAATGAGGCGGAAGGTGATTACAAGAAGTCGATCGGCCTGCTGTACGGAGTGGCATATACAATCAAGATGAGCAAGATGGGCAGCCATAAAATGGATGGATATTTCGACTATGTGGTTCCGCCGCTGGAAGGATTCTGGTGGCAGGACGGGGTGAAGGGAGTGGATTACAGCAGGAAGGAAGATTTTCAGTGGATTTCCCTGATCCGTCTGCCGGAATTTGTAACAAAGGAGGAATTCGACTGGGCGCTGCGGGAAGCCACGGAGAAAAAAGAAACGGACTTTTCCAGAGTTGAATATCTGACCTATGAGGAAGGACTGTGCGTTCAATGCATGCATATCGGACCTTATGATGATGAGCCGGAGACGGTGGAAAAGATGAACCGGTATATCGAAGAGCAGGGATATGTGTTGGATTTTTCGGAGCGCAGATGCCATCATGAGATTTATTTGAGCGATGTGCGAAGATGCAAGCCGGAGAATCTGAAAACTGTGATTCGGCATCCGGTTAGAAGGGAATAATTGAGAAGAGTTGTTCTCAAAAAAACGGTAATCTTGACTCATTTTTGGTGTATCGATATAATTGGGGCAGGTGGTAAAGATGATGAATGCGGAAAAAAAGAATAACCTCAAAAAAAATACAGATTCTGTAGATGAACTTAGGGAAAAGTCTTATGAATATGGACTTCCGGAATATCTTCAGCATGATCTGGACGCATATAAGGAGGGACTGAAAAACAGCTCTTCTCTTCTGGATTGTCTCTGGGGGGAACTTTATGGAAGTATCAATGCGGCAGAAATCAGTGAAGGAACTATTACACCGGAGCATGCAGACTATCTCCGAAGAAAATATTTGTGGGGAGCTGAAGAAAATGAACATGATTGACTTTACAGAATGTAAAAGAATATTCGGTAAAGCGTATAATGGCGCGAATGGGAAGAAGATCGCGGTAGAATATAACGGGAGTATTTATATGCTGAAATTTCCGCCATCCGCAGAAAATAAACCCACAGAACTGTCATATACCAATAGTTGTTATAGTGAACATATTGCCAGTAGTATTTTCCGCATGCTTGGGATAGCTGCTCAGGAAACTATGCTGGGAACATTTAATGTATCAGGTAAGAGAAAAGTAGTATGTGCCTGTAAAGATTTTACAGCAGATGGTAAGATTCTGTATGATTTTTGTTCGATTAAAAATACGGTGATCGATTCCGAACATGGAGGTACGGGTACCGAATTATCAGATATTATGGATACGTTTGAAAAGCAGCAGTTTGTGAATCCGGTTATGCTGCAGGAATTTTTCTGGAATATGTTTGTGGTTGATGCATTACTGGGGAATTTTGACCGCCATAATGGCAACTGGGGGTTCCTCATTGACAATGCTGAACATACAGCAGAGATTGCACCTGTTTTTGACTGTGGCAGCTGTCTTCTCCCGCAGGCAGATGACAACATTATGAGAAAAGTGCTGGAAACTGAAGATGAACTAAATGCCCGAATTTTCCAGTTCCCCACCTCAGTTATTCATGAACATGGCAAAAAAATTCGATATTATGATTTTTTGCTGTCAGGTGAACATCCTGAATGCATAAAGGCTCTTTTATATATTGTACCGAAGGTGAATTTGCAAAAAATCAAAAAGTTCATAGAGCAGATTTCCTGTTTATCTGAACTGCAGCAGCAATTTTACTATACATATATCAGTGAAAGGTTCAGAAAAATATTACTCCCGGCATATATCCGACATGGCGGACAGTAATGAATAACAGGTCAGAGAAAACAAAGGCGCAGCCAGGGAGATCATTTATTGATCTCCCTGTTTGTTGAATATCTGCTTTTCTCCAGTTCACGGTTCATCTCCATCACTGCCTCATAATTCTCTTCATAGGCAGTAGCAAAATAACAGCTGTAGAGTATATCGAGAACAGTATGAATACTTTGCCTTGTTGTAAAAGTACTGATCTTTGAGTGAACATTTTCCCGGGTACTCATCTCCAGGCAGACGTCGCTGTACTGTTTGATCGTGTTCTCACCGATGCTGGTCAGTGTGATGACAGGGATTTTTTTCTCTTTTAAAATCCGGCATACTTTGATGGCATGGGATGTCTCGCCTGTGTAGGAGACAACCAGCGCGCAGCTGTCTGACCGGATGGTCTTGGCCTGGAAGGCCTGCTCTGTCTGATACGTGCAGTATTCCACTGGTTTTCCGATGCGTTTCATGGAGTAGGCGAATTCTTCCGCCGCCATATATGACATGCTGGTGCCGTACAGATAGAGCGAAGCGGATTCTTTTAGAATCCGGACTGCTTTGCGCAGTTTGTCCTGACGCAGGAGAGACAGCGTGTCTGTGATCGTCTCCTGCTGCAGGGTGGCGACTTTATTCGCGATTCTCATGATGTTGTCCGTGGCGGTAAAAGGCACGTTTGCATCGATATTCTTGAAATGACTTTCCCGGTAACTCTGCTCTTCCAGGAATGCCTGCCGGAATTCGTTCCATCCGGAGAATCCCAGCTTTTTTGCAAATACCACCAGGCTTGCAGGGGATACGAAGATCTTTCCGGAGAGCTCTTTGACAGTCAGCGCCGCTGTCTCATCTTCGTGTTCCAGAATATATTTTCTGATTTGTTTTTCATTTTCTGACAGATGTACACTGTCCATCTTCTGTGTGATAAGCATTTCTTCACCTTCCAAGTGTCATAAGCCTGCTGGTCTCAGTTCAGCCATGGACCGAACTGTTCCGGCTGCTTCTATAATGATATCATATATTTTGTTTAAAGAATATCCCGCTTTTCAGGTGGGAAATTATAAACGCCGTTTAAAGATGCATCCGGAATCTGGAAATCTCCGCCGCAGTTTACTAACATAATCTTATCAGCAAAATAATCTTATCAGAAAACAGATAAAACCGGAAAGGAGAAGAACATGAAAGCAGATTTCTTATGGGGCGGCGCCACAGCCGCAAATCAGTATGAAGGCGGATACCGGGAGGGCGGACGCGGCCTCAGTATCAATGATGTGGAACGTGGGGGCGCTCACGGAAAGATCCGACAGATCGATGACGAAGTGATGGAAGGCGTATATTATCCGTCTCATACTGCCACGGATTTTTATCACAGATATAAAGAGGATATTGCGCTTTTTAAGGAGATGGGCTTCAAATGTTTCCGCATGTCTATTTCCTGGTCCAGAATCTTCCCGCACGGAGATGAGACAGAGCCGAACGAGGATGGGATTGCCTTCTATGATAAGGTGTTTGACGAACTCCTGGCAAATGACATACAGCCGGTGGTAACTTTATCTCACTATGAGACGCCGCTTTATCTTGTGCAGAAATACGGTTCCTGGAGAAGTCGGAAGCTGGTTGGATTTTTCGTACACTACTGTGAGACTGTATTCGAGAGATATAAAGATAAAGTGAAATACTGGATGACCTTTAACGAGATCAATGCGACGATGGCGAGCAGACGTCCGTGGCACCAGGCAGGACTGATTTACGGACCGGAGGAGAATCAGTGGCAGACAGCGGTTCAGGCTTCCCATCACATGTTCCTGGCAAGTGCGCTGGCAGTGACAGCGGGGCACAGGATCAATCCGGAATTCCAGATTGGGTGTATGCTTCTCTATCCGCAGACTTATGCGGCTACCTGCGCGCCGGAAGATCAGATTGCGCGCCTCGAAAAGATGCGCTTTACGTATTACTATGGAGATGTGCATGTACGTGGATATTACACCAATACCTGCGAGGCTGTCTGGAGAAAATATAATGTCCGTCCGGAAATGGAGCCGGGAGATGAGGAGATCCTGAGAAACGGAAAAGTAGACTATATCGGATTCAGTTACTATTTCTCATCTATTGAAGGAAAGAATCTGGAGCAGGTGGAAGGAAATATTTTCGCAGGAGGCAAAAATCCGCTTCTTAAATCAACAGACTGGGGATGGCAGATTGATCCGGACGGGCTTCGTATGGCATTAAATGAGCTGTATGACCGTTATCAGGTTCCGCTGTTTATCGTGGAGAACGGTATGGGAGCAGTGGATGAAATCACATCAGATGGGAAAATTCATGATGACTACCGCATCGATTATCTGCGCAGTCACATCCAGGCCATGAAAGATGCTGTCGAGCTGGATAAGGTGGATCTGATGGGATATACGCCCTGGGGCTGCATCGATCTGATCAGCGCCTCCACTGGAGAGATGAAGAAACGATATGGTTTCATATATGTAGATAAAGATGGCGAAGGAAATGGAACAATGGACAGAATGCGAAAGGATTCCTTCTATTGGTATCAGAAGGTGATCCGTACGAACGGTGAGGATCTGTCATGAATGCCGATATGAAAAAACGGATTCTATTGGCGCACAGTGCATTCTGACGCGAAAAGCAGACATTACTGCTTTTTTGCAGCTGCCATTTTCCTTTCTGTTCGGAGCGGTGATCAATATATATGATGCGGTTATTCGCATTACGCCGGTTTCCATCACAGGTAAACTTCTGATCCTTGCCGCGGCAATTCTGCTGACAGCCCTTGGCACTTACCTGATGACCATGGGGAATCTGATTCTGAATCCGCCGGATGGAATGGTCCGTACTATTTCGGAGTTCACAGGAAAGCCGCTGGGACTTACCCGAAATATTTTTGATATCAGCATGGTTGTTCTGTCGGCGGCTGCGGGGCTGATTCTGAGCGGCAGGACCGTAGGGATCGGAATCGGCACCCTTCTGTCTGCGCTTCTGATCGGGCGGTTTATCTCTGTGTTTCAGCGAGTGTTCACATCGGGACAGCATACCGAAATAGATGAATAAGACAGATGGGTGAAAATGCTTTGGGTTTTAAAGGTTTCTGTGATACTATAATACTGTATGAAAATTGCGCGGAAAAATGAGGAAATGCAGTATGGAGAGGAAAAATGCAAACCATCAAAATCCGGAGAAAAATGCAGGGACGACAGACAGAACTGAAAAAATCCGGGTAGAAGAAAGCATAATGGCGGATATGATTGACTCCGGGAAACTGATTCATTTTGAGGGGAGGCAGTCGGATGAGCAGGCGATTCTGCAATGTGTCGGCGAAGAAGCAGGATATGTGGAGGATAGCGGCGCCTTGTATGAAAAGATGTCCGTAAAGCAGTATCTGGGATTTTTCGCCGGACTTACCGGGAATCATGGAAGAATTGCTTCTGCTTTGGAACAAATGCATCTGGCGGAGATAACGGGAAAGAAGATTGAGAAATGTACGGAAGGCGAGAAGAAACGGATCCGGATAGCCAGGGAGATTGTTCGTGGAGCTGAAACGTACTTTCTGGTGAACTCGCTTGCTGGGGATGATGAGAAATCTAAGAAGACTATTTTGGGCTGGATGGAAAGTTTCTATGAGCGGGAGGGGCGTCTTGTTACGCTGTCTCTGTCTCATAGGGAAACATGCCTCTGCCCCGGGAATCATTATGAGATCACAGATAACGGAATCCTCTGTATCGATCAGTCGGAAGCGCCGGAAGAAAATCCGGAATTGCCAATGGTGAGCAAGATTTCTGTTTCTTATAATGGGAAAAACTTTCTTTTCAATCCTGAAGAGATTGATTATGTGGAGGCGAATGACGGGAAAGTCTATGTGTATGTGAGAGGAGAACAGTATAGTGGATCCTATAAGATAGGAGAGCTGGAAGAACGACTGGTACGGTTCGGATTCTTTCGCTGTCACCGGTCCTACATTGTGAATATGCAGAAGGTACTTGAGCTGATCAAGTGGACGAGAAATTCCTATTCTCTGAGGCTGAAAGGATATGACAAAAGAGATGTACCGCTGAGCAAGGGAAAGATTCAGGAACTTCGCGGCATGTATGAGTTCTGAGAGAGGGGGAGGAAAGATGAGAAAGTTTTGGACATTGCTGAAAAAAGATCTGTGGGCTTCAGCTCAGGATAAGATGGTTCTGATGATGTTTTTCTGTCCCATTGTTCTGGCAATTCTTTTCCGTGCGGCAATCTACCGTCCATGGCTGATTCTGATGGCAGTAACTGTTCTCAATATGGTTCTGGCACCGCTTTGTACCTGTCCGCTCCTGATCGCTGCGGAAAAAGAGCAGGGAACACTTCCACTTTTACGCCGTTCGAAAGTCAGAGGAGGAGAGTTTATCGCTGCGAAGTCGGCGGCAGCAGTTCTTACCGGAATTATTGCAGCAGTAATCATATATCTGATCGCCGGGGAAGACAGAGCGCTGCTGGGAGAATATCTTCTTCTGAATGCTGTGATCATGATATCACTTCTTCCATATGGGCTTTTTATCGCTGTGTTCGCAAGAGATCAGAACAGCCTGAATGTATATCCCATACCGGGGGTCCTTGTTTTCTATGTGCTGCCGGTCTTTTCTATGTTTCACCCTTTGTTCGGGGAACTGGCTAGATGGGTGCCCACCGGGCTTTACAGCGTGATTTTCAGACAGACAGCTCCGGCAGAATATAACACATTTCTGGACATCCCATTTTTCTGGTCTGCCATTGTGTGTGCTGTCTGGTTTGTCGGAGGAATTGTGCTCCTTTGGTTAGCAGTGAAGAAAAGAGATTATTTAGTTTCTTTAGAAAGTTATAAATGAGATCTTTGGTTGAGACGCGAATATAGTTTCAATGATCTCAGAGAACGAGTCTTGAATAAGGAGGTGAAGCCGTGCAGGTTTCACCTCCTTTTATACTCCGTTCATCCTCTAAAAAGCTCCTTTTAAGGGAAATATAAGGTAAAATTCCGTAAAATACGTAAGATGAAAGCTGTAAGGAGGACGAAAGCCATGACAAACATTTTAAAAGCAAATCAACTCACAAAGACATTTGGAAATGTCAAAGCACTGGATCACTGTGATCTGGAAATCAGAAAAGGAGAGATCTTCGGATACCTGGGACCGTCCGGTGCGGGAAAAACAACAACGATCAAACTTCTGACCGGACAGCTCCACAGTGACGCAGGCGAAGTTACTGTATTAGGAAAGAACCCTTTTTCCCCTGAGATCAGACAGCAGATTGGAATCATGAGTGACATGAGCGGTCTGTATGAGAAGATGACAGTCTATGAGAATCTGGATATCTTTGCTGATATTTACGGCGTGAAAAATAAAAAGAAAAAAATAAAGGAAACGCTGGAGGCAGTGGATCTGTATGATAACCGGAAAAAGAAAGTAGAGAAGCTGTCAAGGGGAATGAAGCAGAGGCTTGTGTTTGCCAGAACCATACTTCACAATCCGCGCCTGCTCTTTCTGGATGAGCCGACAGCGAATCTGGATCCAGCCACAGCAGATGAGATCCGGGAGCTGATCACGAAGCTGAACAGGAACGGTACGACCGTGTTTCTGACCACTCATAATATGGAAGAGGCGGATGAACTCTGCCACAGAATCGCGCTTCTAAACAAGGGGCATATCGTGGAATGCGGATCACCTGAGGAACTGAAGCTGAAATACTCGAAAAAGAAAGTACTTATTACAACCGGGAAAGGGAAAAAAGAAATTTCCCTGGATAAAAATGAACTGATTGACGAACTGGAGAAAACAGAGGATCTTCTGATGATTCATTCGGAAGAGCCAAGTCTGAGAGATGTATTTCTGTCACTGACAAAGGAGGAGAACGCGTAATGAATGGAAAAATCATGTATACACTGTTAAAAAAAGATATTAAAAGTTGCCTGGCAAATAAAAATATCCTGGTCAGCGTGCTGATACCCATATTTTTCTGTGCTCTGTACCGTTATCTGTTCAGCGGGATCGGGGAGGGAATGCAGGGGTTCGTGCTGAACATATCGGCTGTATTTGCCATATCGATCATTCCTACAAGTATCCTGCCGATTATGATCGCTGAGGAGAAGGAAAAATATACTCTGCGTTCCCTTATGCTCGCCCATGTGAGAGGACACGAGTTCCTGACATCAAAGATTCTGGTCTGCCTGGGAATGACAGCAGTCGTGTCAACAGCGGTATTCTTTATTGCAGGGGGAGACGGGCAAGATTATTTCGCATATCTTGCCGCAGCGATGGTAAGCGCTGCCGGACTCTGTTTTCTGGGAGCAATGGCAGGACTTCTCTCCAAAGATCAGGCATCGGCAGGGACGATCTCCGCACCCCTTACGCTGCTGACCATGCTGCCGCCTTTATTTTCCGGATTCAATGATGTCTTTGAGCGAATATCCGCAGTCGTGCCTACGACATCTTTCCAGACTATTTATACGGCAGTTCAGTCCGGGCAAAACATTCTTTCCGGAAACAGTCTGACAGCGATTATCGTGTGCGCGGTGTGGATCGCAGGTGGGGCGGTGCTGTTTGATGTGTTCTACCGGAGGAAGGGGATAGACTGTTAGGAAGTATGCTCTATTTATCAAGTATGCACTATTTATCACGCATATTTTTCATCAGAACAGTACAGATGATTGACGCTGCGATGAAAATTGCAGCCATAGGCCACAGGTTTTCAAATGCAAAGCTGCGATCTGTCATAAGTCTGTATCCCCAGGATGCCGGGAATATCCTGCCGGCAATCCGGAACAGTTCCGGGAGCAGGTTCTCCGGGAACATGATTCCGGACAACAGGATGGAAGGCAGAAAGATCAGGATGGAGAACATGGAGGTTTTGGCCTGATCTTTTACTGCCAGTCCGATGATATCTGCAATGCTCAGAGAAACTGCGATGAAAACAGCAAGAGAGCAGAAGTATTGTCCCGGATTTGCAGGTATCTTTGCCTGAAATATCACCGGTGCGGTGAAGTAAATAATCAGGCTCATGACGAACAGATGGAAATAGGCGGAAAGGTTTGTCAGAGCAAGGCCAAGCCACAGCGGCACTCCGTTGGCCTGATAAATCTTTTTTATGCTGCTTCCGTAGATTTCCACAAGTGAGGGAGGCAGCCCGATCAGAGCGCCCATTGTCACTCCGAATACGGTCATGGACTGGATGAGTGTAAGTTCTGATCCGGGCATGACAGAAGTGAATATCCCGCCCATCACGGCGAAGAAAAGAAGCGGGACAATATAGCAGGTGATCAGCATGGCTCTGCTTCGGATGTCCAGTATGCACTGGAGGAATAAGCCATATACAAAAGCTTTCATAATGAAATCTCCTTTTTTATTTTCTTTGTAATTTTCATAAATTGCTGTTCCAGAGAACCGCTGTCGATCCGGATGTCCAGGATTGTCAGGTCCTGTTCCTCAATTTCTTGCAGTACGGCGGACAGTGCCTTCCCAATATTGTCGCATTCAAAACATTTTGTTCCAATATTTGTTTCTATTATAATTTTATAGTGTCTCCCTGTGACACATCTCAGTTCACTCACTGTTCCGGTAAAAGCGATTGTTCCTTCGGTCAGGATGGCAATACGGTCGCACAGACTTTCCACTTCAGCCATGTCATGGCTGGCAAGGATTATGGTTTTCCCCTGGGTCTTTAGCAGGCGGATCACTTCGTGGAGTGCGGTTCTGCCTTCCACATCCAGTCCGGCTGTCGGTTCATCCAGAAATATAATGTCCGGGTTGCGGATCATGGCAAGTGCAAGATGAAGTCTGCGTTTCTGACCGGTTGACATCTGATAATATTGTTTTTGTGAAATATCGTTGATTCCAAGCCGGTTAAGCATTGCCGGATCAACAGTAACCTTATTCCATCCGGCAAAGAGACGGATGGCTTCCATGGCGCGGATATGTTCAGGGAGAGAAGCAGACTGCAGCTGAATCCCCATTTTACCGTTTACAGTGATACTGCCGCTGTCGTATTTCCTCAATCCTTCAATGCATTCAAGAGTAGTGGTCTTGCCGGCGCCGTTTGTTCCGAGAAGAGCGAAGATTTCTCCATGCCGGACAGAGAAGTTCAGCCCGGCTAAAACAACATGATTGCCGTAGGATTTTTTCAGGTTTTTTACTTCAATGGCATCATTCATCGATATTGCCTCCTTTCCTTTTCTGTCATCAGATGTCATTCCACCTCATTGTCTGTCTGGAAAGGATTTGTGCCGGATCTGGAAAAATAAATTTCCAGAACAGAGCCGATGAAGGCATTAGAAAATCCATGGTCAAGCTGGCCGAATTCCACCAGTTTCGGAAGCAGGCTCATGTCTCCGCCGGTGAATTCGGTAATCATATTCCAGTAAACTTCCGCGAACGCCTGCGCTTCTTCACTGTCCGCCGGGATGCCTTCATCCTGGAGCCGCATCGCTTCATTCTGCAGCTGCGTGAAACGGTCCATAAAGTTGAGCCCGCTGTTCCGGTCGAAATGACCCCGGATATGGTCGAGCAACTGGTCATCAAAATGTTTGATCAGCCAGTAGTAATCATTTTTCATCTCAAGATTAACGATAATATCAGCGTATTTTTTAAAATTAACGGTTTTCATCTTGAGAACCTCATCATGCAGTGCCTCGAGTTCTCTTAAAGATTCGGTCAGAGTTTTAATTTTTGCTCTTGTAGTATCAGCCTGTTCGGCCAGAACAGCAGCGACCTCTTCCGGTGAATCAAGAGGGATCAGCCGGTTCTTGATATCATCCAGCGAAAAGCCCAGATGTTTCAGTGAGAGGATCTGGTGGAGCTTTATGATATCTTTATCAGTGTAAAGTCTGCGCCCGCCTTCACTTATAGCGGAAGGAGCGAGAAGACCTTCCCTGTCGTAGTACTGCAGGGTGCGCACTGTGACATCCATTTTCTCGGCTAATTGCCCGATCGTCATATATCCGTCAGGTATTGCTCTGTGTTTTTCCATGTTTATGCCTCCTGTCTTTGGAATCTGTGTATAGTTTAACTCATAACGCAGCGTCATGAGCAAGTATAATGTCAGTTATTTAGATCACTAAGAGGTTTCAGTAAAGTGTTTGGAATCGAGCGTAAAATTTGAAGAATCGTATTCTGAGAGTGGAGAGGTATGTTCCGCGCTCCGTTCCAGAATCCGGGAACTTCTAAAGGGCTGAAAAAATGTTTAAATGCAAAACGGCGCGGCTTGAAGGA
>DXGZ01000013.1 GCA_019113645.1 Candidatus Mediterraneibacter vanvlietii | reverse complement strand
TTAATCATGGTTTTAGTCAGGATTTTGTCATCGCTGTATCGTTTTGTCGATGAAAAATGATCATCCATGAAAGTTGTGACCTGATCCATATATAAATCAATGTTCGGAATCTCTTCCGGTTTGATGTAATCGACGTGATCAAGACTGCTCAGTATGCTGTTAAGTATATCATTAGTATCGATTTTCATATTATCACCTCAGTATACCTATTATATAGTGGCGAAAACTATATGACAAGCCAAAATCCAAAAAGTTTATGCATAATCTGAAAAAAGTTTTACTATTTGCTATCCCTGCTGTTGTGCTATATAATGTAAGTTCAGAGTTCCCTCCCGAAACAGAATTTATGCATGGTACAGTAATGAGACGGAGAGGCGCGGCGCGGATTGATTTTACATTTGCAGCGCGCGGATCGGACACTGGCGGGGAAGATCAGATTCAGAGATAAGGAGATACAGATGAGCATATATGATACACTTAATGAACCTCAGCGGGAAGCGGTATACCACACAGACGGACCGCTTCTGATTCTCGCCGGGGCGGGATCAGGCAAGACCCGCGTGCTGACGCACCGGATCGCCTATCTGATTGAAGAGCGCGGGATAAATCCATGGAATATCCTGGCGATTACGTTTACGAATAAAGCGGCGGGAGAAATGCGCCAGCGGGTGGATAATCTGGTGGGATTCGGATCAGAGAGCATCTGGGTCAGCACCTTCCACTCCATGTGCGTCCGGATCCTGCGGCGGTTCATCGACCGGCTGGGGTATGAGAACCGTTTTACGATCTATGACACGGACGATCAGAAGACACTGATGAAAGAAGTGTGCAGGAAAACAGATATTGATACGAAACAGTTTAAGGAGCGGATGCTCCTGTCCGTGATATCTTCAGCGAAAAACGAGCTGATCTCCCCGGAGGAGTTCGAACTGAGAGCAGGAGGAGATTTCGGTCAGAGGAAGATCGCCAAAGTGTACCGGGAGTATGAGGCGCAGATGCGGGCGAATAATGCGCTTGATTTTGACGATCTGCTGGTCAGGACCGTGCAGCTTCTGGAAACGCAGCCGGATGTGCTGGAGAACTATCAGGAGCGGTTCCGCTACATAATGGTGGACGAGTATCAGGACACGAACACGGTGCAGTTCAAACTGGTCAGCCTGCTTGCGGGCAAGTACAGAAACCTCTGTGTGGTGGGAGACGATGATCAGTCGATCTATAAATTCCGCGGGGCGAACATCAGGAATATTCTTGATTTTGAGAAAGAGTTCCCTGACGCAAAGGTCATCAAGCTGGAGCAGAACTACCGCTCCACAGAAAATATACTGAACGCGGCAAACAGCGTGATCCGCAATAACAAAGGGCGGAAGGATAAGACTCTCTGGACAGACAACGGCGAGGGAGAGAAGATCGCGCTCCGCCAGTTTGACAATGGATATGAGGAAGCGGAGTTTATCGCCGAGGATATCAGGCAGGAAGTGCGCGAGGAAGGTTCGGCGTACAATGATTTTGCCGTCCTGTATCGGACGAACGCCCAGTCCCGTCTCTTTGAGGAGAAGTTTGTTGCCATGAATATCCCGTATAAAATCGTGGGCGGCGTGAACTTCTATGCAAGGCGGGAGATCAAAGACCTGCTTGCCTATCTGAAGACAGTGGACAACGGGCAGGATGATCTGGCGGTCCGCAGGATCATCAATGTTCCGAAGCGGGGAATCGGGCTTACGACCATCAATCGGGTGCAGGAAGCAGCCGACGCCCGCGGAATCGGATTCTATGAGGCTCTGCTGGCGCCGGATCTCATATCAGGCGTGGGGAGAAGCGCTTCCAAGCTGGATTCCTTTGCCGCGCTGATCGAGTATTTCAAAGGGCAGGCGGAACGGGAGAGTATCTCGGATCTGTTAAATGAGATCATTGAAAAGACCGGATATGTGGAAAGCCTGGACGGGGATGACCCGGAGGATACGGCAGCGAGAATCGAAAATATCGACGAGCTCATCAGCAAGGCGGCTGCCTATGAGGAAGACTGCGAGGACCGGGGAGAACCGGCCACACTCAGCGGGTTCCTCGAGGAAGTGGCGCTCGTGGCGGACATTGACAGCCTGGATGAAAACCAGGACTATGTGGTGCTGATGACGCTCCACAGCGCGAAGGGACTGGAGTTCCCCCATGTCTATCTGGCAGGGATGGAGGACGGACTCTTCCCAAGTTATATGACGATCACCGGGGACGATCCGGAGGAACTGGAGGAGGAGCGAAGGCTGTGCTATGTTGGAATCACCCGCGCGGAGAGAGAACTGACGCTGACCTGTGCGAGAAGCCGGATGATCCGGGGAGATGTGCAGTATAATAAAATGTCAAGATTTATCCGGGAGATTCCGACAGAACTGCTGGATACCGGGCGGAAGTCGGGCAATATGGCATTCGGCGCTGCCGGAAGTTCGGGAGCGGGGAGTGGTTCTGGTTCCGGGGGATTCGGCGGCGGATTCTCGTCATCGGGAAGAAAAGGCACAGGCAGCGGACGAGCGGGCAGACAGCCGTTCTCAGCACTTCAGAAAGGAAGCGATCTGCGGGCGGAAAAGACGGATAAGCTGGCATACGGCGTGGGAGACCGGGTGCGACATGTGAAGTTCGGCGAAGGAACTGTCCTGGATATCAAAGAGGGCGGAAGAGACTTTGAAGTGACGGTGGAATTCGACAATGCGGGAGTGCGCAAAATGTTCGCGATGTTTGCGAAACTGACGAAGATTGTCTAATACAGTTCAGCCATGGGGCTGTTCGTGAGAGAAAAATTTTGTAACAGTTCAGCCGCGCCATTCGGAAAACCGCACTGCCGTGCTTACTACGGCTGCGCCGCTGTTTTCCTCATATACAGGCGCTCAGCCCATGGAACTGCCCGGTCGAAAAATCATGCGAGCATGATTTTCTCTCACGAGCAGTTCCATGGCTGAACTGTTGCAGATAAGTTTCTTTGAGATTTTCCCATAAATGAGTAGTAATCTGAAAATGTTAGTGTTATAATATTAGAAAGTAAGCGCTGTCTCAGGGACAGGGAAAGGACGTGCATTATGAGCAAAGTAGAAGAGCTTATCGCTGAATCAAAACTGAGTGAAATTCTCCATAAAAATGAGGAAGAGAAACAGAAAAATACAGTGATCTGGATACTGGCTATCATCGGGGCAGTTGCAGCGGTTGCAGCAATCGCGTATGCGGTATATCGTTTCTTCACACCGGATTATCTGGAAGATTTTGAAGATGATTTCGATGATGATTTTGATGACTATTTCAGCGAAGACGATCAGGTATAATTAACCGGAAACATAAAAACAGGAAATAACAGGCAGGATGTAGGAAAGAAATGCACCCTGTCTGTTTTGCTGTCAGGGAGAACAGACAGGAACACGAGTGAAAAGGAGTAGAAAGCAAAAGCATGAAAAAAGGGCAGACTTTTGAAGGAATCATAGAGAGAGTGGATTTCCCGAATAAGGGGATCGTATATGTGCCGGAAGAGGATAAATATGTGACGGTGAAAAACGGAATCCCCGGGCAGAAAGTCCGCTTTGTGATCAATAAATTCAAGCGCGGAAAAGCGGAAGGACGGCTGATGGAAGTGCTGGAAAAATCACCTCTGGAGACGAGAGAGCCGGTCTGCAGTATATTCCCGGAGTGCGGGGGCTGCATGTATCAGACCATGTCCTATGAGGATCAGATGGAGATGAAGGAAGGGCAGATCCGGAGAATCATGGACGAGGCAGTGGACGGACCGTATGTTTTCGAAGGTGTTAAGGCAAGTCCGAAAGAGTTCGGCTACCGGAATAAGATGGAGTTCTCTTTCGGGGATGAGTACAAGGACGGCCCGCTCTCCCTCGGTCTTCATAAGAAAGGGAGCACCTACGATGTCCTGACTGCTTCTGACTGCCGGCTGGTGCACAGTGACATGAACCGGATCCTCACCTGTGTACTGGAATATTTCAGAAAGCGGGGAGTGAGCTATTATCGGAAGATGCAGCATGTGGGATATCTGCGGCATCTCCTCCTTCGCCGAGGCGATACCACAGGGGAGATCCTGGTCAATCTGGTGACAACTACTCAGGAAGAACATGACCTTCAGCCCCTCGCAGAGGAACTGCTGGGCCTGGAACTGGAAGGAAAGATCGTGGGAATCCTCCATATCCTGAATGATTCCCTATCGGATGTGGTTAAGAGCGATGAGACGAGAGTGCTGTACGGACAGGATTATTTCTATGAGAAACTGCTCGGGCTGGACTTCAAGATCACGCCGTTTTCCTTCTTCCAGCCGAATACAAGGGGCGCGGAAGTGCTGTATGAAACAGTGCGGGACTATATCGGAGATATCCATGATATGACTGTGTTCGACCTCTTCAGCGGAACCGGAACAATCAGCCAGGTGCTGGCGCCGGTGGCAAAGAAAGTGATCGGCGTGGAGATTGTCGAAGAAGCGGTAATGGCTGCAAAAGAAAATGCCGAAAGGAACGGACTTTCCAACTGCAAATTCATAGCAGGCGATGTATTTCAGGTGCTTGACCAGATCCAGGAGAAGCCGGATGTGATTGTGCTGGATCCGCCCAGAGACGGGATCCATCCCAAGGCGCTGCCGAAAATTCTGAGCTATGGCGTGGATCGGATCGTGTATATCTCGTGTAAGATGACGAGCCTGGCGAGAGATCTGGAGATGATGCAGCTGGCCGGGTATCGGGTGGAGAAGATGACAGCGGTGGATCAGTTTTGTGAGACGGTGCATGTGGAGACGGTTGTACTGCTTTCCCACAAAAAACCTGACAGCACAATCAGCGTAAAAGTGGAGTTTGGCGAGGGAGAGGGCAAGGTGCCACTTGATAATATCGCTAAAAGAGCCGAGGCGTACAAGCCGAAAGAGCGAGTTACCTACAAAATGATAAAGGAATACATAGAAGCGAAGTATGGCTTCAAAGTACATACCGCTTATATAGCAGAGGTAAAGAAAAGTTTGGGCTTGCCAATGTATGATGCCCCTAATGCGGTAGAAGAATTGAAACAGCCGAGAAAACATCCGACAGCAGAGAAAGTGGAGGCAATTAAAGATGCTTTAAAGCATTTTGAAGTCATTTAGAACAAGGGCGTATCATTAGAGATAGTGATACGCTTATTTTTTTACCAAGATTGCACATTTGAGCTGCTTTGCATTCCTACATATAATGAGAGTGAAGAAACGGAGGTGGCTCGTATGAGAGAACAGAAATTCCACATTTATCTGGATAGCCAAGAAAGAACAATCCTGCTACATAGCCTTGTGGAACTGAAAAATCAACTCCTTGCGCAAGGCAGATATGCGGACTGCATTGATGAACTGATTTTTAAGGTTACGGGCGCACCGCTGAAAAAACTCAAAGTACAACACGATTGCGGGAGGGTATAATGGATGGCGTAGAATTTAAAGAATTGTTCAAGGTGGCTGTGGAAACACTGAGGGAAAAGACGATTACTCCACTGTTGGAAGCGGACGCAACCTATCAGGAGGACTCTGAAAATGAGGGGATTGCGGAAATGAACTATCTCCAGTTGGATTTGACGGAGGAACAGCGGAAAGTCTGTAACCGTCTGCTTGAGTGCCGGGATAAACAAGATATTGAGTATGCTACCCACGCATATATTGTAGGGCTGTATGACGCTTTTCAGATAATGACAGTGCTGTTCCCTGATAAGTGGGACACAGATGACATACGGGAGCTGCTTGCAGCAAAGGTCAAAAACTGAATATTGAGGATTTTACATAGCCGATTGGTATCAAAGCCAGTCGGCTTTTTTGCGTTCTGCGGAACTTTACATAGCCACCCTGACAAAGTGGCTAAATTTATGCGAAAGGAGGACGCATCTATGTCAAACTGCAAAGTGA
>DXGZ01000064.1 GCA_019113645.1 Candidatus Mediterraneibacter vanvlietii | reverse complement strand
GCATCTGCAAACAATCATCGTTATGGGCGCTCTTCCGAAAAGCTGGACGTGATCGCCGGACAGTTGGAACTGGAACTCATCTTTAACGAAGCGGAAGCTTTGACCGAGACGCTTTATGTTGTCGAGCCAGCAGAAGAGGATGTGATCCAGGTCACGCGCCGGAAGAAGAAAGGGAAACGCGAGGCAGATCTTAAGGATCTTCCTGTGGAAGTGATCCCCCATACTCTTCCGGAAGAAAAGCTGCAGGAGATCTTTGGCCCTGCCGGCTGGAAGCAGCTTCCGGATGAAGTCTATAAAAGAGTCAGGGTACAGCCGGCAGTCTATACAGTCGAGGAGCACCATGTGGCAGTGTATGCCGGAAAGGATAACCAGACCATCGTGAAAGCAGACCGGCCGAAGGAACTGCTCCGCAACAGTATCCTGACACCTTCCCTGGCTGCAAGTATTATGAATGCCAAGTATGTCAACGGACTTCCCTTATACCGGATCAGCCAGGAGTTCCTGAGGAATGACATCCATATCTCCCGGCAGGTGATGGCAAACTGGATGATCCAGTGTGCAGACCGGTATCTGGGACCGCTTTATGATTACCTCCATAAAAGGATGTACCATTTCCATGTGCTGCAGGCCGATGAGACTCCGGTCAGGGTATCAAAGGATGGACGCCCGGCAAACAGCAAGAGTTACATGTGGGTCTACCGGACGGGAAAGGGATATGGGGATACCCCCATTATCCTGTATGAATACCAGAAGACCCGGAAAGCGGACCATCCGCGGGAATTCCTGAAAGGATTCACAGGCACCGTTGTCTGTGACGGATACTCCGCCTACCGGAAACTGGACCGGGAAAGCGAGACGATCATTTTCGCAGGGTGCTGGACCCATGCGAGAAGGTATTTCGCCGATGCCCTGAAGGCATTGCCGAAAAAAGACCATCAGGCAGCCAAAGATACGGTCGCTTACGAGGCGATCAAGCGGATCGGCGCAATCTACCATCTGGATAATCAGCTCGCTGATCTGGAACCGGATGGCCGTAAAAAGCAGCGGCAGATCAACCTCAAACCCCTGGTAGAGGCTTTCTTTGCATGGGCAAAAGAGATCCAGATTTCCGGTCGCCTGACCAAGGGGAAAACTCTGGAAGGGGTCAACTACTGCATCAATCAGGAAGAGGCATTAAAAGTATTCCTGGATGACGGCGAAGTCCCGCTTGATAATAACGCAACGGAAGGGGCGCTGCGCAGCTTCTGCCTGCACAAACATGCATGGAAGCTGATCGACAGTATAGACGGTGCGAGGTCCAGCGCGATCATCTACAGTATCACGGAAACAGCAAAGGCGAATCACCTGAATCCCTTCCGCTATCTGGAATATATCCTGACTGTGATGAAGGATCATCAGGAGGATACGGATTATCGTTTTATGGAAGAACTTCTTCCCTGGTCTGAGCAGCTGCCGGAAATCTGCAGGAGCAAAACAAAAACAACGAATGTGTAAACCGACCGCCGGAAACGGCGGTCATAAAAAGGACTGGTACTCATGGTCTACCGTATACTGTGGGGCGGGCAAATCAGATGAATGTTACGCTCTGGGGGACGGAGACGCTGTGGAATCAGAGGATCTAGTGGGAGGATGGCTGCCCAAGAATCTGTGACTGTGATAGAGGTCTGCTGGTAAATGGCAGAGAGAGTTGGTGAGGACTCTCCCTGCCGGTTTTCGATAATTGTTACGAAGTCATCTTTCTTACCTGATTGGCATGAAAATAGGTTTTCTCGGATGTGGTTTTGCCTTGAGAATGTCAGCAGTTTGTTTGATATTATTAATATCTATTTTTTGGAACTTTGTGATATCTCCACTCTCGAAAGCCTTGTATCTTTCATCAATCTTTGGCTTGCCATAGACGTCTACAGCCCCATTGTATAAATAGTGAAGCTCACTATATAACAACTCTAAATCTGACCACGAACAGATACATGGATGCATTTTAGCAATTTGGAGGGTATGTCGGTCAACACCATTATTTATATAGTGGACAGTCTGACCTTTGTCGGCTGGAAGCCAGCCCATGCTAAGCATATAGCAGCACCATCTAGTGTGTTCATATCTGGCGAGACGGTTTATTAGCGCTTCTCTCGTCTTTTCGTCTTTAAGTAGTTTGGAAAAATTATCTGCCAGTATCTGACGACTTGATTCTTCCCAATAGATATCGTAATCGTTAGAAATGACCCATCTTAGCGGAAATACCCCTGCTTCAAATAGCCTGTATGGAAGAGACATTGCAGCAGCAAAACTTGACCCGCGATTATATAGCCTATGATAGTAGGACCAAATATCTTTCGTTAAGGGTTCTTTTTTGAAGTCATATTTATCTGATTGGCTACAATACTGTAGATGCATACATTGTGAGATAAATTCAATTGTTCCACCGGTTAACCGATCCCAAGAGAAGATATCCTTTATAGAGCCAAAAGTAATCAGTTTATAATCGCTAAAGAATAAAGCACCATGCTCCGTTTCTTTCGGTACAGTTAAATCCTGTGTCAGACCAGCATAATCAGGTTTTTTAATTCTGATTGCAATAACAGTTGCGTCAGAAGAATAATTACCTAACTGGTGCGAGATTACGGCTTCTCGGATTAAAGTTTCGCGTATTTTTTTGCCGAGCGTTATCGCCTTCGGATCTGAGTCAGAGTCAATTACAAAATAAGGGAAGATATCTTCCTTGATGATATTTTGGATTGTTGCCTGAAATGCACGTACATTAGTCGATATTGTATGGAATTCCATCTGAGGGAATGCAATATCGTTGATTTTGATTTTGACTGGGTTTTTCAGGCTTTCTTTTTCGCCGGATTGCGGATTTACAATGCTTGTAAATGCAGAGAATCCAGGACATTCAGCAACAAGTTCAGTCGCAATTTTTGCTGCATAGGGCGAGAGAACAATGATTCTGGAGTGTATTTTAGGTGAACTGTGAGGAAGCATCCAAAATGCATCTCGAATAAGCCAGGAAACATATTGTGTATCTTTATTATCAGAGATGATAATAAGTGATGAATCAGTGGAGTCGAGACGATCTTTATTAAAACTGAATGTCATTGGATAGAAAAGCGGATGTTGAGCAAATAAATAATCGGCACTCCGTTTTTTCTCATCTATAAGGTAAATTTTTACAGGTGCATATTCCGTGTTTAAAAAGCTGCAGGCTGTATCCAGTATTGAAATTGCATAGTCCTCAGGGCAACGGACGATAATCTCAATATTCTCGCATACGGAAGAATCCCATTTGTCTGAGAACTGGTAGGTCTTGATGTCATCTAGAATGAGAAGGGCATCTTCCAGATTTTGAGAATAATCGCTGTTTATTAAGATAAAGCGGATAGGGGTCTCTGAAAGTTTTATAGCTAATGAATCGAGGTCATTGACAATTCTAAAATCCCAGTCATTAGGGCGCTTCCAGCCATCAGGCTTTGTATTTGCAATCCACTGAATAATCTGTTCAGTCTCTTTTGAATTATCTAAATGATTGAACAGATAGAAGCCACTATCAGTAGCGGTGGACTTTTGAGGTCGCTGGCGAATTTCATGTGATCGGGGTTTGATATCGTTAGAACCATAATGTAAAGCCCAACGCGTTAATTCGTCTTTGGTTCCAATAGTTGGAATATTGATACTGCTAATGCCATAGCATTTAATCAGACTGGTATAGGACTTTGCCAGTATTTCATATGGAGCAGTTAAATGCTCTGCGACAATTTCAGTAAAAAGTTCTGCAGATTCTTTATAGTCGCCTTTTTCAAATAAGGCAACGGCATTGCTATATAGATCCACAACATCGTCATTAGTTCCGTTAGAAGTCACAGAGTTTTTTTTGCCTCTGTCTAAAGTTGAAACAGGGAATATCATCTCCGCAAGTTGAAGTAATAAAGCCTTGTGCTTTTCGTCTGAATTGTCGTTTCGCTGATTTTCCCATTGTTGCCATGTTGTTGCCAGTATGGATAACACAGCTAACCTATAAGTCAAACTATATTCATCCTTACTTGTTTCCTTTAGCCTTTCCGACAAATCAAAAATAGTTTTATCTGCATTTTTAATTTGGATGTTGTATTGTTTCGTACAGAGTTTGTGGACTATATTTGTTAAACGTTGCTTTTCGTATGGAAACTCATTCATATGTTCTTTCCATTTTCTTTCACCAGTTAATAAATAAGGATAATTTTTGTAATTGAATACTTGCCCACTTTCCTTATCTTTAGTTGTTCTAGCAAGCTTTTCTAATATCTTTCCGGATAATCCGGGATTTCTTCCATTGATCAGTTCACTCAATCTACCTTTTGAAGGGGCTTCTTCTAAGGCGAAAATTGGTTTGATAAATAAATCCAAGATGTCACGTTGCTTAAAGTTATCAGGCGACAGTTCGAAAGATTTCCAGTTTATGCTATTCGACTCAATCATTTTTTCTCGCTCCCTTCTTATTGTTGTATCTACAAATAATGCTTTAACTTCACATATAATTTCCATATTATTTTACAACAAAAAAGAGAAACCGTCTATTACAAGCTGGGAAATCAGATGTTTCAGAATAGACATGGATTTTGTTGAAATCCATGTTTCACTTGCATTTTACGATGCGAATATTTGAAATAAACGAAATTTGATTTAATAGAATCATCAAGAAAACTACAGCACAGAGGGAGGGCAACAGCCATGAAAAAACTCAATGCAAAACTCGCAATCCAGAACACCGACCTCATCACCATCTATAACACTGGTGACAGTATCGAATTCTACTATCATAACAGCAATAGAAGAGGGGAAGCTACCTGCTTTTATGAGATTCCGTTTTCTCTCTCGGTCAAGAAGTACTTTGGCTTCCATGGTCGTACTATTGGCGAGCTTTATGGCTTTAAGGCCTGGTATAACAAGAAGCTCACAAGCGTTGTAACAACATTGTTCCGTGAACTGGAGCACTCATTAACCAATGCAAAGACTGTAGCAGCAAGACAGGAGGTGATCTGCTATGAGAGATAACATTATCAATAGTACCAAATCTGCCAGAAGAGGAAAGGAGGCTGTACTTGTGGATAGAGAGAAGATGCGTAAGCAGCGCTATAAAAAGGTGAATAATGGAAAAGGAAAGAAGATTGGTTCCTTTGAAGCCATTTGCCTGAATATCAGAGGTTTCTGTGATGGTCGCAACGGATTTCCGCGCCAGACCGATAGTAACGATTGGTATTCACCATTTATGAACCAAGAGGCTAACAGCTTTGGGGAGTTCTGCAGTCATACTTGGGGAAGTCTCCAGATTGAGAATGAAGGAGAGTATGCCCGTCTGGAGGAATTAATGGACGGTATTAGCCAGAAGAAGGG
This sequence comes from Candidatus Mediterraneibacter vanvlietii, assembly GCA_019113645.1. Lineage (GTDB taxonomy): Bacteria > Bacillota > Clostridia > Lachnospirales > Lachnospiraceae > Mediterraneibacter > Mediterraneibacter vanvlietii. The sequence continues at coordinate 9,623 of DXGZ01000064.1, read as the reverse complement.
ACTTCTGGAGATGGCAAAAGCGGATCTTGCCGTTGTTGCTACAAGGGAGAATGATTCGGAATTTGCCCGCAAGAAGGGCGAGGATAATCTGACGGATGCTCAGATCCGGGCAAGACGTAAAGCTGAGAAGGAAAAGAAGTTGGCTCCGGTAAAGAAAAAGGTAGCAGATCTGGAGCAGGAGCTGAAAAATGCAGAAGAGGCGTTTTCAGCTCTGCACAGCAAGCTGGTCGAGGATGACAACACGACCCGTCTGATCTGCCATCGTGTTCGAGATCACATCCTGATGCGCCTTGATGTGTACTGGAATTCTGCGTTGAGACGTCATCCGGATGGCGCATCCATGCCAGTTGTACCGGTAATAGAACTGGAGGATGAGGCGGAGGAAGCATATCTTAGCCTACATAAGGTACTGATGAAGCGTGCGGCTGCGATCCGTGATGCGATTCAGGATGAGGCAGCAGAAAAGGAGGTGGCGTAAATGTTCGGAAGAAAGAAGAAGCAGGCTCAGTTCAATACGATGGATGATTCCAGAGTGACTGTATATGATTTCAAGCGCCGTATACAGTGTCTGTTTGAGTCCTATCGTTCCACAGATTACAGACTTTATCCCGGGCTCAGCGAGGAAGAGATGAAGCCGAAGATCGACAGGCATCTGGAGGCTTTGTTTGCCGGGGACGTGGACGATGGTAACGGCGATATGCTCGACAATATCATTTTTGGACCGTACAGAAAGTCGGTGCCGTATTTGAATATTCAGCGTCTTAACCACAAGGATATGAACCGTCGTCTGGTTGCCCGCAGGGTTTCCGACCGCGCGGATTTCGAAAGGATCCGTGACGAGCGCAAGAATGAACTGGAACGCTTGGAACAGGAATATGAAGAAGTATGTAGCAAGATAGCAACAGTAGAGGAGGGTTAAGCATTATGAGTAAAAAAAATAAAGAGATCTACTCGGTAGACAGAAAAACAGGCGAGATTACGAACGAATGCCTTCGTCATAACAATCGCAAACGCTTTAAGGCGGATACTCCATTCGATAACAGTATTGTGCCGTATCTGATTATGGCCTTCTGTGCGACTGTAGACGGTGTTGTATTCTACAGTCTGTTCAGTGGAATCTCTTATGACAGCCCGATGATGCTCGTGGTACAGATTGCCGGTTTCCTGTTCGGCTTTGATATCGTTCCGATTTTTATCGGCATTCAGTATAAGCGCCTGCGGCAGGGAATCACAAAAGACAAGTTTGTACTGATCATGGCTCTGGTTGTCTGTGGCTTGGCATTTGCCATGAACATTGCGCTTCGTATCATGACCATTGATCTGATCTCACCATCTACGGTCAGCACGGCAACAAGTTATATGGGTACGGTTACCCAGGAGACGGCAGAAACCGGCATCGATGCCACGGCAATTGCGCTTACCATCTTTGGTATGGGTATTCCTGTGGTGACTTCTCTCGGCAGCTGCATGATCAGCTTTATTACATATAATCCGATGAAGATCAAAAAGCAGCGCATAGCAGAGATGATGGAAGATACCAGAGATGAAGTCAGACGTTTTGATGCTATTCTGGATGACTATGATGCTGAACCGGACTTTGCGGAGAATCTCGAGATGGAGGATGAGGTTAAGTATCAGGAAATGCAGATGATGCATAAAGCCCAGGTAATCGGATATTGCGATTATGTCAGAGAACGTTTAAAGGAACAGCTTGGCAACCCGACATCCAATAACGTACTTTCCGAATCTATCTGTGAGGCTATCTTGGCCAGACTGGATAAGGAACTGGGGTTGCTGAACACGCAGGCTGCCACTGACGCACCGGCTGTGGCAACTTCTGAGATGGGTGTACCAGCAGAAAAAGAAACAAAATATACAACCATGATCCCCGCTGACAAAGCTACTGCATAAGGAGGAGACGCACTATGAAAAAGAGATTTACAGTATTATTTACAACCATTTGTCTGGCAGTTTCTACAGTTGGTCTTACCGGCTGCGGAAACCGGACTTCTGCAGAAGAGACATCCGGCATGAATGCAGTATGTTACGCTATCGCGCCAACAGCCAATTCACAGGGGCTCAATATGAGTTCTCCACTGGTACAGGATACCATCTATGATACGATTCTCGAATATGGTTACATTTCAGTAGTGGTGGTTGACGGTAAGCCGGAGATGGTTGTGGCAGACAGCTATGATATCGATGCACAGTATAAGAAAGCATCCAAAGAGAAATTGAAGACAGATGCCCGTGCAAAGGCGACGAATCTGATTGCCTATATGGAGAGTCAGGTTGCCAACGATGCCCAGGTGGATTATCTGGAAGGTCTGAGAATGGCGGTACGATCCTTGTCCTCGCTGGAGGGTTATGATTCCAAGACCATCGTCGTCATCGGAACAGGACTTTCCACACAGGGAACACTCAACTTCCAGAATAATCTCCTCTCTGTTGAGCCGGAGGCTGTATTGGATCAGCTGGAAGAGAAGAATGAGATTCCGGATTTTACTGGCATTACTGTAGTCTGGCAGCAGATGGGCGATGTGGCTTCTCCGCAGGAGAATCTTTCGCAGACACAGAGAAAGCGTCTGCAGGAAATCTGGAGTGGTATTGTAGAGCGTGGCGGTGGGACATTTGTTTACAATGACATCATGGCGAATCCGGTGGATACAGAGGTATCTTATCCTGCGGTAGACACAGTAGATCTCCCAATGGAAACCCCTATAGGCTTTGAAGAAACGATGTTTGATACGGAAGATGAGACCGTTCTGGAGGAGCCGGTCATGCTTACTGAAGAGCAGGTATCCTTTGTACCGGATAAATCCACATATCTGAACGAAGAGGAGGCGGTGGCGACAATCCAGCCAATCGCGGATTACCTCATCGAACATGAGCAGATCACGGTCCTGCTCGCCGGTACCACGGCAGGGGATGAAGACAGCGATTACACCATGACACTTTCGCAGGAAAGGGCGGATGCAGTCAGGAATACGCTGATCCAGTTTGGAGTTGATGAGTCTCGTATTGTTACTGTGGGGCTCGGATCCAGCGATCCATGGCATGTATATGGTGCCGGTTACGAAGGCAGCATTGCATCAGGGAACCGAAAGGTAGTGCTGCTGGATGCATCGAGCGATACAGCAAAGGAAATTTTAAGCGAATAGGTACAAGCTTCTTTCAAAGAGAAACCCATCGGATTATGAAACAGAAGTACTATGAGAGACTATAGTAGCAAAGGAAGGTAGCTATCTCTTCGGAGAGGAGGAATACTTCATATGGTGAAAGCAAAAGCGCTTTGTGCGGTGAATGGCAATGTGGCTCCAGAGATTAGACCTTTGATGTCAGTAGTGGAGGCTTCGGTTCCAGCAGCTGACACACATGGCAATGGTCTTCGCGACCTGATCGACGGTATACAGAACATCATGATCGAGTCGGTCGGCAGTGATGAAAAGATATCGGAGGCAGTTGGACAGCTGGCAATCAAAATGATGAAGAACAATGATCTCATCAAGGATCTGCTGCATGAGCTTCGCCAGTTTTACATCCGCGGACAGAAAGACTTCCGTCTGTCACTGGCGGGCAAAAGTGATGCGGAGAAGAAGCAGATTATTTCTCTGTTTCAGGATATGGCCGGACTGGTCAGCAATGTCCGTTACTTCCCGGCGTTCCAGTCTCTCAATGGATCACTGGTTGTGATGCCAAAGGCACAGATGTTCCTTACAGGACAGTATTTGGAGCTTGCGGTTTATCAGACAATCAAGGGCGTACTGCAGAAACTGTCGGTGAAATATAAAGCAGAATATGAGATTTACCGGAATGTCCGTGTGGCAGACAGTGAAGGCAAGCTGAAAAATGAGTTCGATATTGCTTTTCATTTCAACGGAATTTGGTACATTGTGGAATGCAAGAGTGGTAAATGCTTCTCTGATTGGGGTAGTTTTGCTGAGTTGGGAGTGAACTATAACATCGTCCCAGACCGTCTGCTCCTGGTAGATGCCTATATCTCAGACAGCAAGGCGGAATGTATCGAGTACTTCTGTAATTACTATGTGTGCAATCTGTCAGGAAATACTCTTCAGGAGAAGGTAACGAAGATGGTCATGAACGACCTTGCAGCGTGAAAGGAGCGGTGCAGAATGAAGAAGATGGAAAAGTTCAATGACACTGTGAATTACAGCAACAGAGCTTTTGATTTTGGTTTCAGAGCGGATCATATACCGGATATTCCGGTATATGCGGCCCGCGAGGGAGAAGAAGTCTTTATGACGGTGCTGCCTTTCAATGGGGCGCCTGTTGAAGAAATAGAAGAGTCCTTTGACGCGGTCGACTATGCCTTGGTTGAGGAACTGGGACGCAGCAAGTATTTAAGCTCTTTACAGATATACCAGTTTGTAGGACTCCGTGGTTTCACAGTCCAGAGACACGGCGTTCGCAATCGACTGAACAAGATGATGAAGCTGAGGGTCATTCGCGAGTATGAGCTGAAGGCTCCGGAGGCAGAAAGAGGACTGAAGGTATACGACCTGGATTATAAAGGTTTTCTGATTGCCCGTCACAGAGGCGTACTCTTCCATAAGGGGAATAGATACCTAAGCAATATGAAGAAGCAGGAACTGGATGCATTTGACACAGCAGAGGATATCAAACGCATTCTTGTGGGCAATATGATCTCTCTTGCCGGTCTGATGAATGGGGTGGCATGTGAGCGCTTCGGAATCATGGAGACGATGCGTCCTGTACAGGAACCTCCGATTACAGATGGCTGTATCATTCGGACAGCTGCAAATATTCAGTTGGATGAGGAGTCAATCCTCCTGTATGAGGTGGTCAGATCCACACCTCACGCGATGCGCAAGCTGGCAGACAAGGTGAATCGCTACTACACCCTGATCCATGACAGCCGTTATCGTGAAAACAACTATTACGGGCACGAGGCAGTGCCACAGCTTGTCATCTGTGGCGAGAACTATGAGCACTGCGTAAAGATCGATCGGTATCTTCGCAGCAGAGGTCTGATCAGTGAGACAGACAGTCTGCTGTATACAGAGGATTTGTTTTATGTCCGGCAGACATTGCAGAACCTGTATAAACTGGATGAGGCGGGAAACCGTACCTGGTATAGCCTACCGGAGCGACAGATGATTACAGACATTGGAAGGAGCGCATAGGGAGGCCTTCGGGTCTCCCGGGAAGGGAGAACAAGTTATGAGTAGAGAAGGATATTCAGATGAAATTGTTAATGTTGTTAAGCAGTTTCTGGAAGAAGATGACTGTCATTATGATAGGCCGGAAGGCATCCGTCCGAATCTTTTTGCCACGAAAGGGGATGAGGCATGATGAGTACACCAATATTATTGAAGAGCAGCAGCGGTGTTCAGACGGTTGCGATTGAATCCAAATTGATGAGTGACCGCTGGTTATTTATCACTGGTGAGATCAACGCTGACAGCGCAATGGATTTCTTCAAGCAGATGATGCTCCTGAACCTAGAGGATGATAAGGCACCAATCTCGGTGTTTATTAATTCTCCGGGAGGGGAGATCGATAATGGCTTACTCATCTATGATGCCATTGTTGGATCCACATCTCCTGTCCGTACCTTCTGCAGTGGATGTGCTTACAGTATGGGGGCAGTTTTGTTTACCTGTGGGAAAGAGCGATACATGCTTCCGCACAGCAAGCTTATGCTCCATGAACCATTGCTTGGTGGCAAGATTGGCGGCAATGCATCCTCTATCAAATCCATTTCCGAAAGTCTGCTGGAGACGAAGACCATGATAAACAAACTTTTGGCCTTCCATACCGGCAAGACGGAAGAAGAGATGGATGAACTGACATCCTATGATCATTACTTCTCAGCTCAGGAAGCGGTTGAGATGGGACTTGCGGATGGCATTAGAAACTTTAAGGAAATGATGGAGGGTCGTGCATGATCAATAACGATGGACAGATGAATGTAAACGATATCTCTTTTGACGAGATGATGCTTTTGAAATCCGGCGATGGCAGCGATACCGACAGACTGATTCTTGGAGACGGTGAGAACTGTATCTTCAGTTCGGATTCACAGAAGACCGGACTGAACAATAATATCCTCGTGATCGGTACTTCCGGCTGTGGAAAGACGGTCAGTATCATGGAACCTCGTATTCTGGAGACATTCAACAAGAGTCTCATTGCCACGGCAACGAAACGCAGAATTGTGAAGAAGTACTCTATGGTGATGAAGAAGCGAGGTTATAAGGTTCTGGATCTGAATTTTGTGTATCCTAGCGAGGGCAATTGTGGGTACGATCCATTGATGCACATTGGTTCTTATAACGACATCACCTTCCTGGCTCGTAGTATCGTTCTGGCCAATCCTCTGAAGGCTCAGTCAAATGCTGATCCGTACTGGGATGACGGTGCAACAAGTCTTTTCAGTGCGGAGATATGCTACATATTGCAGACAAAGGACAACCCTACATTCGCAGATGTGCTGGAGTTCCACAACAAGTTGGCTTTTGAGGAGAGAAACGGTGTTATTACCACGAACTATGACAGGAAGTTTGAGTATCTCGCAGAGAAAGCCCCGTCGTCCTTTGCTGTGTCCTGCTGGAAATCATTCAAACAGCTTCCTATCAAGACAGCCAGTTGTATTTTTTCAGCGTTGAACACTACAATCGATTCTATCTTCACTCCGGAACTGAAGGAAATGTTTCGCATGAAAAAGATGGTGGATTTTGAAAAGCTGGCTTCTGAAAAGACGGTACTTTTTATAACAACCAGCCCGGTTAATTCTTCGCTGAACAGCTTCATCTCCTCCTTCTATGGAACAGTGTTTAAGGAACTGTTTGAGTTTGCGGAAGACCAGGCAGACGGAAAGCTGCCGATACCTGTAGATGTTCTTGCCGATGATTTCGCCACTGGCTGTCCCGTGAATATGTTCGATCAGTATGTGTCCATTTTCCGAGAGAAGGGTCTGTCTGTCACAGCGCTGATCCAGTCAGAGTCGCAGTTAAGCTCCCTTTATGGCAGCGAGAAGGCGACCACCATCATCAATAACTTCGATACAATCGTGTTTCTGGGATCTATGGATCTTGATACAGGAAGGAGCATTTCAGTGAGAGCGAATAGACCTCTGGAGGACGTTCTGTACATGCCAATCGGATCGGAAATTATCTTCCGGCGTGGCATGAAGCCGATCTTTACAAAGAGATATAACATCTTCCAGAACGAGATGTATAAGAAAATAACGGCGGCCTATGAGAAACATGTTGAGAAAGAGCTATCTCAGGCTACGCGTTAGAATCAATATGAGATTAACAAAGACGAATGGATTATATCGCAGGGAAAGCGGGGAGTGTAATGAAGGGTAATAAGCGTTTAGAATTTCTGAAGAGTATACGACTGCCATCAGAGGAGACTGACAATGGTAGAAGTAGGCAGGGGACACAGAGCAATCAGGTTCATAATATGACAAGACAGGAAGAATATGATTTGCAGAAGGAGCTCGAGAAGCGTTTCGATGAACTTTTCGGCACCACATCTGAGGATTAGAATTTTCAAAAAATTGTTTTCGCCCTGATAAATACCTCCGGATGATGAAATTGCCTGCAGATGGCAGAATGTGTTTGCAAAAGAAAATAGATAGGGCAGCATTTGATGACAAAAAATGATTTATGTTGTGTTCAATAAATTTAAATGATTGGTGAAAATACGATATGAAGAGGAACAATACGCTTACAAAATCGGAATTTCTTTTAGAACATTTATTTTGGACGCTTGGAACGACTTACAGGGAAAAAGTATGGGGGTTCAGTAGATTGCATTGAATGAGTTTGTCGGTGAATATTCATTGAATTGATTCTTTGGCGTACCTTCGTCTTACGTAGGATATGGCGCTCCAACAATATTTGAACCAGTCAGATCTAATGCATATCAGGTTTATCTGCTGAATGAGATTGAGAAGGTGACAGATTGTTTCTGGACAGGCCTAATGGAGTGTTTCAGAAGTGGTGTTGTCAGGTTGACAGATAATTCGCCAGTTATTGATCTGAGTTATGTGATTTTTATCATTACAAGCAACATTCCGATAGATATGAAAGTTTATAACGGAGCATCTCTATTCCGAAAAAAGAAATTTGCAGAGATACATTGGCAAAGTCTTGTGGATATCCAGAAATAGCAGGGAAGATTACAAATTGCATTGCATTTCAGAATCTTCCATTGATGCTCTCACCGATATTGTATGCAAGTTTGTCATACAAGAATTACAGAATTACGGAATGGAATTGGAACATATGGATGAGACATTAATGGTGCAACTGAAAGAACAGCATAGCAACTACGGAGCACGTGGTGTAAAGGATCTTGTTAGAGAAGCGTTGACAACGGCGTCTATACGACCGTAATATTGGGAAATATAAAGGGAAGAAAGTAAGACTGTCGGGAGATATTGAAGATATTAAGATAATCGTAATACCTGAATGAGAAAGACCTGGCATCATTTTTTTCATTGTCCAGCATATATGCCAAGGGGTATAATGAAACTAATGATATCAGGCTATTCTTATTATATTTTAATTAAGAAAATTAGCAGGAGGAAATAATCTTATGTTTAAGGTAATATAAAATAAAGGTAATATGATTCAAGTCTATCAGCTTGGAAGTGAACATGCAGTTTTGAATAAACTGATTGCACAGGGACAGATAAAAAATTAGAAGATGGAAATTACGAGGTGTTTTCATAGGAAGGGAAGATTGAAAATGAGAAGTAGAGGGTATCCATTACCTTAAGCACACGACAAATAAGCCATCTTTCGGTGGCAGCTTTAAAAATTGAATATTGAGAAGTTGAGGTTATGCGGTTGCTGACTTGATTTTATAACCCTGATTTCTTGCGATAAGGATTGCCTGTTCTACCGTAATTTCACGGTCAACTGGCGGCAGGTCTGATTTCCTGTAAAGTTCTGCATTATAGTTTTCACCGTTCTTTAGCATGTGGTATAATGCAGTAAGAAGCATTCTTGCTATGGCAATGATTGCTTTCTTGTGACCGCGACGCTTTTTGAGACGGAGATAACGGTTACGCATTTCAGGATGCTTTGAGCTTTTCACAACAGCGTTTGCGCACTGTACTAAAAGCGGCTTGATATAGCATCCGGCTTTGGAAACCCGGACAGATTTTTTCTTCCCTGCGCTTTCATTGTTGGTCGGAGTAAGACCAGCCCATGAGCATAAGTGTTTCGCCGAAGGAAAAGCCTCCATATTGGTACCGATTTCGGAAATGATTCCGATGGCAGTGAAGTTACTGCGGATACCAGGAGCGGTTTGAAGAATGGCAAGTTCCTGCTGATAGGGAGCGGCGAGCGCAAGAATGAGTTCTTCAAGCTCTGCTTTCCGGGATTCAAGGCTTTCATAATGAGCCTTGATTATCTTGAGTTTTCCCGCTTGTTCCGGTGTGATATAGCCGTCAATAGCGTCACGCAGTTCGGGAAGTTTCTTTTTCAAACTTTTGAAAACAAGGGGTTCAAGGTCAAAGGAAGTATCTTCAGGGTTTTCTAAAATCTTATCCAGTATTGCCTGAGCAGATTTGCCGAAGGTGTCCGAAACAACGTTTCCCAACTGGATATTGGAAACCGTGA
>DXGZ01000063.1 GCA_019113645.1 Candidatus Mediterraneibacter vanvlietii | reverse complement strand
GGATGGGGAAGTCGGGCACCACGGGCTCTCCGAACCGCTCCACCTCCACGTTGGCGGAGTCGTCGGGGCCGATGGGCACGGAGGGGTCGATGATCTGGGGGATGACCAGCATGATCTTGTGGATCTCCTTGGCCAGCTCGTCCTCCCGGCCCTCCAGATAGGCCAGGCGGTCGGCGTCGGCCTTGACCTCGGCCTTCAGAGCCTCGGCCTCCTGAAGCTTGGAGGGGTCCTTCTTGGACTGGCCCATCAGGATGCCCACCTGCTTGCTCTTGGTGTTCCGGGCGGTGCGGAGGTCCTGGGCCTCCTGGATGGTCTTGCGGTTTTCGGCGTCCAGCTCCAGCACCTTGTCCACCAGGGGGAGCTTTTCGTCCTGGAATTTCTTCTTGATGTGCTTAGTGTGGGGGGAGAACTGCCTCTGATTTGTCTGGCGCTTGCGGGGCTGACGAAATCAGCACAGCTGCCGTTTTCCACGTGGCTGCTGGGGGCAATGGTTGCTCCGACACCTTCCAGCGCGCTGCTGCACAGTGCCACGATGGTCAAGGCGGGAGTGTACCTGCTGATCCGGATTTCTCCGGCGTTTGAAGGAAATCTGACAGGTATCCTTGTTTCCAGTATCGGAGGATTTACCTTTATTGCGGCAAGTATGATGGCGATCGCTCAGAATGACGGAAAGAAGGTGCTGGCGTTCTCCACGATTTCCAACCTGGGACTGATCGTCGGATGCGCCGGCATTGGTGTGGAGGAGACCGTGTGGGCGGCTGTCTTCCTGATGATCTTTCACTCGGTCAGCAAATCCATGCTGTTCCAGTCTGTGGGAGCGACGGAGAATACGCTGGGCTCCCGAGACATTGAGGACATGCACGGTCTGATCATAAGGGTTCCGAAACTGGCATACATAATGGGAATCGGCATCGCGGGCATGTATCTGGCGCCGTTTGGGATGCTGATCTCCAAGTGGGTGGCTTTGAAAGCGTTTGTTGATTCAGGCAACTTTGTGCTGGTGCTTTTCATTGCCTACGGAAGTGCCACGACCATGTTCTACTGGACAAAATGGCTGGCGAAGCTTCTCTGCTACCATATTCCGAGGGAAACGGTGAAAGATGTGACAAGAAAAGATGAATATGCGTCTATGTTCTTCCATGCGGCGGTTATGCTTCTGCTCTGTCTGTGCCTGCCGCTGGTAGCGATCTGGGTAGTGAATCCGATTGTACGGGAACTGTTCGGCAACTCGACGGACGTACTTTCCATGAGTGTGCTGACAACGATGGCTGTGATGCTGATTTCCATTTTTATCGTTCCTGTTGTCATGTTCTTTATCAGCCGAAGATCGCATCGGGAGCTGGTTCCGATCTATATGAACGGAATTAACGAGGGGGATAACCGGTACTTTATGAACAGCTATGGAGAGAAGGAACATCTGTATCTGAGCAACTGGTATCTGCGGTTTGAGTTCGGAAGGCGGCACCTGAGAATCCCGTCCATTATTCTGGCGTCCGCGATGCTCATTATCGGATTTTGTATCGTGATTGGAGGCGCAGTATGATGAATATAATTTTTGTTATCGCATACCTTCTTCTGGCGCCGTTTATCGGCGGACTTCTGGATGGTGTGGACCGTATTATAAGCGCCAGAATGCAGAGGAGAAAAGGCCCGGGACTGCTTCAGCCTTTCTATGATCTGGGAAAGCTGTTTTCAAAACAGATGATTGCGGTAAATAATGTACAGCTTCTTCTGAATATGAGTTACCTTGTAATTCTTATGATTGCCGGATCCATGCTGTTTGCGGGAGCGGATCTTCTGATGGTGCTGTTTATCTTAAGTACAGCGGACATGTTCCTGATTATGGCAGCGTCCAGCGACTCGTCACCTTACGCGAATATGGGAGCCAGCAGGGAGATGCTTCAGATGATGGCTTATGAACCGCTGACTCTTCTGGTAGCTGTAGGGTTCTATCTGACAACGGGTTCCTTCCATGTGGGAGATATTATTCAGGCGCCGGTCAGCGCAGTTGTGTGGATGCCGGGACTTCTGGTCGGGTTTATGTTTACAACGGCGATCAAGTTCAGAAAATCGCCTTTTGATCTGTCTACAAGCCACCATGCCCACCAGGAGATGGTTAAGGGAATCACAACGGAAATGTCCGGAACGACACTGGCGATTATGAATATAGCAGAGTATTACGAGATGGTTCTGCTGTTTGGCATATTTTTCCTGTTCTTTGTAAACAGTACGTGGTGGAGTTGGATTGCCGCGCTCCTGGTCTGCGGCGTCATCTTCTTCCTGGAAACGCTGTGGGATAATGTCAGTGCCCGTGTGAAATGGAAGACGCTGCTCTATGGCTGCTGGGTTGTAACTCTGGTGGCCGGAGGCGTAAACATATTGATTCTGATGTTGATTAAGTAAGCGGAGGTGGTATGATGAGCAAAGTATCGAAATCACCGTGGCTGCTGCACTATGACGCGAGCAGCTGCAATGGCTGTGACATTGAAGTTCTCGACTGCCTGACGCCTAAATATGATATCGAGCGGTTTGGAATTATCAATACGGGCGATCCGTTTCAGGCGGATATCCTGCTGATTACCGGCGGGGTGAACAGCCAGACGGAGAGTGTAGTGAAACAGATCTACGGACAGATGCCTGAGCCGAAAGTTGTGGTGGCAGTGGGAATCTGTGCCTGTACAGGCGGAGTGTTCAAAGAATGTTACAATATCAAAGGCGGGATCGATACAGTGATCCCGGTAGACGTTTATGTGCCAGGATGTGCAGCACGTCCTGAATCGATCATAGACGGTGTGGTAAAAGCGCTGCAGATTCTGGATGAGAAGCAGGCGGCGATAAAGAATGGCGGAGGTGATCATTGATGGAGGCCAGAAATGAAATCCGAAAAATTTCACTTAATGATTTTTATCCGGCTGTGCTGGCAATGAAGGCAGAAAACTGGAGGCTGGTTCAGATCTGCGCGGTATCTGTCAGCGGAGGATACGAGATGAGTTATTCGTTCAGCAAAAATTACGATATGATTACTCTGCGGCTGGAAGTGGAGGAAGATCAGGAAATAGCAAGCATTACACATATTTATCCGTGTGCGTTTATTCAGGAAAATGAAGCGGAAGAGCTGTTTGGAGTGAAGATCAGACACATTGAGCCGGATTATCACGACAAGTTATACCGGATTGACGAGACGGCACCATTTAAGGTAAAGGAGTAGAAAATATGGCAAAAAGAAGTATTGTGCCTTTCGGGCCTCAGCATCCTGTCCTGCCGGAGCCGGTTCATCTGGATCTTGTGCTGGAGGACGAGACCGTGGTGGGCGCTGTTCCGAGTATCGGCTACGTTCACAGAGGACTTGAGAAGCTGGTGGAAAAAAGAGATTACAAACAGTATGCGTATATTGCGGAGCGGATCTGCGGGATCTGCAGCTGCGGCCATGGTCTGGGCTACTGCATGGCGGTAGAAAACGTGATGGGGATTGAAGTGTCGGACCGGGCGAAATATCTGCGGACGATCTGGATCGAGATGAGCCGTGTGCACAGCCATCTGCTCTGGCTGGGGCTTTTGGCGGACGCTATGGGCTTTGAAAGTCTGTTTATGGAAAGCTGGCGTCTGAGAGAGAAAATTCTGGATATGTTTGACGAGACAACAGGAGGAAGGATTATCCATTCTGTTAATCAGGTAGGCGGTGTTCAGAAGGATATGGACAGTACCATGTTAAATGATGTGCTTCATGCAGTGGATGATCTGCAAAAGGAAATGAAGCCGATTATCGATACGTTCCTTCAGGACTATACGGTACAAAGCCGTCTGAAAGGGACTGGTATCCTGAAACGGGAGGATGCCATTTCTATGGGGGCTGTGGGTCCCATGCTGCGCGCCAGCGGTGAGCCGTATGACGTGCGGATGCTCGGTTATGCGGCGTACGGTGATCTGAGCGTAGAACCGATTATTTCCACAGAGTGTGATTCTTACGCGCGCTGCGAGGTGCGGCTGAAAGAACTGCTGCAGTCTTTTGACCTGATCAGGGAGGCTATCGGGAAGATCCCGGAAGGACCGGTCAGCGTGCCGGTGAAAGGCAATCCATCGGGAGAGTACTTTGTGAGGATTGAACAGCCACGCGGAGAAGCAATCTACTATATCAAGGGAAACGGGACAAAATATCTCGACCGGTTCCGCCTGCGGACTCCGACTACAAGCAACATTCCGCCCATGGTCGAGATGTTAAAAGGGTGTCAGCTGGCGGATGTGCCGCTTTTGATTCTGACGATTGATCCGTGTGTGAGCTGTACTGAGAGATAGAGCAGTGAGGCGGACCGCGAGAGTCAGCCTTTTATAAAGGAGCTGGTAATATGGAAAAGACAAGATTATTTACACTGACCGGGAGAGTTCTGAAAAACCTGTTCCGGAAACCGGCAACAGTGGGATATCCCTATGAGCCTGTAAAATACCCGGAACGGATGCGCGGCCATGTGGAGATTACGATAGAGGACTGCATTACATGCGGTCTGTGCATGCGTTCCTGCCCGTCCCAGGCAATTCAGGTAGACCGCAAGGCGGGAACGTGGACCATCAGCCGTTTTGACTGTGTGCAGTGCGGCAGCTGCGTGAATGTATGCCCGAAAAAATGTCTGACAATGGAAACGGGATACACGCAGCCGGATGTGGCAAAGACAAGCGAGACATTCACAAAACCGCAGGAAGAAAAACCACAGTCTGTCAATATGGCAGATGGCGCTGCGGGTGCATCCGGAGCGACCGGGAGATCCGGGACAGGAAAACCCGTGATGGATCCGGAAAAATGCGTCTACTGTACGCTTTGCGCGAAGAAATGTCCCCAGGAAGCGATAGCTGTGGACCGGAAAGAAAAGACATGGGTGCTGGATGAAGAGAAATGCGTGGAGTGCGGGATCTGTGCGGAAGCCTGCCCGAAGAAAGCGATCTCCCAGTAAAGGTTCCGCTATTTTGTTCACTACCTTCATTGGCTGAACGTACGAAAACAGAGATGTTTTTTAAGACGTATTCTGCAGAGAGTGAGGATATGTTCGGGGTTCCGCTCCGGGGAATAAGGGCAACTAAGAAGT
>DXGZ01000062.1 GCA_019113645.1 Candidatus Mediterraneibacter vanvlietii | reverse complement strand
CCCTTAGTTTTTCTTACTCCATGGAGCGGAGCAAAAGACAATGCCCCTCCCCTTTGAATACGGCTTTACAAACTTTATTCCGCGGTTCTCGAACGATTTTCCTGCTCGGAAGAATCAGACAAACTCAGATTTCCTTCTTCCAAAATCCTGTATCCGATCAATCAGGAATGACGAAATCGTCACTGTAATCACAGAGAATATAATCCTCGAAACAGGAATATAGCTCAGCGACAGCCCCAGCACAACCAGATCTGTGAATAAGTAGGCGCGTGCCAGCCGCATATGAGTGACATGGGAAATCGTAAGCGCCAGCGCGTCATCTCCCCCGCTTGATCCGCCCTGCCGTATAATCAGACCGACACCCACTCCGACAAAGATACCGCCGAGAACCGCTGCTGCCAGCGGATATGCCGACAGATCCGGAAGCATGTGCGGGAACTGCTCCCACACTTTATAGAAAAAGGATACACTTAATGTTGAGATTGCAGATATCTTTATGAATCTTCCTCCCAGATATTTAAACGCGAGCAGATAGCAGGCTGCGTCCAGCACAGGCGTGATGAGCGCCGGGGAAATCCCAATCCAGTGTTCTATAAAAAGCATCAGTCCGATCACACCGCCCTCAGTAATCCCCGTCTGCTGATGTATGTTATGAATTCCGAAAGAGCAGATCATCGCTCCGATAATAATAAACATAATTCTCTTCCAGGACAATCCGCTGAGTATTCTTTCAAATAAGGCTGTTCGTTTTTCTGATGACATAAATCTTGCTGACATAAAGTAATTTCTCTCCTTGTATTTTAACTTTACAAAGAGATATAATAAACAATATAGTTACTATAATGTCAAGGGGGATTGTATGGAAAATCTGTTTTCTATCGGCGAAGTTTCAAAATACCAGAAAATCTCAAAACAGACTCTGATTTTTTACGACAAGATCGGGCTGTTTCATCCCGCTTATGTTGATCCGCACAACGGATACCGTTATTACAGCGCCAGCCAGATCGATTATCTGGACACAATTCTGATTATGAAGAAAATCGGCTTCTCCCTGAGCGAAATCAAAGAGCACATGGAGCACTATAACATTGACAGCAGCCTGATTGCGCTGAGGAAACAGCTGACAGTTATCGATCAGCAGATCGAGGAACTGCGCCTGATCCGCAGCCGTGTCGCGCATCGCTGTGATCAGATGGAGGCTTCAGAAAAGTACCGCAGAAATGACAATACCGTTATTGAGGAAGACCTGGACGCACGGCACATTCTTTTTCGAGAGGTGGAAGAGCCTTATTCTCTAAGGGAAATCAGTATTGCTACGAAAAAATGTTTTGCGGATTCCTTTCAGAAGCACCTGCCGATCTTTTTCCAGTGCGGGGTGATCGTGCCTTTCAGCCGCATTCTGGACGGACGTTATACAGAAGCCTCTTTTGCCTTCCTGCCTATCGAGGAAACAGAAAAGGTTCCCAATATCAAAAAACTTCCGGCAGGACGATGCGTCAGCATATACCACGTGGGAGATTATCTCTCCATCGGGCGTTCCTACCGAAAGCTTTTAGATTACTGCAAAACGAATTCTCTGAAAATCGTATCTGACTCTTATGAATTCTGCATTAATGATTATATTACTTCTCATGATGAAAATGAGTACATCACGAAAATCATTTTTTATGTGGAACCCGAGGCCCAATGAGCCGGTTCCTGCGGGAGTTGATTTTGAAAGCGTATGATGCAGCCCTGTGGGAGCTGTTTTCAATACCGCATGATGCAGCTCCCCCGCCGGGCTTATTTCATCCGCCTCAGATCTTCGCGTCCACAGCTGCCCGCTCGATGACAAGCCCGCCGGTGTACCGCTCCATGAATTTCTCATATCCTTCCACGTCTTCCGGGACCGGATCCATGCCGGCTCCTTCTGCATCATGGAATACCTTATTGTTGAGGTAATCGGTCAGATTTTCTCCCTCTTCTTTATGCACAAGATAGTCTGCCAGAAGGGCAATTCCCCAGGCACCGCCTTCTCCTGCTGTTTCCATGACATAAACCGGAGTGTTGATCGCTCCTGCAAGGATACGCTGCCCCACACCCTTTGTCTTGAACAGACCGCCGTGTCCCATCATGCGGTCCAGCTTCACATTCTCTTTCTTCAGAAGGATATCCATTCCGGTCTTCAGAGCGCCAAGTGAAGTATACAGATGAACTCTCATGAAGTTTGCAAGGTTAAACCGGCTTTCCGGGGAGCGGACGAACAGAGGTCTTCCCTCGTCAAATCCTGTAATGTGCTCACCGGAAAAATAATTGTACGCCAGCAGTCCGCCGCAGTCCGGATCTCCCTCCAGCGCTTTGTTGTACAGCGTCCCGAAGATCTGGTTCATATCGACTTCCATGCCGAAGCATTCCGCGAACTCTTTAAACAGTCCGACCCACGCGTTGAGATCAGATGTACAGTTATTGCAGTGCACCATGGCAACCAGGTCTCCCGCCGGGGTTGTCACCAGGTCGATTTCTTCATACGGCTTTGTCAGATCTTTCTCCAGAACCGCCATGGCAAATACGCTTGTTCCTGCCGAAACATTTCCAGTGCGGACAGCAACGCTGTTGGTCGCTGTCATGCCGGTTCCTGCATCTCCTTCCGGCGGACACATCGGAATGCCTGCCTCAAGCGCGCCTGTCGGATCGAGGAGTTTTGCGCCTTCTTCCGTCAGGCTTCCCGCATCTTCCCCTGCCAGCAGCACTTTCGGAAGCAGCTCGCGGATCTTCCACGGAAATCCTTTGTCAGCTACAAGCTCGTCAAACTGATCGAGCATTCTCGAATCAAAATCTTTCGTCTCGATATTCATCGGGAACATGCCTGCAGCATCTCCGCTTCCGAGCACTTTCCTTCCGGTCAGCTGCCAGTGGATATATCCCGCAAGCGTGGTAAAATACCTTACTTTATCCACATGTTCCTCGCCATTTAAGATCGCCTGATACAGGTGGGCGATGCTCCAGCGCTGAGGAATATGGTACTCAAAGAGTTCCGAAAGTTTTGCGGATGCCTCTCCGGTAATGGTATTTCTCCATGTGCGGAAAGGAACGAGAAGCTCATCCTGCTCATCAAACGCAAGATAGCCATGCATCATGGCGCTTATCCCGATCGCCGCGAATCCGGTCAGCTGCACCCCGTATTCTCCGAGGACATTCTGCACCAGATCCGCATAGCAGCCTCTGAGCCCTTTCCAGATTTCATCCATATCATAGGTCCAGATATGATTGACATATTTGTTTTCCCAGTCATAACTGCCTGAAGCTACAGGAGATTTATCCTCATCAATAAGAATCGCCTTGATTCTCGTGGATCCAAGCTCAATTCCAAGGACCGCCTTTTTCTCCTCTATGGTTTTTCTGATCTCGTCTCTGCTTCTCATTCCCGCACTCCTCCTTTTCTTTTCCGGCTTTCTGCCGACTGACGGCTGCCCGTGACTGATACGTTTTTATATTCTGAAGAAGCCTTTTCTCTGTAATTTATTATAACATGGTCTTTCTTAATTCTTCCGGGCTTTTTGCGCTTAAATATGCCGGAGCGATGTCAAATACTGTGCGGCATCCGCTCTGTCCTTCCTGGGCGAGACGGTAAGCTGCGCGCGCGTATGCCACGAGTACGCTGGATGTAAATTCCGGGTTGGAATCCAGTTTCAGGCTGTACTCGATCAGATGGCTGTTCTCGCCGTTCCATCCTGTCTTTCCGCTGCGGAGAACAAATCCACCGTGCGGGATTCCGCTGTGATCGCGCTTTAACTCTTCCTCGCTGATGAAATGAACTGTTGTGTCATAATCAGAGAAATAGTTCGGCATTGTCTTGATTGCCTCTTCCACTTTTGCCGCATCTGCGCCCTCTTCCAGAACTACAAAGCACTCTCTTGTGTGTTTTTCTCTTGTAGTAAGCTCCGGATTCTCACCGTTTCTCACTGCCTCAAGCGCTGCATCTACAGGGATTGTATACTGTTTCGCATCCTTTACTCCCTCGATTCTGCGGACAGCGTCTGAGTGTCCCTGGCTGACGCCTTTGCCCCAGAATGTATAGTCTTTTCCGTCCGGAAGGATTGCGTTTGCATACAGTCTGTTCAGGGAGAACATTCCCGGATCCCAGCCCACAGAAATGATACCGATCTTTCCGGACTTCTTCCCAGCCTCATCCACGTTTGCGTAATGCTCCGGGATTCTTGCATGTGTGTCAAAGCTGTCGATTACATTAAACATGGACGCAAGGTATGGCGTCTGCTCCGGAAGATCCGTAGCGCTTCCGCCGCAGAGAATCATGACGTCAATTTTATCTGTCCACTCCTGTACCTCTGTGATCTTCACTACCGGAACTCCCTCTGTCAGGATGCTCACACTCTCAGGGTCTCTGCGGGTAAATACAGCCGCAAGCTCCATATCCGGATTCTGACGGATGGCGCACTCCACGCCTCTTCCAAGATTTCCGTAACCTGATATACCGATTCTGATACTCATATTTCTATCTCCTTTATCTCAGTTATTTTCTCTGTTCGGCGCCGCCTGACACAGAGCCGGTCAGAGTTCACATGACTCCCGAAAAGAGAATCATTCCTTAGTATTATACAGTCCGAAGAGCTTCTTTTCAATCAGAGAAAACACGCGAACTGTTGGCTTTTTATTGCAGGGCATCTTTTTATTTCTGACCATAATACGCATTTGCGCCATGCTTTCTGAAATAATGCTTGTCCTGAAGTTCCTGCGGCGCCGGTTTTACCTCCGGATTGATCATCTCGCAGCGGGCTGCCATCTTCGCGACTTCTTCTGTCACAACCGCGTTATGCACAGCCTCATGGGCGTCTTTTCCCCAGGTAAATACGCCGTGATTTTTGCAGAGAACCGCCGGAACGGCAATGTAATCCTTCTCTTTTCTCTCAAACTCGTCAGCGATAAGAACACCTGTATTTTTCTCATATGCCTCCTCAATCTCTTCTTTCGTAAGATTGCGGACGCATGGGATCTCCCCGTAAATATAATCCGCATGGGTTGTCCCATAACAGGGGATGTCCCGTCCCGCCTGAGCCCAGCTTGTCGCCCATGTGGAATGGGTATGTACAATCCCGCCGATCTCCGGAAAACGGTTGTACAGGACAACATGAGTCGGCGTATCGGACGACGGGTTATACCTGCCCTCCACTTTATTTCCCTCCAGGTCAACCACAACCATATCCTCCGGAGTCAGTTTCTCATATTCCACGCCGCTTGGCTTGATGACAAACAGGCCGCTGCTTCTGTCAATCCCGCTTACGTTTCCCCATGTAAATGTCACAAGCCCGTATTTCGGCAGCATCATGTTCGCCTCGTAGACTTCTTTTTTCAGCTGTTCAAGCATATCGAATCTCCTTTCTCTTCCCGTCTGTATCACAAACTGCCGGATAACCCGAAAACAGGGGGCGGAAATATCCGCCCCGCTAAAGGTATGCCAGCTCCTACTGTAACTATACAACAGGTGTTCGAAGTTTACAATCTGCAGTTTAAATCATCCCGAAACTGCTGAGTAAAAACACCCACAGAAAAATCGTCACTACGGACAGCACGGAAGTGGAGACAACGACAGTCCCCGCAAAATCCCCGTCTCCGCCCATTGCAGCAGCCATATTACATATGAAGCATCCAGTCCATCTCCGGGAAATCTGATCGAAGCTCCATCGTTCTTTCATAGACCAGTTTCGGATCGCCGAGCCCTGCCGAGTCTGACAGGGAAATCTGCGTTGCCCCCGCATCGATGAATGCCTTTACAATCTCTCTGATATCTTCATAGGGGATAACTCCTTCCCACTGGGATGCGAAGGGGAGTGATATGGATCCGGCAAATCCCATGCCATTGTCTCTCGCGATCTGTCCTGACTCTGCAAATGTTCTCATTGACTCCAGCGGCGACCTCCCCGCCCCTGCCTGATTGTGTGCCTTGCTGGCGGACACATTCAGTTTGATCTTCCTGCACCCGCAGGCAGCGGCCCTTCTCACATCATCCGGAAGATAGACAAGCCCTCTGTACTCAACACCCTCTTTCATGTGGAGCTTCTCGAACACCTTATCCGTGTCCTTCATCTTGTACATCGTCTCATACGTAGAGAACGCGCCCACCTCCACGCAGCGGCATCCCGCATCCACAACCTCTTCTACAATTCTTACTTTCTCTTCCACCGGATAGATCTCCGGCGCGGTCTGAAAACCGTCCCTTGTCACGACTTCACAGATCGTCACTTTTTCTGGAAATTTCCTGTCCATGTTCTCCTCCTTCTTCTGTTTGATTTCTTCTGATATTTATATTTTGTAACACTGATGTATCAGTTCGGGTAAATTTTTGTTCGGATCAGATTCCGATCCGAACAAATCCTTCCTGCATTCTCTTTATCGCATCTTCTGTATGTCTATGCATAATCTGGATGGCTTTCTCATATTCACCATTATCAATGTACGCCATAAAATCTTTATGTTCCTGTACAGGAATCCTGCTGCCCTCTGTCACCACGCTTTTAGACGCTGCCCTGTACTGTGTTCTTATGTTACTGTAAAACTCTGACAGCCTCCGGTTATTCAACAGATTGATCAGATAACAGTGAAACTCGGTATCCGCGTCATTGTACTGATCCATGTCCCCGTCATTCAGTGCCTTTTCCTGGCGGTCAATCTGCTTCCACAGATGCTCCTTGTCCTTCTCCGTGATATGAGATACAACGAGCGGAAGCACATACTGTTCCACACACTCACGGCTCTGGTAGATATCCGTAATATCCCGCAGGTCCATCCTTACTGTGAAAAATCCCACATTAGGCACCAGACTGAGCATTCCTTCCGAATGCAGCTTCAGAAGATTTTGCACAGCATTCTATTTGTCCCAGATTCCTTTCATCGTATATATCTCCAGATGATCAATCTCCGCTCTGGGTGCGGATATGCCAATTATACAGCTTTCCTCACTGTCTGGATAGACCCGCGTGGATACTGCTTCTCTCTCATTGATAAATATTTCCAGCGTAGAATGATCAATAAAAATCCTGAGGTTCAGCTTTCCGTCTTCGCTGTGCGTCCCCTTTACGGTCAGCGGCGTACGGTCGGTTATATTTTTCCTGTTCGAACGACTCCGGTCAATCGTCAGTTCATCTGAAGCGCGGTGATAGCGGACTGCCGTCTGCTCACTCCCGTCCTCTGCGGCAAATACGCGAAGTTCAAAGCCTTCTCCCAGGCGAAATGTTTCCGCGTTCAATACAATCTCCGCCGCCCTTGTCCTGATCTCGCTCTCCCATCTGCCGCATACAGTAAGATGTTCATATTCCGCTTTCGCATCCCGCAGAGAAGTCAGTTCTTCGACGGGCTTCATGCACAGTCCGTCCTGTTCCAGCGTCAGTTCCCTCGGCAGAGACTGAACTCCCTGCCATCCGGGAATGTCCAGATCTCCCCGGCTCTTTTCCGTAAGCCATCCGATCATAATTCTCCGCCCCCGATTATCCACAAATGAATTCGGCGCATAAAATCCGTTCCAGCCGCTGTGATCGATAATTCCGAACTGTTCCGGGAAAAATCTGTGGTCATGATCCTGTGTCCCGATCCAGTAATACGGCATCGCGTCCGGAGAAACCACGAGTATGGCCTTTCCGTCCAGATAAAAATAATTCGGGCATTCAAGAATCCGGTCTTCCGGTCTCTCACTCCGCATCAGTACATGACAGAATTCCCAGTGAAACTGGTCCGGAGAATGATACAGCAGCACACTTCCTCTCCCTTCCACTTCCGCGCCAAGTACCATATACCAGCCGTCCTCTTCTTTCCATACATATGGATCTCTCCATTCAAGAACATTCAGATTTCCGTGAATCTCCGCGGTCATGATCGGATTGCCCTGATACTTTTTCCACGTGGTCATTCCATCTTCGCTTACCGCGCACCATTGCTGGGCGCCCGTTCTGCAGTCTCTGCCGTCTTCCTCACGCCCAACGCTCGTATAATACAGAAGGGGGCGCTCCCCGTCCGTACTCGCGCAGCCGGAAAAACAGTGGATCTCTCCCAGTTCCCTTGACGGCGCCAGAGCAGTCGGCAAATGATTCCAGTGAACGCAGTCCTCACTTACCGCATGTCCCCAGTGAAGATTTCCCCACTGGTCTCCATCGGGATTATACTGATAAAACAAATGGTAACTGCCTTTATACCAGCATACTCCGTTTGGATCATTCATCCAGTTTTTTCCGGGAAAAAAGTGATAGGTCGGTTTATACATATTTCATTTCCTCCAGTCGTTTATGTCTGTATTCTTCCGGGGTGCATCCGTATATTTTCTTAAAATACTGAATAAAATGAGACACATCATTATACCCCGCAAGCATGGCAACGTCATTAATTTTTAACAGTTCGTTTTCAAGAAGCCCCGCTGCCTTTCTGATCCGAAATTCCATCAGATATTTTGAAAAGGTCTGCCCTACCTCATTTTTAAACAGCCTGCTTAAATAACTGCTGTTCATAAAATATTTGTGTTCCGCCAGTTCACTCAGGCTGATATTGGTCTGATAATTTTTCTCAATATAGTCCAGCATCTCAGCAACAATATAGTGATGCGTCTTTTCTTCCTGCTCCTGGCACATGGATTCCACGATTTTTTTCACATAATCCTCCACTTCATAAAAATGACGGAATCCATACAGGTCAGAACGGTACGAAAAAAGCATATACACATGTTCGCTGTCTTTTTCCTCGCTTCTTGCGCTCCGGCAGAAAATCCGGTACATCAGATTAAAGATTCCGCTGATTGTAATATAAAGTGAATAAGCGTCCCTGCATTTTTCCAGTGTCCGGCTCACAACCTCCTCTGCTGCCGCACATTTCTGCTTTTCAATGGCATCCCCAAGCAGCACTTCCGCTTCTTTCGTGAAATGATTGGATGGACGCATCTCTCCTTTGTAGGAATAGACCTTCACCCAGCCGTCAATCAGACGCTGATTAATCGCGTATACTGCTTCCTGATATGCCTTTTTCAACTCCGGTACTCCTGTATGATGCTGGCTGACTCCGGCTGTCATCTTTTCTCCTCCTTTTGCCAGAATCCGGCGAAGCAGACCGGACAGTTCCTCTGCCGGATCCTCTTCATCCTGAAACATCAGGAGGACATGCTCCTTATACCTCCGGAAATAAAGCCGGCATCTGTTTCTGTCTTTTATAAACCGTTCTATTTCCCTGTCCACAACTTCATTTTTCTGTTCACCGTTTTCTGCCTGAACAACCGCCAGGTAAAATCCGATCGGAGAGGTACTGTCCTCACCGCCGTATTTCTGAAATATCGGGGAAAGGAACTTTCCTCTCCACTCATCATGACTCACCAGTTCAGCTATGCTCAAATACTCCACTGTCCGTACAGACATCTGCGCCCTCATCTGCTCTTCCTGTTTGCGTGTTTTCTTTTTCACCCGCTCAAGTGCTTCTTTGAGCTCATCTTCCTGTACCGGTTTAATCAGATAATTGTTTACGCCAAAGGTCATCGCCGTTTTCGCGTATTCAAACTCGCTGAATCCGGAAACGATAATAATTTCTACGCCCATCTCCTCTTCGGCAATGCACTTTGCCAGTTCCAGTCCGTCCATCTCTGGCATTTTCACATCTGTAAAGAGCAGGTCTATGCGGCTCCTGTTCTCTCTGATATATGCCGCGGCCTGGAGCCCGTTCTCAAAATCCGCTATAATTTCAGCCTCCGGCTCAGCCATATGGATCTTTCGAATCAGCGCTTTTCTTGCATAAAATTCATCATCAGCTACTACGATTCTGAGCATCTTGTCCCTCCTGTTCTTCCTTCCGGATCGTTCGAATCAGGATATGAATCACCGTATAAGAGCCTTCTCTGCTCTCAATTTGTATCCCGTATTCTTTCCCATAGAAATTCTTAATTCTGGCATTTACATTTCTGAGTCCGATTCCACGATCCACATTCGACACCAGAGTCTGGGTATCTGTATCGGCCAGTTCTTCGTTCAGCATACGTACGGTCTGTTCCTTCATCCCCACTCCGTTGTCTGTGATTTCAATTCGTATATTCTCCTTATCTCTGGAAGCTTTCAGATCAATCCTGTTAATCTCTCTCAGTTTCCGAAACGCATGTTTCAGAGAATTCTCCACCAGCGGCTGAATCAAAAATTTCAGCATGGGTTCTTCCTCAAGCCCCGGTTCAATTGTCTGCGTAAACATATATTTCCCCGGGAACCGGATCGTCTGTATCGTCATGTAGCTGTTTACCTGCCTGAGTTCCAGTTTCATCGGAACAATATCGCTTCCTTTTATATTGTACTGAAACATGCTTGAAAGATTATCTGAAATCCTGGCAATCTCGTCAATCCCCTCCAGAGAGGCAATGGCACTGATGGTATTGAGCGTATTATACAGAAAATGCGGATTGATCTGAAACTGGAGCATCTTCAGTTCTGTCTGCTTCTGATTCAGCTGGTAAATGTATATCTTCTCAATACTGTCGTTAATTCTCTGCCCCATCTGATTGTAACTTCTGAGCAGATATCCCATTTCATCCTGCCAGTCGAACTCTTTTTCATCAATATACTTCACATTTCCCCTGTCTACTTTTTCCATTGCCTTAATCAGAATCCGAACAGGTCGGCTGATCTGTCTGGACAAAAGCACGCCCAGAATCATGGCAAGTACAAGTACCACAGCCATTGTAATCGCCACACCGAGTATATTCTGTATTCCTGCAGCATAAATGTTGGAATAAGGTGTGTATACCAGTACTCTCCATCCCGTGCTTTTGTTCTTTGTAACAGAAGCGGCAGCTCCTTTTCCTTCGATCCGCACCTCCTCTGTCTCTCTCCCGTTATTTTCCCTGTCATCGGAAAGCACCTGCCCGGTCAACTGCTCTTTCTCTTTTTCCGAAATCCGTGACCACAGGTCTTCCCCTCCGTCGGTATGATAGATCACCTCTCCGTTCTGATCAAATATCATCAGATGCGTCCCTGTGCTCTGCGGCTCCAGCGTCTGATCCAGAATCTGTTTTACGGCTGAAAAGTTCAGATCCACAAACAGCGTTCCAATCGGACCGTTCTGGTCAATATCATAGATTTTGCTGATACTGGTGACAAGGGGATATTCCACCATATTAATTGTTTCCTGATAGACCCCTGTATAGAAAATTTTATGCCGGTCATTCCAATCCTGCCTCTGCTGAATCATCTGCATTTTTTCCAGATAAGACGCATTCTCTGTCTTCACATTACTGTAAATATCTCCGTATTCATTCACATAGGTAGCCCGGAGAATATACTGGTTCATATTGGTCATATGATTCAGAGCACGGGTAACATAATCTTCGTCCTCCAGTTCCTTTGCCAGACTTTTGTCTTGTTCAGGCGTTCTTATCATAGGCTTCACCTTGTCATCAATCAGATGCAGAAACCGTATCCGGTCCATGTTCGAAAATATCACATCCAGGTTCAGATTCACCTGTTCCGCGAACTGATGCATATACCGTCCGTTTTCTTCTTTCGATGTCTCAATACTCCTCAGACAGTATATCCCTGAAAGAAGGAATGAAATTCCTATGAAAATGATATAGGAACTGAGTATTTTTTTCCCGAAAGAAAGTCTTTTAAACCACAGCATGTCTGAACCTCCTCTGAATTCCTCGTTTTTCTCCGGTACTGCCTCTTCCGGCCGCTCCCACAGCTTTTGATATGCTTCCGAGCGGGATCTGGCAGATACACAAATAGTACACCGCTCCTTTGGTATCAGCGGTGTACTATTAATGTACTATGTTCTCTGCATTATGACAATTGCAGATCAGGATTTTACAGCTCCCGCCGTAAGTCCTGCCACAATATGCTTCTGCGCACAGATATAAGCGATCAAAACCGGAATCATAGCGATCAGATATGACGCAAATGCCATATTGTAGTCAAATGAGTACTGTGATTTGAAATTGTACTGGAACAGAGGCAGCGTCCATGTCTCCGGAAGCTTATTCAGGATCATCAACGGCATCTGGAAATCATTCCAGATCCAGAGTGCGTTAAGTACGAGCACTGTAGATGTCATCGGCTTCAAAAGCGGAAGAACGATCTTAACATATGCCTGTACTGTCGTACATCCGTCGATATATGCCGCTTCCTCCAGATCCTCCGGTACGTTGCGGATATAATTCACAAGCAGGAACACTGCCTGCATCGCCGCATATGTCACATGCAGAAGGATCAGTCCGAATTTGTTCGACAGCCCCAGTCCGCCCATGAACTGCACGAGAGGAACCATGATGACCTGGAACGGGACAAACATTCCAAGAACAATCAGTCCGTATATTACTTTGTAATAGCCGCTTCGTCTCATGCTTCTGGCTATCGCATAGGAAATCATTGTTACCAGAATATAAATCAGAATCAGCGAACTCACGGTGACAATCACAGAGTTCATAAAATATTTGAAATATCCGGCTTTCTCAAATACTGACTTGAAATTATCCAGGTATAATCCGGTCGGGAAGGAGAAAAAATTCTTTGCCGACTGTTCCGGCGTTTTAAACGCAGTGATCACAGTGACATAAAACGGCAGCAATATCACAAGCGCTCCAACCGCCGCTATCAGATACGAAACACCTCTGCCCAGAATATTTTTATTTTTTGTCACCTCAGTCACCTACCTTTTTATTCTCAGTCATACGCATTGTCACAACAGATACAAGAGCAATGATCAGGAACAGGATCATAGATTCTGCAACCGAATAACCAAATCTTCCTTCCTGCATTGCATGGTTGTATATAAGAATACCTACGGATTCCGTTGACTGCATCGGTCCTCCGTCTGTCATCGCCTTGATGTAATCAAAGGTTGTAAGTCCGCCCTTGACAGATGTAACAATAACAATGTTAAGCACCGGAATCAGATACGGAATTGTAATTGACTTAAATCTCTGCCATGCATTTGCTCCATCGATTGCCGCAGCCTCATAAAGGTCCTGCGGAACACTCTGCAGTCCGGCAATCAGCAGGACAATCGGTGTCGCGCATCCCTGCCAGAGGTTGACAAGCAGGATAGCGTACATGGCAAGCTTCGGACTTCCAAGCCAGCTTGACTCGAAGAGTCCCCATCCGGTTGCCTCTCCAATCAGAGGAATTACCCGGTAAAACAGCTCATTCCAGATCAAACCGACGGTCACAAGGCTGAGGATCGCCGGAAGGAAAAATACGGAACGGAAAAATCCGCGTCCCCTGATCTTCTGATTCAGAACAATGGCGATAATCAGAGAAATTATCACGGTTCCGACAGTCAGAAGAATTGTATATTTAAAATTGAATATAAGCGCATTTCTGAAACGCTCATCCTGAAAGATATCAATATAATTCTTAATTCCTATGAAATTGTAGTCCGGACTGGTCCCCGACCAGTCCGTAAAACTATTTTTCATACCCATCAGGAGCGGAATAATAAAGAACACACAATACATGATCAGAATCGGGAGCGTAAACAGAAACAAAATATGATTTCTATTTAAAACCTTTGATTTCTTCATATCTGTTCCCTCCCTGGTTCTTATTCACCATAGAGCTCTAAGAATTCATCCTTGTTCTCCTGGAATACTTTTGTCAGATTTGAAAGGAATGTATTGATATCCTCTCCGCCGTCCGGAACGATTACCTTCTGGATTGTATTCTGTCTCTCATCTGCTACTGCTTTCGGAAGAGCGGTCGCCTGAAGCACACCCTTGCCTTCATTTACAAGATCAACAATATCCTGTGCGTCCGGAATATTCGGAGTTACATCTTTCATACACGGGATGGAATAATCGTTGTCCACATAAAGCTGAACCATATCTTTTGATGCGGCAAATTCCACAAACTGTTTTGCGGCTTCTGTGTTCTCACCCTTTGCGGATATTGCCAGGTTCACGTCAATACCCATGCTTACCTTTGTGTCGCCGTCATTGCTCGGGAAAGAGAACATACCGATATTCATATCCGGGTTTGCCTTTTTAATAGACGGAAGCGCCCAGATTCCCTGCATAAACATATAAGATTTTCCTGTCGCAAAATCGCTGATTGCCTGATCATAACCAAGGCTCAGAGAATCGCCCTGTCCGTACTGACGGATATCAACTACTTTCTGAAGTGTTTCCGGGAATAACGGATCATCCTCAAATGTGGTCACGCCATTCGCAATATCCATATATACCGGTTTTCTGTCTCCACGGGCAGATCCGTCGATGTTATCTTCCCAGCACTGTACAAGTGTCCATGCGTCTTTATCCGGGAAAAGGAACGGAGTTTCTCCTTTGCTCTGAATGTCTTTTGCCAGACTGATCAGCTCGTCATATGTAGTCGGAACCTCGTATCCTGCTTCTTCAAACAGATCTTTGTTGTAGAATACGCCGCTGAAGTTCGCAGAAATCGGAACGACGTAGTTCTTTCCTTTGAACTTAATCGCATCCTTATACTGATCAACTACATTGTCAAGGCATTCCATATCAGTAAGTTCAAGGAAATGGCCTTCTTTCATGAACTGCATTGTGTTGGAATCCTGCATGCCGCCAACCTGAATGATATCCGGCAGATCACCTGTAGCCGCGCGGGACATCAAGACGCTTGTCGCATCCGGAACAATGTTCTGTGTTACCACAATTTCGTCCTGGCTGTTATTGAATTCCTCAATAATCTTGTCAAATGTTTCAGAAGCCTCTCTTTTCTGAGTGAAGAATTCCAGTTCAATTTTACCTGAACTGTCTTTTCCTTCTTCTTTTCCGGATCCGCCGCATCCGGCAAGCAGCCCCGCCGCCAGAGATACGGTCATGAAGAGCGCAATCGCCTTTTTCATCTTCATACTTTTTTCCTCCTCGTTTTATATGATGAAGATATTATATTAAAAAGCAGGAAAAACGTATATGAAGCTTTCTACTTTTCCATATGTTGTTTTTTACCAGATAACATCTCATTAAAACCCCTGCGAATATTGCCGCTCTACTCTCTCTGGGCTTTCAGACACTCTGATCCTATTCTGTCAGGGACTGCAAAATTAAAAAAAACCCTTACGAATGGTATAAAATCACCATTCATAAGGGTTTTTCTTTCAGAATATCAATGCAAAGTCTGCAATTACATGTTCATCTGTGCAGCTACTTCCTCAGCGAAGTTCTCCTGTTTCTTCTCGATACCTTCGCCTGTCTCGTAACGTACAAACTGCTTAACTGTAACTTTTGCGTTGTTCTCTTTTGCTACCTTGTCAACATATTTTGCAACTGTAAGGTCGCTGTCCTGAACGTATACCTGATCAAGCAGGCAGATCTCTTTGAGCTCTTTGTTCAGACGTCCGATGATCATCTTCTCGATGATGTTGTCCGGTTTCTCCGGGTTCTCTTTCTTAGCCTGAGCAAGAAGGATCTCTTTCTCGTGATCCAGGTACTCCTGAGATACTTCATCGCGGGATACATACTTCGGAGACATAGCTGCGATCTGCATAGCTACGTTCTTCAGGCAAGTTTTGATCTCATCGTTTACAACATCTGTATCAGCAACAACAAGAACACCGATACGTCCGCCGCCGTGGATGTAGGATACAACGCATCCGTTCTCAGCGCTTACTTTCTCGAATCTTCTGATGTTCAGGTTCTCACCGATAACTGCGATCTTCTCTACGAGAGCGTCTTTTACAGTCTTGGATGTGTCTTCTGCCCATGCCTCTGCCATGAAAGCATCCATGTCAGCTGCATCTGAATCTACAGCCTGATTTACAACTGCTTCAACAAATCCCTGGAAGTCATCGTTCTTGGCAACGAAATCTGTCTCGGAGTTAACCTCGACGATTGCCGCAACCTTGTCATCTCTTACAACAGTCTTAACAATACCCTCAGCTGCGATTCTTCCGGCTTTTTTCTCAGCTTTTGCCTGTCCGTTCTTTCTAAGGAACTCAACAGCTGCGTCCATATCGCCATTTGTCTCTGTAAGAGCTTTTTTGCAGTCCATCATGCCTGCGCCTGTCATTTCTCTTAATTCTTTTACCATTCCTGCTGTAATTGCCATGATAAATTCCTCCATTAAAAATAAGATCTTACTCTTCTACTGCCTCTTCAGCTTCTACTGCATCCTCTGCTTCTTCATAATACGCATCTTCACCTGTCTCACCCTGGTTTGCCTCGATAACAGCGTCTGCCATCTTGGAAACGATCAGTTTAACAGCTCTGATAGCGTCATCGTTACCCGGGATTACATAGTCAAGCTCTTCCGGATCACAGTTTGTATCACAGATACCGATCAGAGTAATTCCAAGAGTATGAGCCTCCTGTACGCAGATTCTCTCTTTTTTCGGGTCAACTACGAAGATTGCATCCGGCAGTCTCTTCATATCTTTGATTCCGCCGAGGTTTTTCTCAAGTTTTTCCCACTCTTTTTTCAGCGCGATAACTTCTTTCTTCGGAAGTACATCGAATGTTCCGTCTTCTGACATAGCCTCAATCTCTTTGAGACGTTTTACACGGCTCTGGATTGTCTTGAAGTTTGTGAGCATACCGCCCAGCCATCTCTCGTTTACGTAGAACATTCCGCAGCGCTCTGCCTCTGTTTTGATAGCATCCTGAGCCTGTTTCTTTGTTCCTACAAAAAGAATTGTGCCGCCCTCTGCAGCGATGTCAGAAACGGCTTTATATGCATCGTCAACCATTCCTACAGATTTCTGCAGGTCGATGATGTAAATACCATTTCTCTCTGTGTAGATGTACGGAGCCATTTTCGGGTTCCATCTTCTTGTCTGGTGTCCGAAATGTACACCTGCTTCTAAAAGCTGTTTCATTGAAATAACACTCATGTTTCTTTCCTCCATTTGGTTTTTAAACTTCCGTATGCTTGGTTTTCCGAGACCGTCCGGCAAGCCGGCTTTGGCACCATCGGAAAAAACCACATACGTGATTAATTTGCAACATTCAGAGTATATCACACAAACACTCTGTTTGCAAGGCATTTTTATAACAGTTCGTCCATCCTCTTCATCACGGCTTCCAGGCTCTCTCCCTCTTCCTCTGGTCTGCCGATTACAACCGTCACTGCGCCCGCTTCTGCTGCCGCACGAAGCTTCTCGGCAAATCCCCCGGCTCTTCCGGATTCTTTTGTCACAAAATATTCTGCCTGTATCTGCCTGAGCATAGCCAGATTTAACTCATATGAAAAAGGTCCCTGCATTGCAATCAGATGTTTTCCTTCAAATCCTGTGCGAACCGCCTGTTCCACTGATTCCCGCGTGGAAAGCACACGCGCGAAACATCTCTCCTGCCATTCTTCTATTTCTGTATATAACTGAAGTTCCTTGCTCCCTGTGGCAATAAAAATATTTCCTTTTGTATGTCTCAAATAAGCGACTGCCTCTCTGACCGAACCGGCCGTGACAATCCCTGCATCCTCTTCCTGTGATATCACCGCGGATTCCCTGAGACACCGTATATATTCTGTATGCTCTGCATCACAGGCTCTCCGGATATTTAACGTTGCCTCCACGGCAAAAGGGTGCGTTGCGTCGATTACAAAATCGATCTGCTTTTCCCGTATAAAGTCTCCGATCTGCCCTTCGTCCATCCGCCCGGAAGCCGTTTCAATTCCGTCTATATTTTCCAGTATCTTCTCCCCGTATTCTGTCGCCGTACTGATATGACAGTTCAGGCCCAGCGACGCTGCGTATTCCGCCAGAATTCGTCCTTCTGTTGTCCCCGCAAAAATCAGCACACGAGGAGATCTCTTTTCTTTTTTCATTCTTCTTCTCCATAGCAGATTCTTATTTTTTACGGATGTTATTTTATCACAGCGGCAATTTTTTGTAAATTTGACTGATAATTGCTTGTGTTTTTCTCAATTTTGTCAAAATTATACTAAAATCATATTTTTTTAATATTTTTTCTTGATTTTTAATTTTTTATCTGCTATCCTAACGGCAAGACAAAGACGTCTGATGATGAGGCGAAAGAAACGCCCTCACCAATCAGGCGTCTTTTTCTTATTTCAGCGGACTTTTACATACTGACGTACGGCGGCACGCAAAAGCCCGTAAATCCAAAGGTACATGGGAGGTATTTTTATGGACACAGGAAACACTGGATTTATTATGATCTGTGCGGCGCTTGTCTTTATCATGACGCCGGGGCTTGCTTTCTTCTACGGAGGGCTTGTCAGACGAAAAAACGTTGTTAACACGATGATGGCCTGTGTGGCAATCATGGGACTGTCCGTATTTATGTGGGCACTTTTTGGTTATTCCCTCGCTTTCGGGACCGACCACGGCGGAGTGATCGGAAGCCTGGAGTGGCTCGGATTAAACGGCGTAGGCTGGGAGGCAGGTCCTTACTCAGACAGCATTCCGCATCTTGTATATGCAGCATTTCAGATGATGTTCGCAATGATCACACCGGCCCTGATCACAGGCGCGGTTGTAGGAAGAATGAAATTCAAGGCACTGTTTGCCTTTATAGCACTCTGGTCAATCATCGTATATTACCCGATGGCACACATGGTATGGGGGCAGGGCGGATTTCTTGCTTCCATCGGTTCCGTTGATTTTGCAGGCGGAAACGTGGTACATATCAGTTCAGGTGTCAGCGCCCTTGTGCTTGCCATCTATCTGGGCAAACGGCGCGGGTATACGAAAACAACCTACCGCATCCACAATATTCCATTTGTTGTACTCGGCGCATCACTGCTCTGGTTCGGTTGGTACGGATTCAACGCAGGAAGCGCGCTTGCAGCTGACGGACTTGCAGCTCATGCATTTATGACAACATCGATTTCAGCAGCAACAGCTCTGCTGTCCTGGATGCTCATTGATACAATCAAAGACGGAAAACCGACTCTGGTAGGCGCATCCACCGGTCTTGTTGTCGGACTCGTCGCAATCACACCGGGAGCTGGTTTTGTTCCGATCTGGGCATCCTTCATCATCGGTGCGCTTGTAAGCCCGATCTGCTACGGCATGATGAACATTATCAAACAGAAGCTGAAAATCGATGACTCTCTTGATGCATTCGGATGTCATGGAATCGGCGGTATCTGGGGCGGAATCGCAACAGGACTGTTCGGACAGAGCTCCATCAACTCTGTCGCTCAGTGGGATGGTCTCGTATTCGGTGAGACAAGACTTTTCGTTGCTCAGGTAATCAGTATTCTCGTTACGATCGCCGTTGCAGTAGTCGGTTCCCTGATCTGCATCGGCATCATCCGGATCTTCACAAAACTTCGTGTTGACGAGAAGGATGAGATGGTCGGACTCGACATGTCACAGCACGGTGAAAGTGCTTACCCGTCCTTCAACGGTTTTGACTAAACCGAAGTATTCTATATAATAGGAAAGGATAGGAGGAACAGACTATGTTAATCAAAGTAGAAGCAATCGTCAGAGAAGAGAAATATGAAGAGGTCAAAGAAGCCCTTAACAAGATACAGGTAAACGGTATCACGGTCTGCCAGATCATGGGCTGCGGCACACAGCGCGGATATAAGGAAGTTGTCCGCGGAGCCGAGATAGACATCTACCTGAAGCCAAAAGTGAAATTTGAAATTGTTGTCTCTTCAGAAGAATGGGAGAAAAAAGTCATTGATGCAATTCAGGCTGCCGCCTACACCGGAGACGTGGGCGATGGAAAGATCTTCAGTTATGAGATCAGAAGCGCAATGCGAATCCGCACAAAAGAAACCGGATACGATGCGCTGCAGTCAGAATTTTAATTTACCGTGATAAACAAGACCACATCTTTCAATTACAACTTTCTATAGTAAAACGAAATCCCGGATGCTGATATGGGCATCCGGGATTTCGTTTTACAGCTGACTGTTTTATAATTCTCCAAATTTCAGCCTCAGGCTGCGTCTGACCAGCGCCGCGGTCATGGAATCCCTGATACATTTTTCCTGTATCAGTTTTCCTTCTTCACAGCATGTTTCGCCGCGTCTCCGGTTCCCCGCAAGAATCGACTCCCCGAAACATGTCTTCTGCTCATCTTGCAGACATCCTTTTCCCTTCAGGCACCGAAGCGCTGCTCTCTCACAGACATTATCTACACCTGTTACACTCTCTACAAACGAGGAACCTGCGGACACTTCGCCGGCTTTTCTCAGCTCATCCGCGGAATAAGTGATAAAAGGCACCCTGTATTTCCGCGCCAGCGCAAGTATGGCTGGTTCCTCTTTCTTCAGATCAATACTGGCGAAGCATTCTATCTGCCGGATATCAAACCCGTGTTCAGCCAGCACACTTTTCAGCCCTGTTTCCAGTTTTTCCTCTGAAATTCCCTTTCTGCACCCGATACCGGCTATTATATTCCGCGGTTTTAGAATTAAAAAACCGTTATTCTTCCTTCGGTCTGCCTCATCCGTCCCTTCCTTCACAATAATCCTCCAGCGGTATTGCTCCGCCTCCTGTCGTGAATTGCACCACACAAGTTCCTCCGGAAGGGCTCCAATCACCTCACACTCCGGCACAGTGCAGCAGAAAGCGATTTTCTCTTCATTAAGGATGGCAGCCGATATCTCTTTCGCGGCTGTCCTGTCCGTGATAAGAAGCCGGTTCCTCTCTGCAAACACGTCAACTGCAAACTTTCCCTGCACGTCTGTCGCTGTTGTGTGGACAGCCTCTGCACCGGTCATCGCGGCGATTCTGTCGGCCCATGCGGCGGCACCCCCGACATGACCGGACAGAATCGGAATAATGTATCTGCATTTCTCGTCCATAACCAGAACTGCCGGATCTGTAAACTTATCCTTCACCCAGGGTGCGATCGCGCGCACCGCAATCCCCGCTGCTCCGATAAAAAGCAGATCTCTGCTTCCCCATTCCTCCCCGACGAATTCCGTGACAGGCGCAGAAAGAGGACGGATATTCCCGCATGCATATTTTCCCACTGCACAGCCTGCACAGGGAATTCCTTCCCGCTGAAGTATTTCGCAGATTTTCGCATTCTGCTCCGTCCCTGTTTTCGTAAAACTCAGCACGATAATTTCACGTTCCACCTGTTCCGCCTCCTGTCTCTTCTTCTGCTCTGTTTTCACCTCTTTGTATTGTGGGAGAAAAAACGGCGGATGTCAATATATCACTTTCTTTTTCCTTAAACGAAACCTGTGATCCAGCGGTCCCCTCACTCCAGCATGAGCCAGTTTGCCTGGAACGGACGCATCAGATTCCAGTATCCGACGCCGGCAAGAGCATATTCCCGGGCAAGATTTAATTTTGCCTCAATGCTTCGCGGATCCTCAAACCATACTTCATGGCTCATTCCTGCTGACGTATACGTAAACCAGGGGCTCTGGGCAATCTGTGCATACCGAATCACCGCCCCGTTCTCCACCGCAAGATTGACCGCTTCCACATTCCCGATCGTGCGCGCCCTTGTCAGTCCCCGCTCATAAGGCATCGGCCAGTCATATCCGTAATTCGGAATCCCCATGATGATCTTATCCCGCGGAATTCTGGTCAGAGCATACTCCACAACCTGCCGAACTTTATCAAGGGGCGCAACAGCCATCGGCGGGCCGTAGGTATACCCCCATTCATAAGTCATAAGAAAGACTGCATCTGCGTTTTCCCCTAGAAGCTTGTAATCGAGTCCCTCCACCAGGATTCCACTCTGGCTGTCGGATGTCTTGGGTGCCACAGCGACCGACACCCTGTACCCGTACGGACTGAACCGCTCTCTCACCCGTCCCACAAATTCCGCATACTGCTCTTTATTCTCCGGCAGAACATACTCAAAGTCAATATCAATACCCGCGTACCCCTTATCCCTGACTGTGAGAAAAAGCTGGGCAATTACCTTCTGCTGAAGCTCCTGGTTCTCTACCAGAGCCTTTACGAGCTGATTGTTGAATGCACCTCCTGAAAAAGGAGTCAGAACAAGGAGCGGCTCTGTCCCCTGCTCCCATGCCGCGCTGATCATCCACTGATCATCCTGCGGCGGCGGAACAAGCTCTCCCTCAAATGTGAATCCATAAGAAAAGACAAGAAGTTCATTGAGCGCCGGAAACGCCTGCTCCAGTACTGCTGACTCAACAAACGGATAGGCATATCCTCCCACACTCAGACCTGTGCCATAGTCGCCGGACTCCCCCTCTTTCAGGAGGAGGAGCGCCTGCCCCTCCACAAGTCTGTTTCCATTTTCCAGCTGGTTATCGTAGATTATTTTCTCCGGCGGCACCTGCGTATCCTGTGATATTTTCTCCAGCGTATCACCTTTTGTTACTGTATAAATCAAGAGAATCCCCCATTTTCCACTATCTATGCTTCTGCTGACTGATCCTGCCGACCAGCCAGCCCAGGAGCTTCTGTCCCGATGTACAGAAGCCACCCTATATCTGATATATGCTGTCTTTTCCCGGTTTATGACCTAAGATCTCTATCAAATTCATACAATATTTCTCATATCCGCCGCTCGGCAGCCGCTGTTCATCCGGCGGCGTTTTCATTGTCACCCGGCGAACTGGCTGTTATAGAGATCAGCATACACCCCGCCGAAGCGCAAAAGCTCTCTGTGATTTCCTTTCTCAATAATAGTTCCGTTCTGCATCACAAGTATCAGGTCTGCGTCTACTATTGTCGAAAGTCTGTGCGCAATCACGAAACTTGTCCGTTTCTCCATCAATTTTTGCATTGCTTTTCCAATTTCCATCTCTGTTCTTGTATCTACACTGGACGTCGCCTCATCCAGAATGAGAACAGCCGGATTGCAGAGCATGACACGGGCGATTGTCAAAAGCTGCTTCTGTCCTGCCGAGATATTCTCCGCATCGGATCCGAGTATCGTATCATATCCCTGCGGGAGTGTGCGGATGAAGAAATCCGCGCGCGCGGCTTTCGCTGCCGCGATAATCTCCTCCCTTGAAGCATCCGGTTTCCCGTATGCAATATTTTCCGCAATGGTTCCCTCGAACAGCCACGTATCCTGCAGAACCATTCCAAAATATTTTCTTAGACCTTCATAGGACATCAGCGAGAGATCTGTTCCATCCAGAAGAATCCGGCCTCCGTTCACTTCATAAAAACGCATCAGCAGATTGATCAGTGTTGTCTTTCCCGCTCCGGTACTTCCCACAACAGCGATCTTTTCACCAGGACGCGCAGAGAAACTGATATCCTCCATAAGGATGCTGTCAGGCGTATATCCGAACCGGACATGTTCAAACACAATTCCGACTTCCGTCTCCTGAAGCGTAACCGGTGTATCCGGATCCTTCCGGATCTCCTTCTCATCCAGAAGTTCAAATATTCGTTCCACAGAAGCAATCGATGACTGCAGGGAATTGACCATGTATGCAGCTTCTGTCAGTGGTTCCGAAGCCTGGTATACGTACTGGAAGAACGCCTGAAACGTCCCCACTGTCAGCACACCGTCCAGAAGCAGTTTACCTGCGGACACAGCAATCACAGCCTGGCCAAGTCTGTTCACAAAACGGATAAACGGATTAACCGCATTCATCATAAAATCTGCGTTCCGCGATGTCCGGGCAAGCTCTTCCACGGCGTCCCTCATATCACTGGTGCTTTTCTCCTCCCTTCCGAATGCGCGGATCACCGTGCGTCCGCTGTAAGCCTCTTCCACCTGGCCGGTTACCCGGCTGACTGCCTGCTGCCTCAGCCCCGCATATCGGAATGTCTTTGCCGCAAAAATCTTTGTCGAAAAGATCGCTATTCCTGTAAACAAAAGAAATACAAGTGTTAATCCGATATGAAACCGCAGCATCATGACCAATGATCCCGCCACCATTCCGACAGCAGTAAAAAGTTTCAAAAGACCTGTTTGAAGGACCTCTGACATTTTATCGAGATCGTTTGTAATGCGGCTTAATACTTCTCCTGTCCTGTGGCTGTCAAAATACGACAGCGGGAGCCTGTTCAGTTTTCGACTGATCATTGTCCTCAGTTCCAGACTGAGCCTTTCCGCAAAGCTCGCCATAAGGAAGCTCTGAAACGTGTACAAAATCCCGGTAACTGTATAAATCACAAGCAGGATGATGATCTCTCTTCCTCCGCTCTCCCAGGACACTCTGAACGCAGCTCCTTCCCCCCATGCCTGCCGGATCTTCCCCCACAGCAGGTCAACAATCCCGGCACTGTAAAGCGGCGCCGCCACAGAAAGTACAGTATAAAACAGCACAGATACTGCCACGATTATCAGACGTATCCGCTGTTTTCCCATGACATTCCAGAGCCGTTTCACGGTTTCCGCGGCATTGGATGGAACAGAGTATTCCATCTCATCTTCAAATACTGCTGTATCATTCTCCTGCATCCGTTTCCCCTCCTTTCATCTGCGAATCTGCAATCTGCCGGTAAACACTGCATCTTTCCATCAGTTCCTCATGTTTTCCGATTCCGGCTATCTTCCCTTCATCCAGAACAATAATCTGGTCTGCATTAAGTATTGTATTAATCCGCTGAGCTATGATCAGCACAGCGGATCCCTTCACTTCGTCCCGAAGGGCACGGCGAAGCGCTGCATCTGTCTTAAAATCAAGCGCAGAGAAACTGTCGTCAAAAATATACAGATCCGCATCTTTCATCAGCGCCCGGGCGATCGAAAGCCTCTGCTTCTGTCCTCCGGAATAGTTTGTACCGCCCTGTGCAACGCGGGCATCCAGACCGTTTGCCAGTGTGCTGACAAAATCCGCCTGTGCAACGGCCAGCGCATGCCTCATCTTCTCCTCGCCGGCATTTTCATCTCCATCATGAAGATTGTCCCCGATCGTGCCCGAGAACAGCCATGCTTTTTGTGGGACGTAAGCAATGCGGCTCCTGAGCTCTTTCTGGCGCTGTTTTCTCACATCCACGCCGTTGACCAGAACTCGTCCTTCCGTCACATCGTGGAATCGGAGGATCAGTTTTGCAACCGTTGATTTACCGCTTCCGGTACCACCGATCACAGCTGTTATCTCCCCTCTTCTGCATGCAAAGCTCAGATCCGTAAGCGCATTTTCATCCGCGTCAGGGAACTTAAACGAGACATGCTCAAACCGGACAGCCTCCTGAGTACCCAGAGACTCTATCTCGCCAGCACACTCAGCTGCATTGTCCGTGATCTCCGGCTCTTTCTCAAGCACTTCCTCGATCCGGTGCAGACATACACGCGCTCTCGGGAGCAGAATAATCACCATCTGAGCCATAATAATATAGAACAGTATGAGGATTGCGTATTCTGTCAGAGCAGTGATATCCCCGATCTCCATAACTCCAGCCCCGATCCGGTTGCCGCCGGTCCACAGGATCGCCACAATACAGATATTAATCACGAAAAACGCTGCACTCTCCAGCCCGGCAAACAGACGGTTCGCCCGGACCGCAGTGACGGCATACTCTTCAAATGACTTCCTCATCCGGTTTTCTTCTTCTCTTTCCTTGATAAATGCACGGATCACACGTACTCCTGTCAGATTCTCACGCAATACCACATTCATCCGATCAAGAAGTTTCTGGAGCATCCCGAATATTTCCGACGCCCTCCGCGTAACGAGAACAGCCAGCACAATAATCAGAACCGTGATTCCGATAAGGAGGAATCCCATCACCGCATCAATGGCAAATGCCATGACAATCCCCATTATGCACGCTGCCGGAACCGGGAGAACCATCTGGATACACCATACAACGGACTGCTGTATAATATTGATGTCATTTAAAGTCCGTGTAATCATAGATCCTGTCCCGAACTGCTCGAAATCATGATCTGATAATTCCAGCGATTTTTCGTAAACCGCGTTCCGCATGTCCCGGCCCAGCTTTGCGGAAAGGTCGGCACAGAACCAGCTGCCTGCAAGCGCTCCTGCCCCGGCGATCAACGTCACCGCAAGCATGGCTGCTCCTTTCGCAAGCATATAGTTAAGATCGCCGTTTTCAACTCCGATATTAATCATATCAGCGGTCAGACGCGGGACGAAAAGCCCGCCCGCCACATCAAGTATCATAACCAGAATCGTAAAAACGCATAATTTTCTGTATGGTTTCAAAAACCGGTATATCGTCTTCACTTCATATCCTCCAGCATCCTTTTTTGCTTTTCACGGAAATATTCTATATATTTCTGCGACAGCCTGAGAAGCTCTGTCCGCTCATCCGGCTCCATTTCCACAAAAACCGCATTTTCCATCTCCACAACCGGAATAATCTTCTCAGCAACAAAATCTTTCCCCTTTTCTGTGAGAAATATCTTTTTGTCCCGTCCCTTTTTTTCCTCAAGATAGAGGATCCCTTTTCTTTCCAGTTTTCTTACCGCAGAATTAATGGTCTGCTTACTGACATAAACCTCCCGGCAGATATCCCTCTGCAGGCAGCCGTCTCCAAGGAAACTCATTGCATACAAAGCAGAGAGCTCTCCGTCCGACATTCCAATCCCAAGGGCAACTTCATGGTACAGATCGTCAAGTTCCTTGTACATGCGGTTATATTCCTGTACTTCTTTATACTGCTGCGCAATATGCCTGGCTGTCAGAGTTTTCCCATCCATTTACTATCCTCCTGTTTTTATCCACATTACTGTTTCGGAATTATCCACATCTGCTCCGAATTAAATAGTCCGATTTCGTACCATTATAGTCTGAAATCGGACTGTATGTCAATAATCTTATAGCCAATCGCCTTATAAACAGAAAACAGCCGCACCTGCTGCTTTGCAAACAACAGATGCGGCTGTACTGCTTTCTTATTCAGCATTTTCAGGAAGTTCCTGAGTATTCCCGCTTTTCACTTTCATAGTTCTTACATTGATCCCGTTCACTTCTATATGATCATCCACCGGAATTACCAGGCACTGTCTTCCATCAATCATCCGGGTTTCCACAAGGTCCGCCCTGTCCGGATTCACCTTGATGATAATATCCGGAGTCTCAATATTAAACTTCCGCGTCTCGGCAATATTGGAAGCCAGAAGCGATGCTTTTTCTCCTGCATTTTCTTCAAAATTCCGGTCGAAGTTTTCCATTTTTTCCGGGTCCACTCCACTCTGCTCAAATACTTTCTTCATCTCCGTCACATCAAGAGCAAGCGGTTCCGGTTCATCTTTGTGCTCCTCAATCAGGTCATTAAGTGTCTCATGAATATTTCTTACTGTCTCGTAATCTCCGTCCTCACCCAGAGTGTCCTCGATAATCATCTGGAACGTCTCTTTCTGAGAATCCGCAGACATCGGCATATTCGCGCCCAGCAGCTGATCGATCATCTCCGGCTGAAGCTCGCCGGATTTCTTCGTATAGTAAAGCATGCCGTGAAGATCTGTACTCCTGTCATTGAACGCCGGGAACAGAAACCCCTTGTCCGGCATATCTACAATCCAGTCCCGAATTCTGTCCTCAATCCTGTTATCCTCAGCATTATAGCACAGCCCTGCTTTTGAAAGAGACACCGGACAGATACTCATAAGAAGATATTCATACACTTCGTCTGAGGCATCAAACATCTCAATATCATCCGAAGATTTCCCGGGAATATCATACATGGCATGAATCAGGATGATATAATAATTCTCCGCATAATCATATGTAGCAATCACTTTATCATAAAACTCTTCCAGAAGCATATCATCCTGCAGCTTGCTTTCCCGGAGTTTCAGCAGGAACTCCTGTGCTCCGCCGGGCATCTCGGCGTCCAGCGGGAATTCCAGGTTCAGCATATTTTTCCCGACTGTACCGGACAGCGTTTTCCTGAATATGTCAAAATACTTAAACGCTTCTTCTTCCGGAAGAGACAGAAACGCCTCTTTTGATTCCATTTTCTTCTCTTTCTCGTGGTCCACGTAGCAGCCGCAGATTCGGGTAATCGCACAGTTGGCGGGGGTGAATTGTTTACGGATCTCAAGTATTTCTTTTTTGTTCATTTATGCTCCCTCTCTTGTTCAATAATTTGTTTTTACTAATAAATTTTGGTCAGAAATTTTCTGTATGGTCTATTTTACAACTTGTCCGCCAGGAAATAAAGAACAACTTTCCGCCCGCAGACAAAAAAGAGACCGGAACTTTCATTCCGGTCGCATCTTTTCAGAACCCATCACCGCGGTTTTCTGCGATATCTGACCATCACCGCCACAGCTGCTCCTCCCGCAAGAATCATCGTTACGGCAAGAGGCACCACATTGCTGTCATCTCCTGTCTTTACCGCTTTCTCAGCAGTCTCGTCTTTCTTTTCCTCTTTCTTCTCGGATTTCTTCTTGTCCTCCTTCTTCTCTTCTGTCTCTTTCTTCACTTCTGTCTTTTCCGGCTCTGCATTTGCAGTTATTACAGCATTTTTCTCAAATCTCGCGTAAAGTGTAAGATCTGCATGAATTCGGATCGAGTCAGTCACGCTCCAGACGCCTCCATCGATCACGCCTTCCCACCATTTAAAAGTATATCCCGATTTCACCGGATCTTTCGGCAGGGTCAGCAGATTGTCAGACTCTTTCACATATTTTACAAGCACCTCTTCGTCATCTACTACGAATGTAACTGTGTATACATATTCTTCGCGGTAAACCGCATAGATTGTAAGATCCTCTGTAATCAGAGTCTCCGCATCCACTTTTTCCCCTTTGCCGTCAGCCTGTGTATTCCACTCAAGGAATATATACCCCTGTTTCACCGGTCCTTCCGGAAGCTGAGTTCCCAGGCATTCCTCTTCGTATGACAGACGTATCACATCGACTGTCTCTCCATCTGCAATCACTGTAATCACATACTCTCCTGCCTCCTGCTGCGGAAGTGTGATATTACACCATGTATTCGTGTCTGCATCATAATACTCGCTCTTCATGTAATACTTCACTGCTCCGCCGGGCAGTACCAGCTTCAGATTCTCAGCCACACCTGCTCCCAGCTTCAACTCACCGG
Organism: Candidatus Mediterraneibacter vanvlietii; assembly: GCA_019113645.1. GTDB lineage: Bacteria > Bacillota > Clostridia > Lachnospirales > Lachnospiraceae > Mediterraneibacter > Mediterraneibacter vanvlietii. The sequence goes on along the minus strand of DXGZ01000062.1, from coordinate 26,582 downwards.
TCATCTCCGGAGGAACCGTTCCCAGCTCCAGCAGTTGAAGGTTCTCAAACCCTGCCAGCACGCCGGCGTCCATTGTCTTCAGTGCGGGGAAATGAAGTTCAGCAGCGGGATTTGCCGCTGTCCCGAACGCTCCTGCTTCAATACGCTCCAGCCTCGGGAAGCTCAGTGCCTGTGCTTTTATGCTGTCAAGAGCTCCTGCTTTCATATACACGACTCCGGGTGCCTCAAACTCTTTTATCGCTGCACATCCGGCAAAAGCATTCTCATCCAGCCCCCGGATTCCGTTTCCCAGATAAACCGTTTCCAATACACCGTATCCCTTCTCAGACTGGAATGCGCCCTGCGGAATCGCCGCGTCCGGTATTCCTGCAGTCACCGCTTCATCGCTGACTGCAAATCTCTTAAGACTGTGCTGCAGAACATCTGAATTCTCCGCAATATATCTGAAATCGTCTTCCCTGATCGCTCCGCTCTTAAACTCAATCTCTGTGACCTGTTTCGCATCGATTCCGGATGCTTCCACTGCCTGCTGCAGATTGGATTTGTCTGCAGAATCATTGATCGCATACTCCTGCCCGTTAATCAGGATGACAGAATCTGTATCTGCCTTCTCCACAGTTACCTTGCAGGACTTGTTCAGTGTAATCAGATTTCCGTTGTCATCTGTCCACTTTGCAGTCACATGAATATATCCTGTGCCTGCTCCTAGAGCGGTAATTGTCTTTGTCTCTTCATCGAATGCAATCGCACCGCTGCTCTCAGCCTGATAGCTGCAATCCAGATCACTTTGTATTCTTGGCATGCTCACAGATACTTTTAATATACAGGACTCGCCTTCTTTCAAAGTAACTTCTTCCGGATTCAGCATCAACTGATAGATATCATCCAGCGCTTTATCTCCTGATGTATTCTCCTCAGATGCATTCTCTTCCGCTGTTGTCTCTTCCGGGACAGCTTCCTCAGATGCTTTTTCTTCCGGCACAGCCTCTTCCAGGGCATTCTCCTTTGATGCAGTTTCCTCCGGCTTTCCGGTTTCCGCTGCATTTTCTCCTGCATTTTCAGCCACATTTTCGATCACATTTTCAGCTGTATCCGCAGGTGCCTCCGTAGTGCCTGTTCCTTCTGCAGTTGTCGTCTGCGTCTTTTCCGTCTGATCCGCATCTGCACTCTGTGGTTCCTTTGTCTGATCTGCTGCCGGGTCTTCTGCTTTATCCGTCTGATCTGCTGATGGAGTCTCCGTTATCTGATCCGTACCCGGAATCTCCGTTATCTCTGCCTGAACTTCCGCAGCGTTTTGCGGCTCTTCTGTTTCTTCCTGACCATATACCGGCATTCCCATTCCTGCCAGCATGATAATAACCAGAAACCATGCACATAATTTTTTCATAACTCTTACCCCCTTTCGTAAATAATTTTTATTTTCAGACTTTAATGCTATTAAATATATTATCTTAAGAAAATTATATCAATTATACAGTTATTGTCAATTCATTTTGGGGAATTTTCAGCACCTCGCTAATATTTGTTTTAAAAAGGAAAAGCACAGTCAGAACCTCTCCTGGCTGTGCTTCAACATTTTTTATATATAAATTTCATAGTCGGGTACAGTTTCTCCGTATCTCCGAACCGTCTCGGGATTAAGACCTGTCCACACCTGTATGCAGTATCTGATTCGCATTTTCGATCCTCTCTTTTGACGGAGGGTCGATCCCTGCCAAGGGGTATTCAAGCCCAAGCTCCTTCCATTTATATTCCCCGAATGTATGATACGGCAGAACTTCAACTTTCTTCACATTGTTCAGCTTGCTTATGAAATCATTTAATTTCTTAAGCCATTTATCTCTGTCATTACGCTCCGGCACAAGAACATGCCGTATCCAGACCGGCTTCTGAATCTCAGATAAATATTCCGCCATATCCAATATATTCCGATTGGAATGACCTGTCAGAACCCTATGTTCTTCATCATCAATATGCTTAATATCAACAAGCAGAAGATCGGTATACTTCATCAACTCATTGAATTTTCCAAAAAACGGTTCCTCCCTCGTAAATGGAGCGCCACTTGTGTCAATCGTTGTATTAATCCCCTGTTCCTTCGCCTTCCTGAAAAGCTCAATCATAAAGTCAATCTGCATAAGCGGTTCCCCGCCGCTCACAGTAATTCCTCCGCCGTCCTTCCAATAAGTCTTGTAGCGGAGCGCCTGCTTCAGCAGTTCATCTGTGCTCCTGAGCTCACCGACTTTCATATTCCATGTGTCCGGATTGTGGCAGAACTGGCAGCGCATCGGACATCCGCTGACAAAGATGACAAAACGGACGCCAGGGCCGTCAACCGAACCAAAACTTTCTGTAGAGTGGATATATCCCTGCATTAATTTCTCCTTTCGGGGACGTAGTAAAATTCACTTTCACTACGTCCCAAACTGCAATTCACCCTGTCCCTTTTTGCAGTTTAGGGTGTCCCCTGTGTGAATTATGCACAATTCATCGGACAATTATCCGCGCAAATCAAGCTCAAATTTGTGCATTATTCAAGTGGGGACAGGCCTGTCTTCAAAAAGGGACAGGGCAAAGTTCAAAAGGGGACGTAGTCAAAGTGAATTTTACTACGTCCCCAAATGATTACATTCTATCGTGGCATGTTCTCGCAATTACATCAAGCTGCTGCTCTCTTGTCAAATCGATGAACTTCACCGCATATCCTGATACACGGATCGTGAAGTTTGCATACTCTTCTTTCTCCGGATGCTCCATTGCATCGATCAGTTTTTCTGTTCCGAATACATTTACATTCAGGTGATGTGCTCCCTGATCGAAATATCCGTCCATCACGTGTACGAGGTTGTTTGTACGCTCCTCGTCATCATGTCCCAGAGCGCCCGGGCTGATCGTCTGCGTGTTGGAGATTCCGTCAAGCGCCTGCTCATACGGCAGTTTTGCCACAGAGTTGAGGGATGCCAGCAGACCGTTCTGCTCTGCTCCGTAAGACGGGTTTGCTCCCGGTGCCAGCGGCTCGCCGCCTTTTCTTCCATCCGGCAGAGATCCTGTCGCCTTACCGTACACAACGTTGGATGTGATCGTAAGGATGGATGTTGTCGGCTCGGAATTTCTGTAAGTATGGCATTTTTTCAGCTTACTCATAAATGTGCGCAGCAGCCATACTGCAATGTCATCCGCACGGTCATCATCGTTTCCGTATTTCGGGAAGTCCCCTTCCACCTCGAAATCAGTTGCGATTCCGTCCTCATCGCGGATCACTTTTACCTTCGCATACTTGATTGCGCTTAAGGAGTCAACTACGTGTGAGAATCCTGCGATACCTGTCGCGAACGTACGTCTTACATTTGTATCAATCAGCGCCATCTCCGCTGCTTCGTAGTAATATTTGTCATGCATATAGTGGATCATGTTCAGCGTATCCACATACAGTTTGGACAGCCACTCCATCATCTGATCGTATTTTTCCATCACCTCGTCAAAATCAAGGTACTCGGATGTAATCGGTCTGTACAGCGGTGCCACCTGCTGTTTTGTCTTCTCATCCACTCCGCCGTTGATCGCGTACAGAAGGCATTTTGCCAGGTTCGCGCGCGCGCCGAAGAACTGAATCTCTTTCCCTGTCTGTGTTGCGGATACACAGCAGCAGATGGAATAATCATCGCCCCATACCGGACGCATTACATCATCATTCTCATACTGGATTGAACTTGTCTTAACAGAAATATAAGCTGCATATTTCTTAAAGTTCTCCGGAAGGTGTGATGAGTAGAGCACTGTCAGGTTCGGCTCCGGTGACGGTCCCATGTTCTCCAGTGTGTGGAGGAAACGGTAATCGTTCTTTGTTACCATGTGGCGGCCGTCCATTCCGATACCAGCCATCTCAAGTGTCGCCCATACCGGGTCGCCTGAGAACAGCTCGTTGTAAGACGGAATTCTCGCGAACTTCACCATACGGAACTTCATAACGATGTGGTCGATCAGCTCCTGTGCCTGTTCCTCTGTCAGGATGCCTTTCTCCATATCTCTCTGAATATAGATATCAAGGAATGTGGAGATACGTCCCACACTCATCGCAGCGCCGTTCTGTGTCTTGATCGCTGCAAGATATCCGAAGTACAGCCACTGAACCGCTTCTTTCGCGTTAGTCGCCGGTTTGGAGATATCGAAACCGTAAACTGCTGCCATCTCTTTCATCTCTTTGAGAGCTCTGATCTGATCAGCGATCTCTTCTCTCAGACGGAAATCTGTTCCCTTCATTCCGTGTCTCTCATACTCGATGAAATCAGACTCTTTCTTCTCGATCAGGAAATCAATACCATAAAGCGCCACACGGCGGTAGTCGCCTACGATACGACCTCTTCCGTATGTGTCCGGAAGTCCTGTGATAATCTTATTGTGACGGGCTTTTTTCATCTCCGGTGTATAAATATCGAATACTGCCTGGTTGTGTGTCTTATGATATTTTGTAAAAATCTCATGCAGCTTCTCGCTCGGAGTATAGCCGTATGTCGTACAAGCCTGCTCAGCCATCTTGATACCGCCGTACGGCATGAATGCCCTCTTTAACGGCTTGTCTGTCTGGAGTCCGACTACCTGCTCCAGATCTTTCATGTCCTCATTAATATATCCCGGGCCATAAGCTGTAAGACCGGAAACAACCTCTGTCTCCATGTCAAGCACTCCGCCCTTTGCACGCTCCTCTTTCTGGAGCTTCTGAAGTTCTCCCCAAAGTTTGTCTGTCGCTTCAGTAGGCCCTGCCAGGAAAGATTCATCCCCATCATACTGAGTATAGTTGTGCTGGATGAAATCACGCACATTTACTTCTTCTTTCCAGAGCTGTCCCTGGAAGCCTGCCCACTGGTCAAAATTCACTTTTGCCATTACGTAAAACCTCCTCCTGAAATCTTTAACAGGTGCTGTCCGTCATACCGGAACATGCATCCTTGTGCTGCCTTGTCCATGCGCATGTAGTATAGCATCCCGTTCCAAAAAAAACAAGAGATAAATCGATAATCGTTATCATTTTTAGCATTGTATGTGATTTTGTGCAATCACGGAAACATTTCTCCTGACGAAGCAATACAGCCTGCCATTGCAGGCACACTCTTTCTCTGCTATAATACAGCAGGAATCCAAACCAGATAACCAAAACTCAGAAAGGCAGTTCTGTGAATTATGATAATCAGAAAAACCAGACCCGAAGAACTTGATCTTCTCATGAAAATGTATGATAATGCCCGCTTATTTATGGCAGGACACGGAAATCCGTCGCAATGGGGACAGAATTATCCGAAACGGACACTGATTGCCTCCGATATCGAATCCGGCTGTTCCTATGTCTGCGAAGAACACGGGAAAATCATTGCCACTTTTTTCTACAGAAAAGGAGCGGATGACACTTACCGCCGTATCTATAACGGCGAGTGGCTGAATGAACGCCCCTATGGAGTTGTGCACCGCATCACCTCTGACGGCACGATAAAGGGCGCCGCATCTTTCTGTCTCGACTGGGCTTTCAGCCAGTGCGGAAACTTAAAGATCGACACCCATCAGGATAATCATATCATGCAGCATCTTCTTGATAAAAAAGGATTTACATACTGCGGAATCATCTATACAGATGACGGCGGCGAACGCCTCGCCTACCAGAAGTCAGAGTAAAGCACAGCCAACACACTGCAACTGCACTCCGCAGCCGGCACACTGCGTTCCACAGCCGGCACACTGTGCTCCGCAGCCGGCACACTGTGCTCCACAACCGGCACACTGACAGTTTTCAGTCGGCACACCGGCAGGAAATCAGTAATGCATTACAACCGGAGTTCCTACTTCGACCATATCATACAGTGCGGCAGCCTGATCAAGAGGCATATTGATACAGCCATGGGAACCTACGCCCGGAATCTGATTGCGGGTGCCTCCAAAAGAGGACTGCCATGTAGCGTCATGAAAACCAACGCCCTCCCAGGTCACTCTCATCCAGTAGTTGACAGGCGTACGGTATGACGGCTGCCCGGTTGACGGGTCAGTCGCGCCGACAAGGACTTCGTCCAGCCCCTTCTCTAGAATCGTGTATGTTCCCTCCGGAGTTATTTTCTCGGGAATCGGCTCTCCGGTCACTACGTCCGTCTCAAGCGCCACGCTCCCATCAACAACATACCACATATGCTGGGCACTCAGATCTACATCAATATAAGTGTTTCCCCAGTCCGGCATATCGTGGGTCGCAGCGGTTCCTCCGATGTAATATTCCGGTTCTCTTGTCAGATTTTCTCCGTTTTTGATTGCATTTATAATCACGTCAAACTCTGTATCTTCATTGATCGACCATCCGTAAGTCCCGCCAGTCACTGTTGCCGCTTTTCCCGCCGGAGTGGTAAAGGTACGTGTTGTCCCGACTGTATCGTATGTATTTCCAAACTCTTCCAGCCAGGCCCTTACCGCATTTTCATCGATTACAGCCTGCATCTGGTCATCTGTTGTCAGCCAGCCGGAGATAACAGACGCATCGATTGTCACATCTTCCGACATTGTATATACGATCCGAGCCTGACAATACTGATTCATCTGGTCGCAGGCCTGCTGTACTTCCGGTGAATCTGAAGTATAGGCCGGAAGCGCATAGCATCCCTCTTCCTCCAGATCCAGTTCCGGCACCAGTCCACTGACAGACTCTGCTATCTTCTGCGATAATACTTCCATGTCAACAGCCGTTCCATACTGCTCCGGCTCAACCACAAACTGTGTCCCGTCAAACTGCGGATGAGCAGAAACCGGCTGGGTCTGCTCTCCTGTGACAGCCTGCAGAGAATTGATCTTCTCCTGAAACTTCTGTTCATCATAAGCAACACCCACATTTACAGTTTCGCTGGATTTTCTGAAGAAGGCCATCGGCCAGAGAAAACTGTTCTGATTCTCAAGTGCTTCTCCAAGCCCGCTCCCATCTTCATAAGTCAGCGAGATTTCTTCGCCGGAAATCGTCTCCGTGACATCATTAAGCTCTGTAAGCACAAGCTCATATGTGTCCACATCTCCTCGGAACATATCCTCTCCCTGGGCTTCCGTCCTTCCCGAAAGATCATGTCCGTTTATTTCCGTATTCGGCAGAAAATGGCTGTTAAAATAAAAAGAACCCCCAAGATAAAGCGCCAGCAGCACAGCCACGCAGCCGCCGGCCGCATATAACACCTTCCGGTTTTTCCCCCGTTTTCCTCTTCTTCCTTTGTTCTTCATTGTTGCACTATCTCCTCATCGCAGATTTCTGAACAAAAGGCGAAACTTCTGAATATAACTCAAAAGTTCCGCCTTTTCGGACGTAAATTATAATTCAAACCGTATTTTCATATACGCCTTGATCTCTTCTACACATTTTTCAAATCCGAGTTTCCCGCTGTTCAGACACAAATCATAATTTCTTGCGTCCGCCCACTCATGACCAGTATGATAGCGGTAGAAGTCTCCTCTGTACTCGTCTGTTTTTTCAATATATCTCTGCATTTCCTTTTCCGTCATGCTGTTCCGTTCCATCGACCGGTCCAGACAGAACTTCCGGTCCGCATGGATAAATACGCTCATTACATTCGGATAGTCTCTCAGCACATAGTCCGCACATCTCCCGATAATCACACAGGACTCTTTTGCGGCAAGTTCCTTGATAATCTTCGCCTGGTAATTAAACAGATTGTCATCCGAGGTAAATCCCCTGTCTTCCGGGGGAAGAAGTTCACCCTCATAGGGTCTGCTCAGAATTTTAAACCAGCCCGCATGACGGATCTTCTCATCAGACATGCCAAAAAGGCGCTCGTTAATCCCGCTGTCCTCAGAAGCCATCCGCAGGATCTCACGGCTGTAGCAGTTAATTCCCAGATCCTTTGCAAGCATGGCGCCGATTGTCTTTCCACCGCTTCCGTACTGTCTGGATATTGTGATCACGATATTTTTCATAAGCTGTGCCTCCCTGCCTTTTCTTCATAATGCTATTGTAGCATTTTATGCCGCTCTTTTAAACCTTTTTACAGCCCGGTTATTCTCCGAGATATGCCTTTTTGATAGAATCATCTTCCAGCAGGTCTTTTGCATTGCCTTCAAGGACGATCTTCCCTGTCTCAAGGACATATGCGCGGTCCGCAATAGAAAGCGCTTTCTTCGCATTCTGCTCTACGAGAAGTACCGTTGTTCCGCTCTCGCTGACAGCACGGATAATGTCAAATATCTCATTTACAAGAATCGGAGACAGACCCATGGACGGCTCATCCATGAGGATAATCCTCGGTTTTGACATCAGAGCACGCCCCATCGCCAGCATCTGCTGTTCTCCGCCGCTTAAGGTTCCTGCCATCTGGTTTTTTCTCTCCTCCAGACGCGGGAATCTTTTATATACATTCTTCAGGCTCTCTTCAATCTCGTTTTTATCTTTTCTCGTGTAAGCTCCCATTCTCAGGTTCTCATACACGCTCAGCTCAGCGAACACACGCCTTCCCTCCGGCACATGCGCCATTCCCATGGACACAATCTTGTGCGCAGGCACTTTTGTGATATCCTTGCCCTCAAACATTACATGTCCGCTCTTCGGGGAAAGGAGTCCTGTGATTGTGTGAAGTGTAGTTGTTTTTCCGGCGCCATTGGCTCCGATCAGAGCGATAACCTCTCCCTCATTTACCTCGAAAGAGATCCCTTTGATCGCCTGAATCATACCGTAATACACTTCCAGATCTTTGACTTCAAGCATTGCCATATCCAGTTTCCTCCTATTCTCCAAGATACGCGGTAATAACCTGCGGATCGTTCAGCACATCCGATGTAGCGCCCTGAGCGAGCACCTCGCCGAAGTTCAGAACCGTAAGTTTCTCGCAGATACCGCTGACCAGTTTCATATCATGTTCAATCAGAAGGATTGTCATATGGAAATTCTCCCGCACAAAACGGATCATATCCATAAGCTCCCCTGTCTCGTTCGGGTTCATTCCCGCTGCCGGCTCATCAAGGAGCAGGAGTTTCGGTTCCGTGGCAAGCGCTCTGGCAATCTCCAGCCTTCTCTGCTCTCCGTACGGGAGATTCGCAGCTGTCAAATGCGCTGCCTGATCCAGATGGAACACTTTTAGAAGTTCCATCGCCTGCTCATCCATCTCACGCTCTACTCTGCGGTATCTCGGGAGACGCAGGATTCCCTCTGCCGTCGAATAGTGATGTTTATTGTGAAGCCCCACCTTCACGTTATCCAGCACGCTGAGCTGCTTGAACAGACGGATATTCTGAAATGTTCTGGCAATTCCCGACTTGCTGATATCAATCGTCTTCTTCCCGGTAATATCCGTTCCGTCCAGGATCACCTTTCCGCTGTCCGGTTTATACACACCGGTCAGAAGGTTAAACACCGTCGTCTTCCCGGCCCCATTCGGTCCGATCAGCCCGTAAAGTTCTTCTTTCTCAATCGAAATATCAAACGCATTCACCGCACGGAGACCGCCGAATGAAATGCCCAGATTTGTTACTTCCAGTAATGCCATTACTTCACAGCCTCCTTTTTCTTTCTGAAAAATGAAAGATGTTTCTCTCTCCACTCAATCGCTTTCGGCGCCCAGTTAAAGAGCATCATAACAATCAGAACAATCGCATAAATCAGCATACGGTAGTCCGCCAGTCCGCGGAGAAGCTCCGGAAGAAGCGTCAGGACAACAGCTGCTATGATCGATCCTCTGATATTACCGATGCCGCCCAGCACAACGAATACAAGAATCATGATCGACTGGTTATAGCCGAAGTTGTTCGTATTCGCAGTAAGCGTTGACAGGTTGTGGGCATAGAGAACGCCCGCGCCGCCTGCAAGTGCTGCGGAAATTGTAAATGCCATCAGTTTGTATTTTGTCACGTTGATTCCGACTGACTCCGCTGCAATCCGGTTATCACGGATCGACATAATCGCACGTCCGTCTCTTGAATTAACCAGATTGATCACGATAAACAGCGTGATGAGAACCAGTATAAAACCAATCAGAAATGTCGAATCTTTCGGCGTCCCGGTGATTCCCTGCGGGCCGCTGATGATAACTGTTCCATCCGGTTCCATGTTGAGCCCCATCACATCTTTTGTTGAGAAATGGAAACCATTGGAGTCACGGCCGATAAACAGCACATTTACCAGGTTCTTGATAATCTCTCCGAATGCCAGCGTCACAATGGCAAGATAGTCGCCTTTCAGACGGAGCACCGGAATACCGATCAGAATACCGAACAGAGCTGCTACGGCAATTCCGATCAGAAGCGCCAGCAAAAATCTGAGCGGTTCCACTGTAATCACGTCTCTCATGCATTTTGAGAAAAACGCGCTGGAGAAAGCGCCCACACACATGAACCCTGCGTGCCCCAGGCTCAGTTCTCCCAGAATACCGACTACCAGGTTTAATGATACTGCAAGAATCACATAGATACACAGCGGCACCATGAGCCCTTCCAGAAGGCTTGATACGCTGCCTGTACTGATCAGCACCTGCATGATAACAAACGCCGCAATGACCATACCATACGTAATCAGATTACTTTTTGTATTTTTGTTCATTTTTTTCAGCATATCACCCACCTACACTTTCTCCTGAATCTTTTTCCCTAAAAGTCCTGTAGGCTTCACAAGCAGCACTACGATGAGCACCGCAAACACAAGTGCGTCTGCCATCTGTGAAGAAATGTATGCTCTTCCGAGAATCTCGATAATTCCAAGGAGCAGTCCTCCGATAAACGCACCCGGAATCGATCCGATACCACCGAATACCGCTGCCACAAAGGCTTTGATACCCGGCATAGCGCCTGTGTAAGGCGTCAGGCTCGGGTACGCCGAGCAGAGGAGAACACCGGCGATTGCCGCAAGCGCAGATCCAATCGCGAACGTAAGTGCAATCGTTCCGTTTACGTTGATTCCCATCAGCTGAGCCGCGCCCTTATCCTCGGAGACAGCGCGCATTGCCTGGCCCGGTTTTGTTTTCTGTACAAAAGTCATAAGCACAGCCATGATAATCAGACATGCTGCAATAGTGACAATCGTAACGCCTGAAATATTCAACTGCCCGCCTGCAAGTGAAATTCCGCTCCAGGTGATCACTGACGGAAATGTCTGTGTATTTGCGCCGAACACAAGAAGCGCAATGTTCTGCAGCAGGTAGCTGACACCGATCGCAGTAATCAGCACTGCCAGTGAAGAGGACGCGTTTCGAAGCGGCTTATACGCAATCCGCTCAATCAGAACACCAAGCACTGTGCAGACAATCACCGCTGCCACCACTGCGATAGCCGGAGACATTCCTGCCTGTGACATAGTGAGAAGCGCAATATATGCACCGATCATAATGACATCCCCGTGAGCGAAGTTCAACATTTTCGCAATACCATATACCATGGTATATCCGAGGGCAATGATCGCATATACGCTTCCAAGACTCAATCCGTTAATTAAGTACGATATAAAGCTCATATCCCATTCCCTTCCATCTATATTTAGTCTTGATATCAGCTAATTATAGCACAGGAGATTCCGACTTAGCAATACAAAAACGAGCACACTCGGTTTTTTCTGTCGAAAATCTGCACCCGAATGTGCCCGTCCTGATTATATACGGTTTTATTTGCAGTTTAATTCTCAGTTTCACATGCGTTTTTCCACGCAGCTACTCTCTGTCTCTATCTGGTTTCCCACTTGCGGTAGATCGCTTCCAGAGCGTCCACGGCCCCGTCAATTCCCAGAAGGCTGACATTAAACATCATGCTGTTAGCCTCGATGCCTCCCCACTCTCTTCCGGTCCTTGACTCATAATAAACCTTCCTCTCCCGGTCTGTCTTCTTGATTCTGTCTGCAGCCTGCTTCTCGGTGAGCTTATATAATTTCATAATCCTGCGCACCCGATCCTCTTTATACGCATAGATAAATGTATTAATGCAGTTGCTGTAGTCCCCGAGAATATAGTCCGCGCATCTGCCTACAAAAATCCCCGGCCCGCCCTCGGCCAGCTTCCGGATAATCGCCGACTGCTGCTCGAACACCCGGTCTGTCAGTGGTTTCCCTGACTCATCACTCGTGACAAACACCCGGTACTCCGGACTGCTCGCCGCATAGGCTGACAAAAATCTTCCGAGAACCGTCTCATCTACCTTCTGTGCGTCCTCCCGGCTGATGCGCAGTTCCTCAGCCGCCATGCGGATCAGGTTATGATCATAGAGCGGAATATCAAGTCTCTCCGCCAGCCGGTTGCCCACCTCATGGCCGCCGCTTCCAAACTGTCTGCCGATTGTAATAATGGTGTGTTGCATCATATCTTTTCCACTCCTCTCCGCGGATCCCTGCCGGCAGCCTTATTTCCGCCGGCTTTTTCCAAACAGATCCGATCATTATATTTAGATTATAACATCACCCAGGAGTAAATGGACAGATATTTTCACTTAATTCACATTAATTTTTTCTTCTTTTGCAGATATTTTCTACCTCTTCTCCTTTCCGCTGACGATTCCGTAATAACTCTTCGAAGTAATCGCGTAAATGATCACATAGAACAGCGCGAATACCAGATAACAGCAGATCATACCGATAATCAGCAGATACTCCTCTGTGGCGAAGATCAGCTGAAGAATCTTGGAGATCAGCGGGAAGGCAAACGCCAGATGCAGACCCGCCACGAGCAGCGGCATGAAAAACACGGTAAGCATCTGCGAATTAATACTCTGCCGCACTTCCTTCCGCGTCATCCCCACCTTCATGAGAATGTTGAACCGATCCTGATCCTCATACCCCTCTGAAATCTGTTTATAATAGATAATCAGCACGGTACCGAACAGGAACACGGATCCGAGCAGGATGCCCAGGAAAAACAATCCGCCATTGAGCCCGACATAATCCGCCCTGCTGTACGCTTTGGATGAAATATAAAAGTTCGGCATATCTTCCGGCAGTTCGTTCAGCCGTTCCAGAATCGTATTATAAATCTCAATTTCCGTATCATTACCGCAGGAGAGGTCAAAGTTGTAATTTTCTTCAATAAATGTAACTGACATGTCAGTATAGTCATAAGTCATCGCGTTTCGCTGATCCTGAATCTCAATCAGGGTCGGCATATCTTTTACAATCAGGAACATGCTTCCCGCCACGCCTGCCTGCGCAGATCCCACGGCGAACGGCTGAGAGTCCAGCTTCTCCACCTGCCATGTCCCGCAGTTTTCAATTGTAACAGTATCGTAATTGTATTCCGTTCCCGGCGTACAGAGCAGCGCCTCTCCGTCCTGCAGTTCCCGGTTTTCGCCGGACATTTTGTTATAGTCATCCAGCGTAGTGATATAGAGCCTTCGGATCGTCTCATATACGTTGCCGGCAAAGCCCGACTCATTCAAAGACACTTCAGAAAGCCAGATCTGATCCTCTGTCTGCATTCCTGCAACAGAGAGCAGGTAAAAGTCCTCCGTATTCTCCGCAGCTGCGCCGTAATCCGCAAGCACCTCATCAATTGCCTTTCTGTATTCTTCCGTTTCACTTTGGTCCGCAGAGCTGAACTCTATCATGATATCGCTTGGATACCTCTTATTCAGCCCATCTTCTGTCTGCACATACAGACAGATCGTTGATCCCACGGTGACAAGCGCCATGGTGGACAGGATACAGATGGATGCAAGCCCTGCTCCGTTTCGCTTCATCCGGTAGACCATGGACGAAAGAGATACAAAATGTTTCGTCTTGTAATAGTAGTTCTTGTTCCTCTGAAGCAGACGGCACATTGCCACGGATCCTGCGATAAACAGAAGGTACGTAGCGATGATAACCATCACAACTGCAACAAAGAACATCGTCATGGCGGCCATGGGATCCAGTATTGCCACCGCCATATAGTAGGCTGCTGCAAGCAGCAGAACCCCGATCAGCGCCAGTACCCAGTTCGTCTTCGGCGGTTTTTCACCTACATTCTCGCTCTTTAACATTTCCACCGGACGGAGCCGAAAGATGTAGAAGAGCATCCGAAGCAGAATCAGGGCAAAAATCACAAGAAACCACACCACCGTCAGAACAATCGGCTGCAGGGCAACATGAATCGCAAAACCGGTCTCGCCGCCCAGCATCTTTGTTCCTGCCAGTTCCGCCAGCTTTGAAAACAGGATTCCGAACACAAGTCCTCCGCCAAGCGAAATCACTGCGGTCAGAATATTCTCCCAGATCAGGATCTTGACCAGATTGCGTTTTCCCATTCCAAGTATATTGTACAGTCCGAACTCCTTCTGCCGCCTCCGGATCAGGAAAGAATTCGTATAATACAGGAAGATCAGCGAGAAAACCGCGATTATCCATATTCCAAGCAGCAGGAAGGACTGCATCATATCTCCTCCACGGACATTTCCAAAATCCGCACTCAATCCCAGATACGCAATGATATAAAACATCATAACCATACAGATGCATGTGATAATATACGGGATATAAAGTTTCCTGTTCTTTGTAATTCCCGAGCCCGCAAGTCTGATATAAAATCCGCCTCTCATCGCCTGTCACCACCTGTCGCCAGCATTGTAAGAGTATCAGATATTTTCTGGTAGAGCTGTTCATCTGTCATGTTGCCCCTGTATACCTGATGAAACACTTCTCCATCTCTGATAAAGAGCACCCGCCCGGCTTTGCTCGCGGCCTTGACGGAATGAGTTACCATGAGAATCGTCTGCCCCTTCTCGTTAATCTTCGCAAAGAGTGCCAGCAGTTCATCCGTGGATCTGGAATCAAGCGCTCCCGTAGGTTCATCCGCGAGAATCAGCCTCGGTTCTGTGATCAGCGCTCTCGCCACTGCCACTCTCTGCTTCTGGCCTCCTGATATCTCATAGGGATACTTCTCCAGAAGTCCCGCGATTCCGAGCTCCTTTGCAATGGGCGTTACCAGCCGTTCCATCTCCCGGTAAGCCATCCCTTTTAACACAAGCGGAAGAAGAATGTTGTCCCGCACATTGAACGTGTCCAGCAGATTAAAATCCTGAAAGACAAAGCCGAGGTGATCCCTTCTGAACTCGGATATATCTTTGTCTTTGATGGACGAAAGCGGTTTGCCGTCCAGACAAACCTCTCCTTCCGTCGGCTTATCAAGCGCAGCCATGATATTCAAAAGCGTAGTCTTACCCGATCCGCTCTCTCCCATAATCGCGACATACTCGCCCTCCTCCACAGAAAAATTTACGCAGGAAAGCGCCTGTACCTGATTGCCGCCAAAACGGGGTCTGTATATCTTTTTAAGATTTTTCACTTCCAAAACAGTCATATACTCTGTCCTCCTTCATTTGATCTGCAGTCAGTATAACAAAACAGATGAAACGCCACCATCGAATCCCGTGACATTCCACCTGTATAATGTGACAGTATTGTAAGACCAGCTCACATATCCCCTTGCAGAGACATCTTTGTGCTTGCACAAGGAGATGGCTCTGTATGGGGATATAGGGAGCGCCCCTCAATGAGCAAAACAGCGGCGCAGCCGCAGTTAGCACGCCAGTGCGGTTTTGCGAATGTCCGAGAGGCGCGGGTGAGCGGACGGGGCTGTTCATGAGAGAAAATCATGCTCGCATGATTTTTCGATTGAGCAGTTCCATGAGCCGAGCGCCTGTATATAAGGAAAACAACGGCGCAGCCGCAATTAGCACGCCAGTGCGGTTTTGCGAATGTCCGAGAGGCGCGGGTGAGCGGACACGGTCCTCTACTCCACCTGCAGAGAATATGACTCCAGATCAACCGTAAACCGGCTTCCCTTCCCCGGTTCCGACTCTACCATCAGCTTATGTCCCAGCTTGTCCGCCGCAGTCCTGCACAGATACAGCCCGATTCCCGTTGACTTTTTATCCAGCCGTCCGTTGTATCCTGTATACCCCTTTTCAAAGATCCTTGGCAGATCTTCCGGTGATATTCCGATCCCGGTATCTGTAACCGAAAGTTTCTTCCCGTCATGGACCTCAACAGTGACAGTCCCCTCCGAAGTATATTTCACCGCATTGGAGAGAAGCTGTTCGATGATAAATGACAGCCATTTTTCATCGGTTATTACTTTCTGATCTGTCCCCTCATAGACGACACGGATCTTCCTGCGGATAAACTGTCCCGCGTACTTACGGATCGCTTTCCTTATGATGTCATCCAGATCGTACTCCTGGATCACAAGGTCGGAAGCCCCTTCACCCAGCCGGACATAGTACAGTGCCATCTCCACATACTGTTCGATCCGGAACAGTTCTGCCTGCAGTTCCCGGTTTTCCTTTGTATCCTCCTGCTGAAGCATTACCTTCATCACAGCGATCGGCGCCTTGATCTGATGCACCCAGGTAGCATAATAATCTTCCATATCCCGCCGGGCGGATACCCATTCATCTTTTTTCTCCCGGTATGTCTTTTCGATCCTCATGATCAGTTCCTGATAGTCATCTTCAAGCATTCCGGCCCGATCCGGCAGACTGTCTGCAAACGGCATCACTCCCAACCCGATCCGCTTCAGTTCTTCATGTTTCTTCTTGTATCTGAGATATCCCAGTATAAGAAAAATGATTCCAAACACAGCGGATATCAGAAGCGGATAAACTGCGGCGCCGATCTCCAGATCATACATCCAGAATATAACCATGAAGAAAAACCCACTGACGAGAAGCCAGATGCATGTGTAACGTCGGTCATAAAGATATTTTGAAAATTGTTTCATCTTCTCACCTTCCGTCCTGCGTCTGTTCAATAATATAACCCTCGCCCACCTTAGTGGTTATGAACCCGGTCAGTCCCGCCTTCTCCAGCTTCTTGCGCAGCCTTGCGATATTGACTGTCAGGGTGTTCTCCTCTATATAATTATCCGTCTCCCAGAGTTTTGTCATCAGGGTATCGCGGCTCACAAGCCTGCCCTTGTTCTCCATCAGTGTCTGCAGAATGCGGAATTCATTCTTCGTCAGACTGACCTTCTGCCCTTCATAGGTCAGCGTTGTATCATAGAGATTCAGAATTGCGCCCCTGTGCTCCAGCACCGGTATCTTCCCGGCCAGATCGTACGTCCTCCTGAGAACAGCCTGCACCTTTGCCACGAGCACGCTTAAATCAAACGGCTTTGCCACAAAATCATCGCCGCCCATATTTACCGCCATAATAATATTCATATTATCCGCTGCCGATGAGATGAATATAATCGGCACATTTGAAATCCTGCGGATCTCGCTGCACCAGTGATATCCGTTAAAGAACGGAAGCGTAATATCCATGAGGACCAGATGCGGATCATAATCGGTGAATTCAGCGAGCACATTCTGGAAATCCTTCACATACCTCGCCTCATTTCCCCACATCTCCATCTCTTTCTGTATTGCCTGAGCCATAGTCAGATCGTCTTCCACAATAAGAATCTTATACATACACGTCATATTCCTTTCGCTGCATTTCCCATTTTTAAGACCTCTTCTGTGAGTATACCACATTTTCTCGTGCCGCGAACATGAAAAAGAGTTCTGTTCTGAAAACCGCAGGCATCCAGCCTCTCATGATGACAAAAAGCTTCCGGACCGCTCATCCGAAAGCTTTTTACCTGTCATCTGTATACTGCTTCAGCCAATATCCTGCTATACTGTTTCTGGAGATATCACCCTCTGAATATGTATGGCAAGGAATCCCACCTCTTCCTTTGCGACCGTTTTTTTCAGAAGCCGCCCCATATATTCGCAAACTTCCTCTGCCACTCTTCCGGTTTCCGGGTAGTTCGCAAATATAAAATCATTGAAATCAACTTTGGTGGATTCGCCCTTTCGGGTCCGCGCCACCATATAATACAAATGACTCATAAGCCGTGTATACGCCAGTGAATCCTCCTGAAATTTCATATCAAAAGCATGCTCGATCATGGAGATTCCTTCATTGATAATCCGGGTTGTGTCCAACGCCACCGAGACCTGCTCATCAGACAGCCCCGCGTGGATATGAAGTGTCAGAAACCCCACCTCATCATCCGATATCTCATACCCCATCATATCTTTTATAATGTCGCGTCCTTTCATGGCAACCGCATATTCTCTTGCAAAAAGGACCCGGATATCCGGGGTAAACGGATTGGGAATCTGCCTGTTTTCTTTCGCCCGTTTTGCCGCCAGCGCGATGTGATCCGCCATGGGAAGCAGAATCTCATGATTCACCTCCTGAAACACTTTCTCGGCTTCTTCAATAATCCTGCCCGCTGCCTCGATAAATCCAGGTTTGATTCCATTTACCACTTTCAGGACTGACTGTTCTTTTTTCCTCGTCACAAGGGTATAGATCTTTGCGCCGGAAATCTGCTCGATCTGCTGCGCAGGCTTCTTGCCGAAGCCCACTCCATTTCCAAGCAGTATCATCTCACGTCCCGTCTCATTGTGATAGACAAGAACTCCGTTATTGTTCAACACTTTTATGACTCGATACATGTCTTCATGACCTTTCCTCTCCGCCGGCGCCGGAAACTGCTCTTTATATCCGGCGCCGCAACAGGCGGTATTTGCAGTTATTCGCAGTTAATTGAAGGAAATGATCTCTGCCGTCTCGTCCAGCTGTGATACTTTTCCCTGCTGTGTGAGCCGGATTTCCTCCCCCTCCTGGAGACTTGTAAATACGATAATACACTCATCGGATTTTGCATGTTCTCTGATATATTTTATATCAAATGTTATCAGTTTGTCACCCTTTTTTACACGATCCCCGTCTTTTACAAAGGTTTCAAATCCGTTTCCGTTTAAGTTCACCGTATCTACTCCGACATGAATCAGGTATTCTACGCCGTCGTCGCTCAGCATGCCGACCGCATGTTTTGACGGGAACACAAAGGAGACTGTCGCATCCTCCGGCGCATATACTACACCTTTCTCAGGTTTTACAATATACCCGTCTCCCATCATCTTTCCGGCGAACGCTTCATCGGATGCCTCTGTAATCGGTGCGGCTTCCCCCTGCACCGGGCTTAACAGGACTTTTTTCACTTTGCCTTCTCCGCTTCCCGCTGCCGCTCTGTCCGTGCCTTCCGCAGAACCGCCGTTCTCTTTTTCCGAAACAGAATCTGCCGGAGCAGTCTCCGGAATATATTCCTCATTCGGTGCGGTCTCCAGATAATCTTCAAGATTCGACTTGATCACTGCCACAGACGGTCCGTAAATAATCTGAATTCCCTGCCCTTTCCGAATAATGCCGGACGGTGAAGTCGCTCTGAGGATCTCTTCGCTCACCAGCTCCGGCTTCACAACTGTGCAGCGAAGTCTTGTGGCACAGCAGTCCACATCAGATATATTTTTCTTTCCGCCAAGTCCCTGTGTGATGAGCGCGCTCTTCTCATCCCCGGCAGCCGCCCCGTCTGCCATAGGAGAGCTCTTAGCGCCCTGCTTTGCCTGATAGTCAGCCTTGGTAAACAGTTTTGTCTCCTCGCTGTCATCCTCACGCCCCGGTGTCTTCAAATTAAACTTCTTTATCAGGAATGTGAAGATCACATAGTAAAGAATGAAGTAAATAATTCCAGCCGGAATAATCAGAAGCCAGCTTGTCTTTTCATTTCCCTGAAGGATACCGAACAGGAAGAGATCCAGCAGACCTCCCGAGAACGTAAGTCCCACCGCGATATTCAGTATATGTGCAATCATGTACGCCGCACCTGCCAGGATAACCTGTACAGCGAACAGCATCGGCGCAACGAACAGGAATGAGAACTCGATCGGCTCCGTAATACCTGTAAACATAGATGCAAGCGCTGCTGAGAGAAGCAGACCTTTTGCCTGTTTCTTTTTCTCCGGTTTCGCACAGCGGTACATTGCAAGCGCTGCTCCCGGAAGCCCGAAGATCATGAAGATGAACTCACCCGAGAAATATCTCGTTGCGTCAGCGCTGAAGTGCACGGTCGCCGGATCTGCAAGCTGTGCAAAGAAAATGTTCTGTCCGCCCTGGATAAGCTGTCCTCCGACTTCCATCGTACCGCCCACTGCTGTCTGCCAGAACGGAAGATAGAATACATGATGAAGTCCAAACGGAATCAGTGCACGTTTGATAATACCGAAAATCAACGTTCCCAGATATCCCGTTCCTGTGACAAGTCCGCCCAGCGCATAGATCCCTTCCTGAACAAACGGCCAGATGAAATACATCAGGATACCGACGCCGACATAGGTGATCGTGGAAATAATCGGCACAAACCGGGAGCCGCCGAAGAACGAAAGGGCATTTGGCAGCTGAATCTTATAGAACCGGTTGTGAAGCGCCGCTACGCCGAGTCCCACAACAATGCCGCCGAACACGCCCATCTGCAGCGACTGAATTCCGCAGATACTGGAAATGGTACCGTCCAGAACGTGTTCTGCGATTGTTCCGTCAGCCAGAATATCTCCCTGAAGAACAAGCATGGCATTCACAGAGATGTGCATTACAAAAAACGAAATCATTGCTGCCAGCGCTGCAACTTCTTTCTCCTTCTTCGCCATACCGATCGCCACACCTACGGCAAAGATCAGCGGCAGGTTATCGAAAATCGCGCTTCCGGCCTTGCTCATAATTGTGAGCAGTGCGTAGAGAATCGTTCCTTCTCCCAGAACCGCCTGCAGCCCGTAAGTCTCAATCATGGTTGCATTGGTAAACGAGCTTCCCACTCCGAGCAGGAGTCCCGCTACCGGAAGGATTGCGATCGGAAGCATAAAACTGCGTCCAACTCTCTGCAATACTCCGAAAATTTTGTCTTTCATTTTTTCTCCTCCTTTTACTCTCATCTTTGAATACGATAAAGCCGGTTAACAACTCCATTTCCATGCGCATCCCGCCCGGAGAGTTTTTATTTCATAGGAAACGCAGTTTCCTATGAAATAAAAAAGCAGGCATATAAACAATTCTTCTATCACAGCTCCGCTCGGAACCATAATAAAAGAATAGTTTATGCCTGCTTTCCAGTTACACACTATTCGTATTCAATTTACTCATTTAGTATAAACAAATATCCGCCTGATCGTCAACCCAACATATTTAACTAAAATAAGCATCTGATTCTGTGCAGATTTAACATATTTCTTGATAACATCTGCACATATGCGCGGCCGTCAGTCCAGGATTTTCATCGCAATGTCACCATCGCCGCTTATTGTATATCCTGTCTTCGCATAAAAGCCAGCCATCAGTTCCCGGTACTGATCCGGTCCCGTATATCCGAGAGGCGCAAGCTCATAGCCGGTCGGAGCAGTGATCATTGTCACTCCTTTTTTCTTCAGCTGGTCTTCAATTTCAAGAATGCATTCTGTTCCGTACCCTTTTCCCCTTAGGGCAAAATCAGTGAGGTAAAACTCAATAAGCTCTGCCCTGGTCTTGCTCTCCAGACAATACTGAAGATGAAAGATCTGATAGCCCTCTTCAAACACATCCACCGTCTGCGGCAGATAATGGAATTCCAATATATGGGCGCTCTTGTCTGAAATCGTAACCGCCCGGAAGTATTCTTTTCTTATGTATACCGGTATTGACATTCTATCACTCCCTGATTCTTATGCATCAGCGGCCGGCTTCTTTCTCGCAATCTGAAGCTGTACATTGACGCCGAGCGGGTTGATTACCACTCCTTTGGCATCGGGAATAAGCACATCCTGAATCTTCTGCGCAGGAATCACCGCTGTCTTCATCTTCTTGCCTCTGCTGAATTTCTGCAGTTCCAGAATATCCGTGAACACGGGCTGGAAAACATTGCCGTTTTTCTGCTGCAGAATCGGCAGTTTCCCGTCCTCCTGAATTGCAATGATAAATGTACCCTTCGTATAGTGCGCCAGCAGCTCCTCCTGAAGCTCCTTAAGTTCTTCTGTCGGCTGAGGGGAAGCCTGTCTGCGCATTTCCTGCATAAAGTAAATCGCCGTCAGATGAAGCGCCGGATTCTCAATCAGCTTCTTGCCCTCCGGAAGCTGATCAGGAGATTTGCGCACTACGAGATCGGATAACTGGATATTGATCTGCGTGTCCGTTCCGTTGTTTACTGACAGGCAGTTTACCCCCATCGTATAAAGGCTCGTGTAAAACGGAAGAAGCATCTTCTCCTCCACCTTGACAACCGCGGTCTGATATTTTTCTTCGATCAGCTGTTTTGCCTTTTCCTGAGCGTCTTCCTTTCTGTAATAGAGAAGGATCTCGTCATCATATGTTTCCTCGTCGCAGACAACAAACGGAACTCTTGTCACAACTGACATGATCACATAGATTTCCCCGGGATTCTTAAGAGCCGCCAGTGTCTCCTGTTTTGTAACTGTTGTATTATTATCACTCATTGTAATGCTTTTCCTTTCGCCTGGTCTTTGAATAACTGTCCATATAACAGCGGGAGTTACCCGCTACATTATATTGTATCACATTATTCCAAACAGTTTCAACAGATATGGAAGAAAGATAATGCAGCCGATGATCACTGATATGATCGCTGCAAAAAGCACTGCTCCTGCCGCTGTGTCTTTTGCGATCTTTGCCAGCGGTTTCTTCTCCTCCGTTACAAGATCAACAACCGCCTCAACAGCTGTATTCACCAGTTCCAGAGATGCCACAAGCGCAAACAGAAGAAGACAGATGCACCACTGCGTTGCAGTGATATTAAAAAATGTTCCCGCCAGAGTTACCAGTATAATCGCAAGGCAGTGAATCTTCATATTTCTCTCCTTGCATATTCCTGTCCATATTCCCTCGAATGCGTACCCGAAACTCTCATAGAGCGGGTTTTTTCTGTTCTTTTTCATAATGATCCGTCCACCTTTTCTTATAGCTGTACTTCCGACTTCCTGTGTGCCACACAGTTTTCCCTATTTTCTCGACAGGACATGCTTGATAAATACATACAGGACAATGAGAAACGCCATCATATAACCGAAAAATCCCAAAGCCGGTATCCCCAGAATCTTCGGTGTCATGTCCGTTGTACATATAATGCTCGAACTGATCAGCAGTGCCATAACCCACAGTCCCATCACAATGTTGCGCACCAGGCGCCGGAGCAGCTGAGCCAGATCGTCCGATGCCTGCAGGTCCAGATTCACCTTTGTCTGTCCCTGCATAAACTCTTTCATCAGATCCGACACCATCGATGGAATATCCAGGGCTTTCCGGAATGATTTTGCCACACTGCGTCCGCTGCTTTTAAGTTCTTTCTTCAGGTCAAACCTCCGGAAGAACTCCCCTGACATATGTGCAGTAGCGATTTCAACCATATTGATATCCGGAGCAATATCCGCCAGAAGCCCCTCCATATGGGTCAGTCCTCTCGCCAGCATCGTCAGACCATGAGGCATCTTGATCTTATTGTCTTTCATGACATCCATAAGATCTGTCATAACTGCCGCCACATTGATTTTTCCCATATCCACATTGCCGTATTTCATAAGCAGGCCTTCGATGTCTTCATAGAGCTTTCTCTGGTCCGGCTTTTCCTTGAACTCGCCAATGGCAACTACTGCCTGCAGGATCAGACCCACGTCATTCAGGGCAATCCCCTGTATCGCCTTTCCGATCATCTCCCGGTCATGCTCAGTCAGCCTTCCCATCATTCCCATGTCGATCCAGATGATCTTCCCGTCGCGTATCTTCACATTGCCGGAATGAGGATCCGCATGGAAGAATCCATCGTCCATGACCTGCTTAATATAGTTGTCAACCAGCTTGCTGCCGATCTCCTTTAAGTCATACCCCTGCTCGATCAGCTTTTCCTTGTCATCGATTCCGATACCGTCAATGTATTCCATGACAAGCACATGCACTGCCGTGTACTGCTGGTACAGAACCGGAGTTCCGACAAAATTGACCTCTTTATTTCTTCTTGCAAACTCTTCCAGGTTCGCCGCTTCTGTCAGGAAATTCATCTCATCTCTTGTAACAGACCACATTTCATCAAGCACAAGATCAAGATCCGCCATTCCCTTGATACTCACCGGAGGCATAAGTTTTACAGCTTTATGGAGAAGATCAATATCGCGCGCCATCTTCTCATAGATGCCCCGGCGCTGAACCTTCACTACTACATCCTCTCCGCTTCGCAGAACCGCCCGGTGAACCTGAGCAATAGAAGCAGAGCCCTGCGGCTTTTCTTCTATGGAAGCGAACACTCTCTTCCATGATCGGCCATAGGACTCTTCTATTACGGAAACCACTTCCTCAAACGGCATCGGCGTCACATCCGACCGAAGCAGCATCAGCTCGTCACAATACCGCTTCGGCAGGATATCCGAGTGCATGGACATAATCTGTCCCAGTTTAATAAACGTAGGACCCAGATCCTCCAGAATCGCTCTCAGCTTCTTCGGGGTCACGCCCCGTGTAATGTTGTGTTTGCGCAGAACCGCTGTGATTTCGCGAAGTCTTGAGTTATATTCTATCGGTTCTCTTGCGCTCATGCGTCTTCATTTTCCTCTGCAGATTCTTTCTGCAGAAGCTGTTCTTTCAGGGCCGCGAGCTGTTCCGGCGTCAGTTTATCCAGCAGATCGCTGATCTCCTCAGAGGTCACCGGTTTCTCTGAACCTGTATTTTCCTTGACTGTTTTTTTGATATTATGTCTGAGCTCCTCGTTGAGCACTTTGCCCTGCTCCACAGTCAGCTCGCCCTTTTCCACCATTTCATCGAGCAGGTCCTTTGACTTCTCGGCTGTAACAGCAACCGCTCCGATTCCTGCCAGAATTACTTTTTTAATATTATCACTGAATTTTTCCATTTATCCTTTCTCCTCTCTTATGTATACACTTGTATATGAGATACAGACACCTGATCCCAGGCGCTCTCTCCATTATCAGCCTGTGAGCCTATTCTTTCTCCGGTTCGCCATCCGTTCCGGCATGCTCATCCGAGCCCTCCTGAGGTTCCACATATTTCTTCTTGTATCTCTCAATGCACTCTTCGATGACCTGCACTGCTCCCAGCGCGCCTTCGAATTCATTGACCGCTGTTTTCTTTCCTTCCAGGTCTTTATACACACTGAAGAAATGCCGTATCTCATCAAATATGTGTTTCGGCAGCTCAGATATATCCGTATATGCTTCATAAGTCGGATCCGCCCATGGAATTGCAATGACCTTCTCATCTCCAGCTCCGCCGTCAGTCATCTTCATAACACCGATCGGATAGCAGCGCACCAGAGTCATCGGCTCAAGCGGCTCGGAACACATTACAAGAACATCCAGCGGGTCTCCGTCATCTCCCAGAGTTCTCGGAATAAAGCCGTAATTCATGGGATAATGAGTGGAAGTATACAGAACCCTGTCAAGAATAATCAGCCCTGTCTCCTTATCCAGCTCATATTTTTTCTTGCTGCCTTTTGAAATTTCGATCACTGAAATAAAATCTGTCGGGAAAATCCTGTCCTCCCGAATATCATGCCATATATTTCCCATAATATCCTCCTCTATAAAAATCATTTCCCTGATCTCCAGCCGCATCCGAAACCAGTCTGCCGCTGTCCGTTCTCATCTTTTCCGTTCTCACAGCCGTTCTTTAAGAATCGTCTCCAGCTCGGTACAGGCTGCCTCTTCGTCCGTTCCCACAGCCGTCACCGTAATCTCCTGCCCGCATTTTACACCCAGGCTCATCACTTCCATCAGTTTCTTCATATCAGCCTGATCGTCCCCTCTGCCGATCGTAATCGAAGACTGATACTTTTGTGCAGTTTTCACAACCACTCCGGCAGGTCTCGCGTGAATCCCCACCTTATCAGCGATAACATACGTAAAAGATCTCATAATGTTATCTCCTTTCCCGTTAAAATTTCAGAAACAAAGCTGTTTCTGACAAAATGTCTGTAATAATTTTACCTCTAATGGGAACGTAAGTCTAGTAGAAAATCTGAGTTTGTCGCATAGAAAACTCAGACAGAACAAATCCGAAATCCGCAGGAGATAATTAGTGAAAACGTATTCTTCGGGAAGGGGATACCGGATTCGGCTCCGCTCCAGGATCTAAGAAAAACTAAATGAGCAGGAAACCTGCTAAAGACAGGATTGAAAATGGAACAACTCGCTTCGCTCAGACAATTTCCATTTTCAATCCAACGCAGTTTTCCTGCTCATTAACTTTTTCTATAGCTCCCTCCGAAGTCACCGCTTCCGGCATCCCCTTCCCTCCGAAAGAGATCCGAGAATTATCTCCCGCGGATTTCTACGCTGTCCTAACCGGTCAGTTTCCGGTTCGACATACTCGCGATTTAGAAGCCAGATAAAACCGGCAGGATAATGACTAAGATCTATGGATTCAGACAATCAGTTTTAACCCATATTGTCAAGTGTGAAATTTCATAACCCTTAGTCAATACCTTTCCGACCGCGTCCATGCTTTTTCGAAATCTGCGTTTGCTCTGACTCTTCCGATTTGAAGAACGCAGAGAACTGCGGAATATAAGTCAGGATCGCTTTTCAAAGGGGAGGGACATTGGATTTGGCGACTTCGGAATGGAGTTAAAAAACTTGGGATCTGGCACAATGACGTTAACAGGGCAGATGGGATTGTCTGAGTGAAACGAGTTGCCCATCTGCCCTGTTGTCTTTAGTCATTTGTCAGATCCCTTAGTTTTTCTTACTCCATGGAGCGGAGCAAAAGACAATGCCCCTCCCCTTTGAATACG
>DXGZ01000002.1 GCA_019113645.1 Candidatus Mediterraneibacter vanvlietii | reverse complement strand
TCATTTAGTTTTTCTTAGATCCTGGAGCGGAGCCGAATCCGGTATCCCCTTCCCGCAGAATACGTTTTCAAAAATTATCTCCTGCGGATTTCGGACTTGTGCTGCCTGAGTTTTCTGCTTGACAAACTCAGATTTTTACATCATACCCATGCCGGCACCGCCTGCTGGTGCAGCCGGCTGCGGCTCTTTGATTGTAGAAACAACAGACTCTGTTGTCAGCAGTGTAGAAGCAACACTTGTTGCGTTCTGCAGAGCGCTTCTTGTTACTTTGGCAGGATCAAGGATTCCTTTTTCCACCATGTCTACATACTCTTCATCATAAGCGTCAAATCCGATTCCCGGCTCAGATTCTCTTACTTTATTTACGATAACAGCGCCCTCAAGACCTGCATTTGCAGCGATCTGGTAAAGCGGAGCTTCCAGAGCTTTCAGGATGATTCTTGCACCTGTTTTCTCATCGCCATCCAGTTCTTCTGTCAGTTTTGCAACTTCTTTTGCTGCATGAATATATGCTGAACCGCCGCCTGCGATGATTCCTTCTTCAACAGCTGCTCTTGTAGCATTCAGAGCGTCTTCCATACGAAGTTTTGCTTCTTTCATCTCTGTCTCTGTAGCTGCACCTACACGGATTACTGCTACGCCGCCTGCCAGTTTGGCAAGTCTCTCCTGAAGTTTCTCTCTGTCGAAATCAGAAGTTGTATCTTCGATTGCTTTTTTGATCTGTGCGATTCTGTCAGCAATTGCATTCTTGTCTCCGCAGCCGTCAACGATAACTGTGTTTTCTTTCTGAACTTTAACGGATTTTGCACGTCCAAGCTGATCCATTGTTGTCTCTTTCAGGTCATATCCGAGCTCCTCGGAGATTACCTGGCCGCCTGTAAGGATTGCGATATCCTGAAGCATTTCTTTTCTTCTGTCGCCATATCCCGGAGCCTTAACAGCAACAACATTGAATGTTCCACGCAGTTTGTTGACAATCAGAGTTGTCAGTGCCTCGCCTTCGATATCCTCAGCGATGATCAGAAGTCTTGCTCCTGACTGAACTACCTGCTCAAGAAGCGGAAGGATGTCCTGAATGTTGGAGATCTTCTTGTCAGTAATGAGGATGTACGGATCTTCCAGAACCGCTTCCATCTTCTCCATATCTGTTGCCATATATGCTGAAATGTATCCGCGGTCAAACTGCATACCTTCTACAAGATCAAGCTCTGTCTGCATTGTCTTGGATTCCTCGATTGTGATAACTCCGTCATTGGAAACCTTCTCCATAGCGTCAGCTACCATCTGCCCTACTGCTTCATCTCCTGAAGAAACAGCTGCAACTCTAGCGATCTGCTCTTTGCCTTTTACCTTGCTGCTCATGTTATGGATTGCTTCAACAGCTTTATCCGTGGCTTTCTTCATACCTTTTCTCAGAACGATCGGGTTAGCGCCTGCCTCAAGGTTCTTCATACCCTCGTGAACCATCGCCTGTGCAAGAACTGTAGCTGTAGTTGTACCATCTCCTGCCACATCGTTTGTCTTGGAAGCAACTTCTCTGATCAGCTGTGCTCCCATATTCTCGAATCCGTCCTCAAGCTCGATCTCTTTTGCGATTGTAACACCGTCATTTGTGATCAGCGGAGCGCCGAAAGATTTATCAAGCACTACGTTTCTTCCTTTTGGTCCAAGTGTTACTTTTACTGTATCTGCCAGCTGATTTACGCCTTTTTCCAGTGCTGCTCTGGCCTCAGCTCCGTATTTGATTTCCTTTGCCATTTCTATACATCTCCTTTATATTACTCTTCTACGATTGCAAGAATATCGCTCTGTTTTACGATAATATACTCTTCTCCGTCAAGCTCCACATCTGTTCCTGAATATTTGGAATAAATCACTTTGTCGCCTGCCTTAACCTGCATAACCACTTCTTTTCCATCTATATTTCCGCCCGGTCCCACAGCGATTACTTCCGCTTCCTGCGGCTTCTCTTTTGCCTGTCCCGGCAGCACGATACCGGACTTTGTAGTTTCTTCTGCTTCTAACTGTTTTAAAACAATTTTGTCACCTAATGGTACTAACTTCATTGTGATTCCTCCTTGAAATTTGTTTGTTAGCACTCATTTCTCACGAGTGCTAAACCTCATGAATATAAAATAGCACTCTGCATTTAATTTGTCAACACAGTTTACAAGGTTTTTATAAAAAACGTACCCTCATGTCCGGACTGCTGTAAAAAGCTGTTATGCATAAAATGAACGAAGCGCACATATTATGCGCGCTTCGTCATCTTCCGTCCCTCATTCACGTTATAGAATCCATTCTCGATCCTGAATTTAAACAGATTCCTGTCTTCCTGCCTGTACCGCTCTTTTACAACACCGGTACAGTAGAGCAGTTCGCTTCTCGTTGATATATAACACCGGTATTTTGCGTCAAGTGAAATTTCTGTCAGAACGCCTTCCTTCAGTTCAAGGTATATGTAATCTTCCTCGGGATCATATTTAAACACCCTGCACTGACGCGTTGACTCATCGAAAATACCATCTGCAGATATAATCTTTTCCATCTGCAGGTCAACCGGATTTCCTTCGTACATACTTGCTGTCCTCCCGCTTATACTCTCTCTTTTTTAATCTTTTCGAGTTCGGTGAACACATAATCATTAAGCACTTTAATATAAGTTCCCTTCATTCCCGAAGACCGGGACTCGATCACGCCGGCACTTTCAAACTTCCTGAGCGCATTCACGATAACTGATCGGGTGATTCCTACGCGGTCCGCAACCTTGCTTGCAACAAGAATTCCTTCATTTCCGCCCAGCTCGTCAAAAATATGTATAATTGCTTCCAGCTCTGAAAAAGAAAGCGTGCTGATCGCCGACTGAACGATATGTTCTTTTCTCGTCTCTTCCGCACTCTCCTCGTTCACTGAACGAAGCATTTCCAGACCGACAACCGCTGTTCCGTACTCGCTGAGGATAATATCATCGATAGAATACGTGTCGTCCTGTTTATAGATAAACAGCGTGCCAAGCCGCTCTCCTGCAATGTCGATCGGAGTGATGATTGCCTCACATCCTTTAACCGCATCCGGTGAAAATCCCAGAGTCTCAAGGTTTACATTTTCCTTTGTGGAAAGGATACTCAAAAGTCTTTCATTCAGCATTTTGTCGATGTGGGATCCCACAGACTCTGTAATAAGTTCGTTGATCTCCCTCACTTTCGAACATTTGCTCACGCCAAGTATCTTTCCCTTTTTGCTGACAACCAGCACATTCGAGTCAAGGATCTCTGTCAGAACACCACAGATATCGTTAAACACCACCTTGCTCGAATTATTGTTGTGAAGCAGTTTGTTAATCTTTCTTGTTTTGTCTAATAGTTGTACACTCATCATTTCCTCCGCATTTCTTTGCATATGTCAAAATTGTACAGACAAATCCTGACAAATTAATAGATATGTCTATGTTATCATACAATTTTCAGAATAGCAATACAATTTATCCATTCTATTGCGTTTTATCATGCTTCAGTACTGTAACATATCCGCATTTCTCATTTGCACAGACAAGTTTATTTCCTTTTTCAACCATGTATCCGCCGCATTCCGGACATTTCTCTTTGGACGGTTTCTGCCAGGACATGAATTCACATTCCGGATTATTCTCACATCCATAATATTTTCTGCCTTTTTTTGTTTTCCGGATCACTACATCTTTTCCGCAGATCGGACACGGCACGCCGATCTTCTCCAGATAAGGCTTCGTGTTCCTGCATTCCGGGAACCCGGGACATGCCAGGAATTTCCCGTGCGGACCGTATTTGATGACCATGTTTCTTCCGCATTCTTCGCAGATAACATCCGTCACCTCGTCCTCTATCTTTACACTCTCCAGTTCCTGTTCCGCTTTTTTAACAGCCTCATCCAGATCCGGATAAAAATTACGGATAATTTCTTTCCACTCGACCTTTCCTTCTTCAACCATATCGAGAAGCCCTTCCATATTGGCTGTAAAATTCACATCCACTATGCTCGGAAATGACTTCTTCATCATGTTGTTGACAACTTCGCCGATCTCTGTAAGATACAGGTTCTTCGCCTCTTTAGTCACATATCTTCTTCCCAGTATGATGGAAATCGTCGGCGCATAGGTACTCGGGCGGCCGATCCCCAGCTCTTCCAGCGCTTTGACAAGGCTCGCCTCCGTATAATGTGCGGGCGGCTGTGTGAAATGCTGTTTCGGGTCAAGACTCTCTTTTGTCAGCACAGAATCCATGTCAAGATGTCCCAGAAGCACATTGCTCTCTTCCTTCTCCTCATCTGCCTCTGTATAAACAGAGCGGAATCCGTCGAAGATGAGCTTGGAAGCCGCAACTGTAAAGCAGTATTCTCCTGCACCGATCTTAACAGATGTAGATTCATATCTCGCCGCTTCCATACGGCTGGCCGTAAAACGCTTCCAGATCAACTGATACAGCCTGAACTGATCCCTTGTAAGAGAATCCTTCAAGGAAGCCGGTGTCCTGCTGATATCAGTCGGACGGATCGCTTCATGTGCGTCCTGGATCTTCTTGTCGCCATTTCCGCCGTTCTGCCCGGCTGCTGCATATTCTTTTCCATATGTCGAGGAAATATATTCCCGCGCCGCTGCGTCTGCCTCATCAGCGATTCTGGTAGAATCCGTACGCAGATAGGTGATCACACCGACTGTTCCGTTCCCCTTAATATCAATTCCTTCATACAGCTGCTGCGCAATGCGCATCGTCTTCTGTGTTCCAAAATTCAGAGCTTTTGCAGCCTCCTGCTGAAGAGTACTTGTGGTAAACGGGAGCGGCGCTTTGCGGATACGCTCGCTCTTCTTTATATCAGTAATCTTAAACTCAGCGTCCTCAATCTTCGCCAGTATCTCGCGAAGCTCCTGTTCAGAATGGATTGTTATCCTGTTTTTATCTGTTCCATAAAACTTTGCCGTGAGCGGACGTTTTTCTCCTTTCACCTTCAGAACTGCATCCAAAGTCCAGTATTCTTCCGGAATAAACGCGTTGATCTCATCTTCTCTGTCAGCCACAAGACGCAGCGCTACCGACTGCACTCGTCCCGCGCTCAGTCCTCTTTTGACCTTTGCCCAGAGAAGCGGACTGATCCTGTAGCCCACCATACGGTCAAGGACACGTCTCGCCTGCTGTGCATTTACCAGATTCATATCAATGTCTCTCGGAGTCTTTAAAGATGCCTTCACCGCATTTTTCGTGATCTCATTAAATGTGATACGGCACATTTTTTTCTCATCAAGCTTCAGCGCCGCCGCAAGATGCCATGAGATCGCTTCTCCTTCACGGTCAGGGTCGGTAGCAAGAAATACCTTATCCGACTTTTTTACTTCTTTCCGCAGCGCGGCAAGGATATCTCCTTTCCCGCGTATTGTAATATATTTCGGTTCGTAATCATGCTCCACATCAATGCCCAGAGAGCTTTTCGGCAAATCACGGACATGTCCCTGAGATGCCGCAACCGTATAATTACTTCCCAGAAATTTTTTGATCGTCTTCACCTTTGCCGGTGACTCCACGATAACAAGATAATGTGCCATAATTGTAACTCCTCCATCTGTCCGGCTTATGCCTTACTTTTCTATCCGAACATTTCCGATACGCGACAGCACCGGCGGTATCATCCGGCAGACTGTCATGCCTGCGAGATGTAATAATTTTTTGATATTTCTCTGGCGTAACCCTGTAATTCCAAAGAAACAAGCAGCTCAACCACCTCATTCACATTCAATTCTGTCTCTGCGGCAAGCTGGTCTACATTCTTTGGATACAAACCGAGACAACTATACACCAATTTTTCTGCACTTTCAAGTTTTTTTTCATTTTTGCCAGTGTTTCGCCCGCATCTATGCTGTCCGGAATCTCTGATTTCCCACTCCTCCAGCAGTGCCTCCGGTGACATGAGTATGCCTGCCCCCTGATGAATCAGCCGGTTGCATCCGCCGCTCAATGTGCTGTTCACCGGACCCGGAAGGGCGTACACATCCCTCCCCTGTTCCAGCGCCATATCCACGGTAATAAGAGATCCGCTCCGCTCTCCTGCTTCCATTACGAGCACCGCATCAGACAGCCCGCTTATAATCCGGTTGCGCGCAGGAAAATACTGCGGCAGAGGGGCTGTACCCGGCTGCTGCTCTGAAATAATTCCCCCTCCCTGTTCCAGAATATCCACATACAGACCGATATGCTCCTTCGGATAGCAGACATCCACGCCCGAACCGAGTACGGCAAACGTGCGGCCGCCTCCCATCAGAGCGCCCCGGTGTCCCATGCCGTCCACGCCCCTTGCCATTCCGCTTATGATCTCCACTCCACATCCGGCAAGTGCTCTCGCGAAATCAATGGCATACTTTTCCCCATACGGAGTGCATCGCCTCGCACCGATCACAGCCGCTGCCTTCCTGTTTTCATCCGGCAGATTCCCCTTCACATACAGTGCATACGGATAATCCGTAATCTCCTTCAGTCTGCGCGGATATTCCGGAGACGACCATAAGATGAAGCGAATTCCTTTCTCCTTCATTTTGTCGTACTGTTCCTTAAAATCTTCTCTTTTCTTTGCCTGCAATATTTTATTTTGCTCTTCTTCATTCAAGAACTCCATTTTTCTCAACTGTGTTTCTTCTATATAATAAACTGCTTCTGCTGATTTCATGTATTCGTGAAGATGTATCTTTTTCCAAACCGGAATTCCCCGGATCCCTGCAAACCAGAATTCATACTTCATAGCCATTACCTCCTCCAGTATTTTCCATCAACCATCCGGTAACCGAGTGCTTCTTTCAGATGCTTAACCCTGATATTCTCCGCACTGTCCATGTCCGCAATCGTTCTCGCTGTCTTTATGATCCTGTGGTAGGCGCGCGCTGTCAGCCCCATCACAGAAAAAGCCTGTTCCATCAGTTTCTTTTCCGTATCTCCCAACTCGCAGTATGTGTCCAGATCCTTTCCGGAAAGCATCGCATTATTAAGAATCTTCGTCCCCTGATAGCGTTTCTTCTGAACCTCTCTCACACGGCACACGCGCTCCCGTATTTCAGCCGAACTCTCCCCTTTTCTCCGATCCGTCAGATTCTCGTATTTCACTCTGGAAGCTTCTGCGCACAAATCAATCCGATCAAGAAACGGGCGGCTGATCCTGCTGAGATAGTTCTGTATCTGCGCGGGCGTGCACGTGCATTTTTCCATATCCGGATAACCGCCGCAGGGACAGGGATTCATTGCTCCGACAAGTATAAAATTTGCAGGAAAACTGTATTTTCCATATGACCTTGATATCTGGATGTTTCTCTCTTCCAACGGCTGTCTCAACACCTCCAGAACGCTTTTCCGGAACTCCGGCAGTTCATCCAGATACAGGACGCCCCCGTGCGCCAGACTGATCTCCCCGGGGCGCGGGATAATCCCGCCTCCGATCAGCGCAGCCTTTGTCGCCGTGTGATGCACTTCACGGAACGGCCGGTTTTGGATCAGGGGCTCCTCCTCATCTACCATTCCGAGCACACTGTAGATCTTCGTTATCTCCAGACTCTCTTCCATCTCAAGAGGCGGCAGAATTCCGGCAATACATTTTGCAGTCATCGACTTTCCGCTGCCAGGCGGACCGATCATCAGGAGGTTGTGCCCTCCTGACACTGCAATCTCAGCTGCCCTCTTCACATTCTCCTGTCCGCGTATCTCCGAAAAATCCGGTCTCTCCTCACCGGTCTTCTTCCTCTTATTCCCGCATACATCCGCTGCCGTAATCTCTTTGCCGCTGAAAAACTCTGCTGTCTCAGTCAATGTTTCAACACCAATCACTTTCATTTCCCGAATCAACGCCCCTTCGGCCGCATTTTCCCGGGGAACAATGCAGCATGTAATCCCCTGTTTTCTTGCTTCCATCACAACCGGAAGAATCCCCGGCACCTTTCTCACTCTGCCGTCCAGCCCCAGTTCTCCTATGACAAGGCATTTTCCTCTTCTGCTGACGTCAATCTGCCCCAGCGAAGCCAGAATAGCTGTGGCAATCGGCAGGTCGAAAGAAGCGCCGCGCTTGCGCAA
Source organism: Candidatus Mediterraneibacter vanvlietii (assembly GCA_019113645.1). Taxonomy (GTDB): domain Bacteria; phylum Bacillota; class Clostridia; order Lachnospirales; family Lachnospiraceae; genus Mediterraneibacter; species Mediterraneibacter vanvlietii. Next base: position 1,579 of record DXGZ01000002.1, on the reverse strand, counting down.
TGTAGCCGGCGACAAATTGATAACCGTCCGCTTCGGCGGATAGTCATACCCGGAATTTTTAATTGCCGTACGCACCCTCTCCCCGGCCTCTTTTACCTCCGATGAGAGATATCCCACCATATGGAATACCGGGAGTCCATTCGACACATCCGCTTCTACGCGGACCATTTCAACTCCCAGTCCCTCGATAGACGCTGATAAAATTGTACTAAAACTCATCCAAACTCCTTTCTTATGAGTTTCCTGTTCTTTAGCTCCAAACAACACCACTGAAAATAAATTAATAAAGTTGAAAATTCCGGTCGAACCGACCAGATTCCCGTAACGGGAAAGATTACCGAAGAAGGATATCTCCGGGAATGTATGTCCATCATATCCCAGATCCGCAGTCCATGTCAAGACATAGTTTTCAGCTCGTCTTATTTCCGATGGAAAAGCACAAATCCTGCCGAAGACTCATAAACTATATCAAATGTGCTAAGAGGTGCCATCGTGAAATCATTTCCAAATCCCCTTACCCCCTCAGAAGAAAAGTATTATATCCAGAAGTATACTGAGGGCGACCTCGAGGCAAAGCACATCCTCATCGAGCGCAACCTGAGGCTGGTAGCCCATGTAATCAAGAAATATCAGAACCTTGAGGAAGATCCTGAAGATCTTATATCCATCGGAACCATTGGTCTGATCAAAGCCGTTGTCACCTTCAATCCCGATAAGGGGAACCGGCTCGCAGCCTATGCTTCCCGCTGTGTGGAAAATGAGATTCTCATGCATCTGAGATCTAAGAAAAAAATATCCAAAGAAATCTCTCTCTACGAGCCCATCGGCACAGACCGTGAAGGAAACGAAATCAAACTCTACGATATCATAGAAACCGATGACGCCGACATCCCGGAAAAAATCCACCTGAAAGAAAATATTCAGAAACTATATGAAAAAGTAGAAAACGAGCTTTCTTCCAGAGAAAAGCTCGTTTTAAAAATGAGATATGGTCTATATGGCGGAGAGGAATACACACAGCGGGAAATTGCAAGACAGCTTGGAATTTCCCGTTCTTATGTCTCCAGGATAGAGAAGAGCGCAATAGTGAAACTGAGGGAGCACTTTGCGGATAAAGAAATCTGAGTTGGTCTGATTCTTCGATAGAGTAAAACGTCCGAGAAATGCGGAATAACGTTTGCAAAGCCGTATTCAAAGGGGAGGGGCATTGTCTTTTGCTCCGCTCCATGGAGTAAGAAAAACTAAGGGATCTGACAAATGACAATCAGAGAGTGCTATTTGCTAATGTCCCGGTTTCAAATTTGAAATCTTAGTCAATAACCTTCCGTCTTCTTTTTGCTCTTGAATCGTGAGTATGTCGAACAGGAAACTGACCGGCTAGAACAGCGCAGAAATCCGCGGGAGATAATTCGCGGATGTCTTTCGGAGGGAAGGGGATGCCGGAGGCGGTGACTTCGGAGGGAGCTTTAGAAAAAGTTAATGAGCGGGAAAACTGCGTTGGATTGAAAATGGAAATTGTCTGAGCAAAGCGAGTTGTTCCATTTTCAATCCTGTCTTTAGCAGGTTTCCCGCTCATTTA
>DXGZ01000061.1 GCA_019113645.1 Candidatus Mediterraneibacter vanvlietii | reverse complement strand
TGTTTTCTGCTTTATCGACAGGGGAAGTCATCGAATAATCAACTGAGTAAAAAGCAAGGCGCGGCTGGACGGTTTTACAAATGGTAATCCCTCCAAGCCGCGCCGTTTCGCGGTTATCCAAGTCTGTTTATGGAATGAGCGGAGGGAAAAATGACAAAAGCGGAAGTGCGCTGGAAATCAGAAGGTGTCGTTAATAATCAAGGCGGCAGCAAAGTTATGCTGCCGCCGACATACATTTTACTTCGCAAAAACGGGGAATCAAGGTCGGGTAGTATTTCCTTCGGAAATCTCCACCCTTCCCCTGACTCCTCGTTTTTGCTCTGGGACACTTTCAATAATGCTCTGAACAAAATACACATTGCCCATGCAAAACGGCGCGGCTTGGAGGCCGTATTATTTGTAAAATCTTCCGGCCTTCCGGCCGCGCCTTTGTTTTCTTCAGCCTGTTTATTCATTAACTTCCCTTTTGAAGCGAGCAGAAAACAGCTCCATTTCGAGAGATTTTCTGCGGAGAGGGAGACTATGGACGGCTGACTTCGGATGGGGATTAGCGAAACTTGGAGTTCCGAGGAGGGACGTTGAGACAGGCGGTGAGATTGTCTGAGCGAAAGCGAGTTGCTCACCGTCTGTCTCTGCTTTTAGTCCGTCCCCGGAACTCCTTAGTTTCCCTTATCCCCTGGAGCGGAAGCCGTCCATAGTCTCCCTCTCCGCAGAATATGTCTTGTAAATCCACTCTGTTTTCGTCTGATCTGAATCCGGCAGTTGATGATCTAAATAGCGGAATTCCCTACTTCCATATCTCCCGGTTTCTGTTATAATGTAGAGCGGACTGCATCAGCGAAATCTGATCTGTGATCTGAATTCCGCGCCGCTGCGTGCGGGAGAGAGGTTTGTTTTGGGGGTTACATAATATGAAGAAGACAAATGATTTCGGCAAAGATTCTATTCCTGTGCTTGTTCTTAAGACATCTATTCCGTTTATGTTCGCGCAGTTTGTCAATGTACTGTACAGTATCGTAGACAGGATTTATGTGGGAAATATTCCGGTGATCGGCGCGGATGCGCTGGCTGGCGTGGGAGTCTGCGCTCCGATTGTGACGCTGCTGTCATCCTTTGGTACGCTGTTTGGGATCGGAGGATCGGTGCTTTTTTCGGTTCGCCTGGGGGCAGGAGATGAGAAGGGGGCACGGAAAATACTGGCTAACAGTTTTACGATGATGATGATCGTCTCGGTGACACTGACGATTCTGTTTCTGCTGACAAAGAGTTACCTGCTGAACTGGTTTGGAGCCAGTGAAGTGACCTTTTCCTACGCAGACACATACATGACGATTTATACAGCGGGAACCTTTTTTGCTCTGCTGTCTATGGGAATGAATTATTTTATTACGGCACAGGGATTTCCGCTGCTTGGCATGATGACAACTCTGATCGGAGCAGTGGTGAATATCGTGCTTGATCCGGTGTTTATTTTCCTGATGGATATGGGAGTGGCAGGGGCGGCAGTAGCAACGGTGATTGCGCAGATGTCCTCCTGTACTTTTGTTCTTCTGACGCTGCGAAGAAAGAAGATGCAGGTGCCGTTGGGAGTGGTGAAACCGGAGTTGACAGTAGGAAAACAGATTGTGAAGATCGGATTTTCTCCATTCCTGATTTTTGCTACGGACAGCATTATCATCATCGCGCTGAACGCGGTGCTCCAGCATTATGGGGGAAAGGAGTACGGAGATACGCTTGTCACGGCGGCGACCATTGTGCAGAGTTATATGCTTCTGATCACATCGCCCATGCTTGGAATTACGGGAGGGTCACAGCCGCTGATCAGTTTTAACTATGGCGCGAATAAACCGGATCGGATCCGAAAGACGTTTTTCTGGGTTTTGATGCTGTGCGTCTGCTTTACATCTGTGATGTTCCTGATTTCGAGGGTCGCGCCGCAGTATTTTGTGCGTATCTTCACAGATAATCCGGAATATGAAAATCTTGCAATATGGGGAATCAAAGCGTTTACTTTGATGATTGTTCCGCTCAGTTTCCAGTACGTGATTGTGGACGGGCTGACCGCGCTTGGCATGACAAAGATATCGCTTGGCATGTCTCTGTTTCGAAAATCGCTGTATTTTGCGGCAACCTGTATTCTTCCGCTCTGGTTTGCGGCGAAGAATGCTTTTTATGCGGAACCTGTTGCTGATGGAACTTCAGCCTGCCTTTCCTGTATTATTTTCCTTTTTATCTATCGGAAATATCTGCGGGGAGAGGGAAGGCTGAAGGATATTAAGATGTAAACTGTTCGATTTTCCGCTGCAGCAGTGTTCCCACTGCATCGGACAGATGGCGGATGCTTTCAATTCGGACAAAATCATCTCCGTAGATTTTTCGTGCGGCTTCGGTGCTCCCGTCTTCTCCGGTGAGAACAGCCATCACCTGGACGCCGGATTTCCTTAAGTTTCGCACTTCCGCCCGGGTATCCTCGATTCCTGCTTCCCCGGAGTAATCCCGGCTCAGAGGATGGCCGTTTTTCCGGTCCGCCGGGATTCGGCGGTCATCGTTTGGGCTGGCGTCCGTCAGAAGAATCAGCATCCTGTTTTTTGCCGGGGATTCATTCATGAGGAATCCGGCGCCGCGCAGGGCGAGACCGTCCCGATTCCATCCGGCAGCAAAGTAGTCAAAGATGTGTTCAGAGATATTTTTTCCGAAATGTTCTGCGGCCTGATATCTTTGATACAGCCGGATGACTGTGTGTCCTCTGAGACTCAGGAAAGAGGAGACCTGCACCGGAATCCCGCAGAGCCGCAGACTCTGAGCAATGACAAATGCCTGGGCGGCGATAATTTCCTGGCTCTGGAGCCTGGAAGCAGAGGCGTCCAGCATAAGATCTACGGAGAAATCAGGCTGTTCTTCCTCGAATGTGTCAGAGAAGATACGTTCATCGTTCAGCTGTACTGCGCGCCAGATTCGTTCCGGGGCAATCTTCCCGGTGCGGGCGGGGACTTTCAGCGGCTGGGGGTAGACGAGCAGAGCGTTCTGAATCTGTTCGGCAAGCCGCCGGATGCTGTTCTGATAGAAATGAAACCTGTCCTGATAGTGCAGTCTGTTCTTTTTCGCCTGTGCCTGCGCGCCGCGGATTGTCTTGCGAATCAGCGCGTCATTTGTCTCAGCGGCGGAACGTTTTCCCTCTGTAAAGTAGAGATGGCATCCGGTGTGCCGATCCGTGCAGAGGGCTTCATCGATCCGGGCGCTTTCCTGCCGCCCGTACAGCGGAAGCCCGAAACATTCCTCGATATAGATTCGGTTGTTCTCCTCCCCGGCAGCGGAGAGCGGACCGGATTCTTTGGATTTACGGGCAGTGACAAGACCTGCTCCGGACGCATCCTGTGCAAATGTGAGATCTTCCGAGCGCATAACCCTGCCGGAAAGTCTGTGAAGAGATGAGTCAGCCAGCATTTTTCGAATCCGGGTGAAAACAGAAGAGTGGACAGTATTTCTGTCAAAATGAAAGTAACGGCGCAGAATATCATAAGTGTGGTCAGCAATCTGTGCGGCATTCCAGTCTCCGCTGTAAGCGAGCTCTTTAAAGAGCTGACGTTCACGGGGATTGACAAGTCCGGGCGCCTTACCGAGGACTGTGTTCCATCTGGCGGACTGGAGGGCGTACACGAGGCTGTTCTGTGCCATCCACTGCTGGCGGGACCGTTCCATCTGCTGGCGGAAAAATTCTTCTGCACAGGCGTGACGAAGTTCTGCCAGGACAGGGCGTTCTTTTACTTCCCTTTCATAGGCACAGTTTTCCAGGCCAATCCAGACAACACCGTCAAAAGTCTCACGGAGAAGTGCATTTCCAACAGTGGAAAATAATTCGTTCAGCTCAGGACCGGCATACCATTTGCGGACATAACCGATGATGGAATTCATATAGAGATCCGGCTGTCCATTCTGGGTAAATGCCAGAAATTCCGGTTCGAATCCGTATTCTCCGGCAGCAGTCCATATGAGGTTTAACGCGCGCCTGCGGACAGACAGGCTGTAATCGATCTCTGACATAATGGTTCTCCTGTTTAAAAAGTTTCTCACAAAATGACTGTTTACAATGTACCTGTTTTACAGAGGGTTTCTGTCACAGAAAGATGGAAGCGCTTTCTGTCTTCGAGGAGATTCTGGAAGCAATGATATCCCGGACAAGAGACTGCTCGTACTCATCGAAGGTCTTGTTCGTGATCCCCATATCGAGAGCAGCGTGAGGGGAGAGCCCGCCGTGCATGAGGCGTATCGCATCCAGAAGTCCGCGCAGATCCAGCACTTTTGTGGTGAGTTCGCCGTTTCTGCATTTTTTCTCAATATCAGTGAAAAGTCCGGCAAACTGACGGGAAAAGGAATCTTTCATATCGGGAAATTCCCGGCGCAGCAGCTTCTCCAGGTTGTCCTCCCTGATCTCGGGCATATGGATGACCATGAAACGGGATGCGAGCGCTTCATTTAATTCCCGTGTGCCTGCATAGCCGTAATTCATGGTGGCGATAAAGCGGGACGCTTCGTGAATCCGGATGGCATCGTAGCCGGGGACGTTGATGATCCGCCGGAAGTCGAGTGCTGAGTGGAGGACGGCAAGCGCTTCGTTGCGCGCCATGTTGATCTCGTCCAGGATGCAGAATCCGCCTTCCGAAGCGCTCTGGCAGATCGGTCCCGGGCGGAAGACAACCTGTCCGTTTTTGAACGTGTCCGTGCCGATCATGTAGGAGGCGTCCATATTGATATGGAAGGAGACATTATAGGACGGGCGCCCGAAGAGCGCAGAGAGGTTCTCTGCGAGGACGTTTTTCCCTGTTGCTTTCGAGCCGGCAAGCAGAAGATTCTCCCCGCAAAGCAGAGCTGTTATTGCCTGTTCCCAGACCTCTTTTCCGTAATAGACATAGCGGGGGCGTCCGGCTGCAACATCATCCTGCGAAGAATAACGCCGGCGGAATTCCCCGACCCCTTTTAAAATGGTTTCAGTTATGCCTTCTTCTCTTAAAAAATCTATCATATGTAAAACCTTCTCTCATAAATCATGACGATATTATACCATAACTGTTGTGATAACCGCTATTTAGTTAATTAGATTCGCTGACTTTTGAGACGATATTTCCGAAAACAGGGGAGCATTTTAAGACGTATTCTGCTGAGGCTGAGGGGATGTTCAGGGTTCCGCTCCAGGGTCTAAGTGAATCTAAAAAATTCCGGACATGGACTAAATGCAAGGACAGACGGCGAGCAACTCGCATTCGCTCAAACAATCTCGCCGTCTGTCCTAACGTCCATGTCCGGAACTTCAAGATTCACTAAAACCCTTCCGAAGTCACCCTGCCCACACCCTCAGCCTCAGCAGAAAGTTTCTTGAAATAGGGGCTGTTTTCTGCTTTATCGGCTGGGAAAGTCATCGAATAATCAACTGTGAAAAACAAAGGCGCGGCAGGAAAGCCTTACTATGTGTAAGTCCTTCAAGCCGCGCCGTTTCGCGGTTTTCCAAGTTTGTTTACAGAATAATCAGAGGCAAAAACAACAAAAGCAGAAGTGCGTGAAAAGCCGGAAGGTATTGTTAATAGTCAGGACGGCAGCAAAGTTATGCTGCCGCCAGCGCTCATTATACTCCACAAAAACGAGGAATCAAGGTCGGGTAGTATTTCCTTCGGAAATCTCCACCCTTCCCCTGACTCCTCGCTTTTGTTCTGAGACGCTTTCAATAATGCTCCGGGAATAAATACACATTGCCCCTGCAAAACGGCGCGGCTTGAAGACCTTATTATTTGTAAAACCTTCCGGCCGCGCCTTTGTTTTCTTCAGCCTGTTAGGCAGTAATTACCGATCTGGATAGAACAGAAAACAGCCCCTATTGCAAAA